>PEAB01000054.1 GCA_002753395.1 Nitrospirae bacterium MYbinv3 | reverse complement strand
CGACGGCGATGGCAAGAGCGACGTCCTTTGGCAAAACACATCATCTGGTCAGGTAATAATCTGGCTTATGAATGAGACGGCTATCTCTACCGGCGGTTCACCAGCAACCGTCCCCGACCCTTCTTGGCGGATTAAGGGTATTGGTGATTTCAACGGCGATGGCAAGAGCGACGTCCTTTGGCAAAACACATCATCTGGTCAGGTAATAATCTGGCTTATGAATGGGACGGCTATCTCTACCGGCGGTTCACCAGCAACCGTCCCCGACCCCTCTTGGCGGATTAAATGATTCAGCAGATGATGTCGTTCAAAGAATGGAGTAATGTGGTCATGGGGTGGCCTAGAGGCTGCTCCATATCCATGAAAAAACTAGTTTAACATCGAATTAAAGAAGGAGTAAACAACTGAATTGGAACTGATCAAGAACTTTGTTGAAATAATAATTCACCTCGATAAACACCTGTATGAGTTGGTAAATAGTTATGGCAGCTGGACGTATGGCATCTTGTTCTGTATCATATTTTGCGAAACTGGTTTAGTGATAACCCCCTTTCTACCAGGGGACTCACTGCTCTTTGCAGCAGGCGCACTTGCCGCCATTACACCGATGAAGATTCACTGGCTGATTATCCTATTAAGTCTGGGAGCTATCATTGGCGATACGGTCAACTACTGGATTGGTTTTGTTGCAGGCCCAAAGGTGTTTACTAAAGAAAAGTCACGTTTTTTTAATAAGGAACACCTCGAAAGAACCCAACGCTTTTATGAAAAATACGGGGCAAAGACTATAATCCTTGCACGTTTTGTCCCTATCATTAGGACGTTTGCACCGTTTGTAGCCGGCATCGGTAAGATGGCTTACGTGCGCTTTATCACATACAATGTGGTCGGTGGACTCTTATGGATCCTGATCATGCTCCTGGGAGGCTATTTTTTCGGAAACATCCCTATTGTCAAAAAGAATTTTACGGTCGTCATATTCGCAATTATAATCATATCGGTGATGCCTGCTGTCTATGAGTATCTTAACAGTAGAAGGCGTTCCAGTGAGACGTGAAAAGACTTATAAAAGAAACTGACAAGGTCAAAAAAGAGTCCATAATGTCATTGTTTCCCTAACTGTGCAACTCTATAATATAAATATCACCAGTTACATCTGCAAAACCGTTGTCTGTGGTATGTTCGTATACATGCTGACAGTGATACTACCCACATCGCTTTTGGGGACAGAGACCTTCGACTATCGACTTATGGAGGTTGATTCATATCCAACTACGCAAGAGACGTCATACAAGTCCTACGGCCTACAAGAGCTCTACAGACATGCCATGAAGACATCAGAGGTAATCAAGATATCTGAAGAGGATATTTTTATAGCTCAACAGCAGAAGATGAAGACAATCGCTGCCATTATGCCAAAACTCTCCGCCTTTTATACCTATACACGATACAACAGAGATAAGACGGTATCAGGCGGTATGGTGATGCAGCCAGAGTCATCTATAATTGGGGGGATCCGACTCGATGAAAGCCTGTCATTAGGCGGTGTAGAACTTAAGACTATTGACATAGCCGAAAAGACAATCGAAAAGAACACATACAACTACCGTGCCATCACAGAAGAATATCTTTATGCTGTTGCATCAGCCTTCTACGATTATCTAAAGGCTAAAAAGGCCGAGGAGATAGCACAGGCAAACGTTGAAAGACTCAAACTTTACCTTGAAGCCGCAGAAATCAAGCTCAAGATCGGAGAGGTCACTAAGACCTTCCTGCTAAGGGCGAACACTGAACTCTCAACGGCCATGTCCGAGGTGTTACGTGCACAAAACGAAAGGGAAATAAAAAAGGCAGCCTTAAAAAATGTCGCTGGGATAGCTGGTGATTTTGATGTCATAGAGACTCCACCACCAACCCACGACTTTTCGGGATGCCTCGTAGACGGCATAGAGTGTTTTACTCAAGTAGCGCTTAAGGAAAGAAACGAGATCAAATCGCACTCAACTAAACGAGATATTGCACAAAAGGTTATAGAATCAGCTAAGGGCTCTTTTTGGCCAACGATATCCATCGAGGGCGTCCTTCTTAAAAAGGATGACACCCCAGGGTGGCTATTTAATAACACAGATACCGCCTACGCCTCGATCAAGTTAAGCTACCCGTTTTACGATGGTGGAGCTAGAAAGGCAGAGCTAAGAGAAGCTATGGCAAAACAACGGCAGAGTGAACTTGCCATTGAAAGCCTAAAAAAATCCATCTCACTTGACGTTAGAAGCTCTTGCTTAAACTATATAACTCAAAGGGGTATTATACAATCCCTCACAGACGCCCTGACCTATGCTACCGATAACTACTCAAGCGTAAAGAGGCAATTTGATGCAGGTATTGCAACAAGCCTGGACGTCATGGACGCCAACAATCTGCTGGCAACATCTCAACGAAGGCTGTCAGATGCTGTATACAGTTATGAAATGGCTCACCTAAGACTAAAACGCTCTATGGGCATATTTTTAAGCGCCATCGAACATCACTTCTAAGAAAAAAAGAAAGAAGGGGGGCGGCGCTGCCCCCCCCTCAGAATTAATGCTGTTGACTTAAGGATGTAAAGAGGCAAAAAAATAGAGAGGGCTTTGTCCTCCCTAGACCCTCCCACAAGGGGACCAGTCCCCTTGACCCCTTCCTGCGTGATGTGGATTCGTTTGATGGTTACTTGTTGCGGAGTAAACTTAATAGGAAGTAAAGGATACTATGGCCTCTTTGAGAAGGACATTATCACTTTGCTATGACAATCTTCCATCCTGCACTTGTCCTTTTTTATATTTTCTGTTAAGCTAAAACCTATGACGTTTGATGAGCTCGTTAATATCATGGCCACGCTGAGGTCAGAAAAGGGTTGCCCGTGGGACAAAGAACAAACACACAAGTCCATTATCCCTTACCTCATGGAGGAGGTCTATGAGATTATCGAGACAATTGACGAGGGCAACCCCGCTAAACTAAAGGAAGAACTTGGCGACGTCCTGTTCCAGCTACTGTTTTTTGCTCAGATGTCAAGCGAACAAGGACACTTTAACATATACGACGTCGTGGAGGTCATCGGCAACAAAATGATCTTCCGACACCCCCATGTCTTTGGCAATGCCTCGTTTGAGACGCCGGAGGAGGTGCTCAAACAGTGGGAAGAACGCAAAAAGGAAGAGGGCAGAGAGTCTCCCCTAAGCGGCGTACCCGCCTCTGCACCATCCCTCTTACGGGCATACAGGATTCAGCAGAGGGCATCGCGTGTAGGATTTGACTGGCAAAAGGCCGAGGAGGTACTTGAGAAGTTCGCTGAGGAACTGGACGAATTCAAGGAAGCCCTCAAGGACAAGACATTAGATGCCGTAGAGGATGAACTTGGCGACCTGCTCTTTACACTTGTCAATCTGTCCAGATTCGTTAAGGTCAACCCGGAAAACGCCCTCAGAAGGACTATCAACAAGTTTCAACGCAGGTTTGAACACATCGAAAACACAGCACGGCAACAAAACATAGACCTGTCAGACATGTCCCTTGAGGAGATGGATAGACTATGGAACGAGGCCAAATGAGACGATCACTATGAGACAACCAGACTGGGTTAAGGCAAACGCCTTCAAAAACACGCGACAGACGAAACAGCTCCTGCGCTCCTTCAAACTCAACACCGTGTGCGAGGAGGCCAGATGCCCAAACCGCGGCCACTGCTTTACTAAACCGACGGCCACGTTTATGATACTTGGAAACTCCTGTACGCGTACCTGCGGCTTCTGCTCAGTCAACCGCTCACACACCCAACCTGTTGACAACACCGAGCCGGAGAGGGTTGCACAAGCGGCACATACGCTCGGCCTCAAACACGTCGTTATAACCTCCGTCACCCGCGACGACCTCGACGACGGAGGCGCTGAACACTTCGCAACGACCGTGAACGCTGTCCGGCGATACCTGCCTGATGCCACTATAGAAGTGCTGACGCCAGACTTCAAGGGCGATACTGAGGCCCTAAAAACTGTATTAGAGGCTTCCCCCGATGTCTTCAATCACAACGTCGAAACCGTCCCGTCCTTGTACCCCGTGGTAAGACCTCAGGCACAGTACGACCGCTCGCTAAGGGTGCTAAGGACGGCAAGGGAGCTATATCCAGACCTAAAGACAAAATCCGGCCTTATGTTGGGTCTTGGTGAGGGCTATGACGAGTGCCTAAGCGTTCTGAGAGACTTAGCTGCTACTGGATGCTGCTTTCTCACCATTGGTCAGTACATGCGGCCTGGCAAGGACAACCTCCCGGTGGTTGAGTACGTGCATCCAGACGTGTTTGTACGGCTTAAGGATGCGGCTGTGTCGATGGGGTTTGAGTTTGTAGCCTCAGCCCCCCTTGTGAGAAGCTCAATGAACGCCGAGGAGATGATAGGCAGCCTTTAAGTACCTAGTTGCTGCTGGTATCCTCTTTAAAAGCATGGTAAAATAGTTTATGATTTCAAGACTATGGATTCCCATTTTTGTGGGAATGACAGTAATGGCCGTTTTCCAAATTTATCATTCCTGTGTAAACAGGAATCCAGAAAGGGTAAAAGCATAGTTACCATGAAATATAAAGAAGATACTAAAGATTTTAATATGGTAGATTGAAAAAAGGGTTCATTTTTCGGGTGCATAAGAAAAACATGGGAACAATGATATATTTTAATGGGGTCAAGGGGACTGGTCCCCTTGCGGAGGGGTTTGAGGGGAGGCAGAGCCTCCCCTTCTTTGACAAAACCCACGACTTTCTTATGCACACCATTTTTCGGTACTCATTAATATGACATTGTCAAATTATATAGGGTTATTAATAGTGAACATCATGTAATGTAGATGTATCCTGGTACTTTAACTGCCCGCAGGCTGCAAGGATATCCGCTCCCTTGCTCTTTCTGATAAAAGTAATTATCTGCCTATTCGTAAGCAACTCTTGAAACCTGAACACGCTGCCGTCATCGGGTCTTTTAAAAGGTGCGCCATCGTATTCATTAAATGGTATGAGGTTGACCTTAGCTTGGATGCCCTTTAAAAGAGAACACAGACGCTTTGCATCATCCATGCTGTCGTTAACGCCCCTTAAAAGAACATACTCAAATGTAATACGTTGCCTGGGCGACATGGGAATAAGCCTGCACGCCCGAAGTAGCTCCTGTATACCGTACTTGTTGTTGATGGGCATGATCGACGACCTTGACCGGTCAGTTGTGGCGTTTAGCGATACGGCCAGGTTGACCTCAGGCCCCTGCCTGTAGAGTTGAAGCATATGCGGCACTATGCCACACGTTGAGAGGGTTATGTGCCTCTTTGAGATCCCCATATCGGTTGTCAGCCTCCACAGCGCCCTGACCACCTCGTCGAAGTTGTCCAGTGGTTCACCCATCCCCATCAACACCACATTGGTCAACCGCCTGTCTGGCTCAATATAACGCGCAACAGTTATCACCTGATCAACTATCTCATGCGCTAAAAGCCCCCTCTTAAAACCCACGGATGCTGTCAGACAAAACTTACACCCCATCCTGCACCCCACCTGCGACGATATACACAACGTCAGCCGCTCATCATCAGGGATAAGAACGGATTCGATACGCTGCCCATCATCAAGCTGCAACAAAAACTTGGTCGTGCCATCTGAAGAATTGCGCGTACTTACAATCTGCAAGTTGCTTATATAGGCAACTGCCCCAAGCTCCTGCCTAAATGCCTTAGAGAACTCCGTTATCTCATCTAAGCTCGCCGCCCTCTTTTCATACATCCAGTGCACAAGCTGCCTCACCCTGTAAGCAGGCATCCTGTAACTTGCAAACAGGTTTTCTAACTCCTCCTGTGTAAGAGACTTCAGATTATATAATGAATGCCCTGTCATAGTAAGTGAGTATTTGGACCATTAAAATTACGAATCAAATCAAACCCATCTCTTTTAAAAACTGAGAGGGATATATCTTAACGTTATTAGGCTTTTTATGGACATAACTTAGAAACAGCTTCTTCTTAGTTCTTGTAATAACAACAAAGCAATTTCTCCTTTCTTCCTCAAGCCCCCCTGCGTTATTTTTGATTGCTCGAAAGTCTGGGAAAATACCCTGATTTAGTGAAATTAAAAATACATAGTCAAACTCAAGACCTTTAGATGCATGTCCTGTCAATAGTGCAACTCCTTTACCCTCCTTTTTTGATGCAAGTGCTAGATAATTCATAAAATCACTAAAATTATTATTTGATGCAGAGTTTTCACGTTTATACTTATCGTAAGTGTCTTGGATAAATTTGATATCTTCATTTATATCCTCCATTTCTTTCTCATCATATTGAAATGAATCAACAAATGTTTCAAGTAAATCATTTAAGTGTGAATCAAAGTCATTCTTGTTAATGCGGAATAATTTAAGTATATCGACCATTTTACTATTTTGTTTTTCTATCCGTGTGTATATGACCTCAAAAAGAGTTTTAGCGATAGCCTCCCGCAAAATGTTATCAAAATTCACTTCAAGGTACTTGGCTATATTGTAGGCAACCACTTTATCGTTTTCATTTGATATCATTTTTAACAAATCTATTAGATAATTAACTTCACGTGAGGAGAATTTTTCTTGCATCATTGGTATAAAGTATGGGATCTTATTTTTATTGAATCTTTCTACAATTTGCTGAAAGACGTATTTTGTTCTGCTTATTACACATATATTCTCATATGTACTATTTTCTTCATAGATGTTCTGTATTTCCGATGTTACAAAGTCAGCTTCCTCAGCCTGAGTATCAAAATCACGTAACGAAATCATACTAGTGTTTTCGTGACTCTTACCTGAAATAAGTTGCTTTTTATCTGGGAGCCTATTTTTATTATGTCTGATAAGACGATTAGCAATATCTAATATGTCCTGTGGACACCGAAAGCTTTCATTAAGTTGTACTATCTCCATTGAGTACATATTGTAAAGCTCGATAAGATATTCAAATTTTGCATCATTCCACTCATATAGTAATTGGTCTTCATCGGCAACAATGAACAAATTATCTAATGAATCCCCACAAATGATTTTTAACAATTCAAATTGAGCCTTATTAGTATCCTGCCCCTCATCAATTAATATATACTTATAAATCTTTCTTAATTGGTTAGCAACAAACTTTTTTTCAGTAAGAAGTCTACAAGCATTATTAATTATATCAGAATAATCTAATACATTGGTATTAGCTAGAGCATCTTGATATATTTTGAATATTATTTTAAATTCCTCCGTATAAGAATTATCATCATCCCTAATATCGTCTGGTCCTATAAGTCTATTCTTCAATTTTTGATAATTATAATAAAAGGTTGGGACTACATTTTCGATAATGCTTACACTATCGAATCTCTCTAAAAGTACGGTTTGCTTTGATTTACCTGTTCGTTCTTCATCAACTCTACTTCTAACGGCATTAATCAATAGTGTGATGAGATCTTCATCCTTATCGTAGATGATAAAGTCATGATTTATTCCGATATGTTGACCGTAGGCCTTCAGAAGATCATAACAATAAGCATGAAATGTCCCAATAAAAGTTCTTTTTATTTCTTCACCAACAATCTCCTCAACTCTAAACCTCATTTCCTGTGCTGCTTTATTAGTAAATGTCAGTGCAAGAATCTTAAATCTTTCACCCCTTGATTGGTTAAGGATATATGCTATTTTTCTAGTAAGTACAGTAGTTTTTCCTGATCCAGGTCCAGCAAGGACAAGAAGTGGCTTGTTGTCAATAAGACATACTTTTTTCTGAAGCTCGGTTAATCCATCTAATATTGTATTATTCAAAAAGCGATCTCCTCTTCTACCTTTCTGAAAAGCATTTGAATCATGTGAGGAACCTCACACTTAGTTGTAATAATAAAGTTTGATAGTTCTTCTGCCATAATTATTTTGTTTGAAGTATTATTTAAAAATTCCTCAACAGCCTTTTCATCCAAGGTATCACTACTGTTTGTATTAAATTTTTCAGATTTACTTATTATATCATGTATTTTTTTATACCCATAAAAAGTTGTGTAATATTTTTCTAAATCCTGAGCATCTGGAAGAAAATAAATATGATTATTCTTTAACTCCGAATCATAATCATACCCAGCCCTGTTAATTTGTCTTTCTACCGATTTTCTTGTTTCAGACTCACCATCCGAGAAGATTATCCATTTAAGTTTAAAGGCATCATCATGTGCAATTTTTAGGAATGGCGAATAGATTTGTCCGTCGCAGGATATAATTGAAATCCCAAGTTGACCTGCATACTTGTCAAAATAATATGGGAATAGATGATCTATAAGTATTTTTTCGCTGTCTCCTTCGCATAAGACAAACAAAGAAGAAAAAAACAGTTCTATGTTGCGGAATTTCAGATATCTCTTGATCATAATCTCTTCCTTATGGTCGAGATATTTGTAGTTCTCGTACGCTTTTTGCGGCAAACCTGGCCTATATTTAAATGCCTTTTTAAAATAAGGGATCTTTTTTAATTCTGTTTTTCCATTAATTAATGTAAAAATCGTGTAGTCGTAGATATCAGCCTGGTCAGCAATATAAGGAGAATGTGTACTGATGATTTTTTGTCCATTCATTCTTGATATTTGATGAAACATTGCTCTTTGTGCTTGTGGAAATACATGTGCCTCAGGTTCTTCTATTCCAATAATCGGTGTGGCTTCAGTATTATCTACTACTTTTGTTAACATTGTATCTAAAAAGGCAGAGAATATGAGGAGTATAACTACATTTTGAGTTCCTGCACCATGTTTAGAAACTGGCAGTGTTAAATTGGTTTTTGCTATCTTAAGATAAATATCTAAACCATCTAGCAACTCCCAGCTTCTTCTTTTAAAAGCATCAAGTGAAATAGTATCAGAGGTGCCCCTAATGGTATCTCCAAGTTCTTTTAATTTTTCTAAGAGCTTACCTAATGTATTATTATTCTTAATCAACAGATCATTTACGCTACTCAGAAGACTGCTGATTTCAGCCTCTATATCCGTATAACTAATAGACGATTTTATTTTACCTAAAAAAGAACCCTTATTATTTATCTCTTTTCTGATATCTCTCAAAGACTCTATATAAAAAAATGGGAAAAAAGACAGATGATCCTTTGTTACTATTGAATCTTTTACAGATAATTTTATATTTTCGCTGTCAACAAAATAACGTGCCTCAGTAAATTTATCCCTTCTATTATCATAATAATGTTCGTAACAAATCTTAAAGAATTTTATTGGTTCATCTTCAGGTTTCTCAGATGACGACTCATCAAATTGTATTGCCTTATCAAATACACTAATAACGTTGTCAGAGAATCTATTGTCTTTTTGTTCTCTAAACTCAACAATGACTTTAATAGGACTTGAACTTTTAGGATCGTAGATATCACCTTCTGCATGATAGTCATCCTCTGAGAGTTCATTTCTTTTATATCCTATTGCTAAATTCAACGCCTGCAAGAACGATGTCTTACCTGTATTATTCTGACCTATCAGAATATTAACATCGCCCATTTTAACACTCGTACTTTTATGACACCGGTAATTAAAAATCTCAACCTTATGTATTTTCATCATAACTAATGTTTTTAGAAGGGGAGGCAAAGCCTCCCCTTCTTTATCTTTTCTTTTCTTTTTATGTCCCTGATTCCCAGCTATTGAGGTACTTTTTCTGTTCTTCTGTGAGGTCATCTATCTTGATGCCCATAGCGTTTAACTTCAGTCTGGCGATCTCCTTGTCGATATCGACGGGGACGCTGTAGACGATGTTCTTCATCCCCTTGTGGTTTTTCACGGCGTACTCAGAACACAACGCCTGGTTAGCAAAGCTCATGTCCATGACGGATGACGGATGCCCCTCGGCGGAGGCCAGATTGATGAGACGCCCCTCGCCCAAGACGTATATCCTCCTGCCGTCCTTGAGCTGAAACTCCTCGACAAACGGCCTGATGATACGCCTTTTAACGGCCATGGCGCTCAGGTCTTCAAGGGCCAGTTCCACATTAAAGTGGCCGGAGTTACACACGATAGCTCCGTCCTTCATGACACTGAAGCACTCCTTGTGTATGACACTGACGTTACCGGTAACCGTGACAAAGATGTTTCCGATCTTCGAGGCCTCTACAACGGGCAATACGTCAAAGCCGTCCATCGTTGCCTCAAGTGCCTTTAATGGATCGATCTCGGTGATAATAACGCGGGCGCCCATCCCTTTAGCCCTCATCGCCACACCCCTGCCGCACCAGCCGTAGCCGCTTACCACAAACACGGAGCCGGCTATAAGCCTGTTGGTCGCCCTCAGTATACCGTCCATGGTGCTCTGTCCCGTGCCGTAGCGATTGTCAAACAGGTGCTTTGTGTATGCGTCGTTTACGGCTATGATGGGGTATGACAGGACGCCTTTGTCAGCCATCGCCTTGAGTCTTATCACACCCGTGGTGGTCTCCTCGGTACCGGCGACTATATCGGAGAGGAGTTCTCTCTTTTCCTTGTGAATGGTGGAGACCAGGTCGGCTCCGTCATCCATAGTGATGTGGGGCTTAAACGACAGAATGTTTATTATATGGCGGTAGTAAGTGTCGTTGTCCTCGCCCTTGATGGCATACACCGGTATGTCGGAGTATTTGACGAGGCTGGCTGCAACGTCATCTTGAGTGCTGAGGGGGTTGGAGGCACAAAGGGCTACCTCTGCCCCGCCAGCCTTGAGAGTCTCCATCAGACTGGCCGTCTCTGTTGTAACGTGCAGACATGCGGCCAGACGGATCCCTTTAAGTGGCTGCTCCTTTTTAAAGCGTTCCTTGATGCTCCTTAAGACCGGCATCTCCATCTCGGCCCACTCGATCCTGAGGCGGCCATCATCAGCCAGATTGATATCCTTAACGTCGTGTTCTACCAAAGTCTTGTTCCTCCTATAGTCCGGCTTCTTTTCTGAGTATATCGGCCATGTCAGTTTGTTCCCAGGTAAAGTCCTTACCGGTTCTTCCAAAGTGTCCGTAGGCTGCCGTCTGTTTAAATATAGGGCGGCGAAGGTTTAACTTCTCTATGATACCTTTTGGAGTCAGGTCGAAGTGATCTCTAATGAGTTTTACGATCTGATCGTTAGGTATCTTACCTGTACCAGAGGTATCAGCAAGGATAGACAATGGTTGTGCAACACCAATGGCGTATGCTATCTGCACCTCAACCCGCTCGGCGATGCCTGCTGCAATTATGTTTTTTGCTATGTATCTGGCCATGTAAGCACCTGAGCGGTCAACCTTCGTTGGGTCCTTACCGGAGAAGCAGCCACCACCGTGTCTGCCAACGCCTCCGTAGCTGTCAACGATTATCTTCCTGCCGGTTAACCCTGTATCGCCCATGGGGCCGCCTGTAACGAACCTGCCGGTTGGGTTTACGTGGTATATGACGTTTTCCTCGTCGAGCAGATTGCTTGGAACTACCGGTTTGATGACCTTTTCGATTATGTCCTCTTTGAGTTCCTTCAATTTAACGCTTTGACTGTGCTGTGTGGATACCACGATGGTGTCAATTCGATATGGTCTACCGTCCCTGTACTCAACTGTGACCTGAGTCTTGCCATCTGGTCTGAGATACGTCAGAATCTCGTTTTTACGTATCTCGGCAAGTTTCATAGCGAGCTTATGGGCAAGCATAATGCTCATAGGCATCAACTCCTCAGTTTCATCACATGCGTAACCAAACATCAAACCCTGATCGCCTGCCCCGCCTGGGTCAACTCCCATTGCAATGTCGGGCGACTGCTCGTGTATAGCCGTAATTACGGAACATGTTTCGTAGTCAAAACCATACTTGGCCCTCGTATATCCGATATCCCTTATAGTAGCTCTGACTATGCTGGGGATATCGACGTAGCAATTGGTTGTGATCTCACCTGCGATAAAGGCCAACCCTGTAGTTACAAGGGTCTCACAGGCAACCCTTGCATATGGGTCGTTTACAATTATCGAATCTAGAATAGCATCTGATATCTGGTCGGATACTTTATCCGGATGCCCTTCTGTTACAGACTCTGACGTAAAGAAATAGTTTTTCTTGGGCACGTCCACCTCCTGTTAATGTTTCTATACTTTCCATAGACTTATATTTTAACATTTTCAAAAGAAAAGTTTTTGACTTACATTTCCATGGGTGCAAAAGAATAACATGTGAAATAAGATTACTTACGGGGTCAAGGGAACTGGTCCCCTTGCGGATGGGTCTAAGGGGAGGCAGAGCCTCCCTTTTTTAACAAACCCACGACTTTCTTATGCACCCGATGAAGCCAGCAGATTTGACCATAATGCTGTTTGTGTGTTAGCATCATTAATGAGTGAAGGCGGTTTTACAGAAAGGCTGGCGAAGGAGACTCAGACATGGGTATCGGATGGCATCATAACCGCTGAACAGAAGGAACTCATCCTAAACAGATACGAGCGGGCAGGTTCGGAGAGCTCGGACAGATTCATTACCACCATTTCTATTATGGGGGCGGTACTGGTTGGGGTGGGGGTCATACTCTTTGTTGCCTCAAACTGGGACAAAATACCATCGTGGGGTAAACTCTTCCTCATATACGCCGTACTTGTGATAACTTACGGAGCAGGTTTTTTCCTGCGCTATGAAAAGGGTAACTTCCCAAAGGTAGGCGGTGCGCTTATCTTTCTTGGCAGTATTATCTTTGGGGCAGGGATCTTTCTGATCGCCCAGATATACAACGTAAGCTCCCACTACCCCAACGGGATGCTTATGTGGGGGATTGGGGTGCTGCCCCTGGCTTACATCGCAAGACTAAAGAGCATCCTGACGCTTACACTTATAGATATCATTGTCTGGATGACGATGGAGGCCAGCTTTCACGTCCACGGCCTTTACAACCCTAACGTTTACGTCCCACTGTTATTTATTGCCGGAGCCACCCTCTGGGAGATGGGCCTTATACACAGAGACGTTAAGACCCTGCGTGCCCTTTCTGCACCATACACAATCATCGGGATGTTGACAACCTTTTTTACTGCCTACATCCTGACATTTAGTATCTCTTTTTCTATGTTGTTCTCAGGACATACTGTCTTTTATATAGCTATTTTTGCCGTCTTTGTGATAACACAGGCTGCTGGTATCGTTGTAACCGGATGGGACAGGGAACGGCTTTATGAAAGAGTCTCACTTACTGGTACGCTCATGTTGGTCTTTGCCTTTGTCATTGTAAATGCATTGTTTTTTAAGTCATCACATACTGCTGTTCTGAATAGAGGCTATTTGACCTTGGGGGTTAACGTAGTCTTTGCCATCTGGATCGTTGCAACGATATACATCGGATACGTAAGACAGTACCAGCCGTATGTAAACATAGGCTTGCTGTTTTTTGTCCTTGATGTGGTTGCAAGGTACTTTGATTTCTTTTGGAGGCTTTTACCGAGGTCATTGTTTTTCGTGATTGGCGGGATGTTGTTGCTGTTTGGTGGCATAATGCTTGAAAAGAGGAGACGGCGGCTCGTATCTGCCTTTAGTAATGAGGAGGCTAACTGATGCGAATGAGGTTTGCTGCTATTGTGTTGTTGCAGATACTCTTGTTAACTGCCATCGTTGCCTACAAACAGTGGTGGATTGGCACAGGCACCAGGGTAATTCTAAAGACCGAGGCCATTGACCCTCGTTCGCTGTTTCGCGGCGACTACGTAGTACTCAACTATGCGATATCTACTATAAACCTTGAAAGTCTCTCTACTAAGGAGACCTATGGAGTAGGTGAGCCGGTATATGTTTCCATCCAAATGGGCAGCGATAACACCTACAACACAGTAACAGCCGTAAATAAGAATCTCCCTGATAATGGCTTTTTCATACAGGGCAGGGTTAGATCGCATTATCCAAACACGCGTTACGAACTAACTGTAAGAGACGACAGCGGCAGCATCCACAACCTAAGGCCAACATGGTTTGAAACCAATAAAGAGGGGGGGCGTTTTACCTTTTGTTTGGATGTAAATGGACGAGTTTTATATTACAACAGACTTGAAGACAAATTACCACCTGCAAAATGTTATGAGACGTCTATTACCGGCACCGTTGAGGCGATAAAAATGACCACGTTTGATCAACTCACTGTTACGTATGGCATAGAGAGCTATTTTGTACAAGAGGGCGCAGGCAAGGATATAGAATCGGTACGCAACAAGGGGAAACTCAGCGTTGAGGTCTCCCTGAAAGGTGATGGTAAAGCCATAATAACTGCCCTCTTGGTTGATGGAAAAAGAGTTAAATAGATACCAAATCTTAATCCTGACTCTTTACGCTTGCCTGATAACAATGGGTGTGTTGATTCACGAACCGTGGAGGGATGAGGGGCAGGCGTGGTTAATAACCAGAGACCTGAGCATCCCTGATATACTTAGACAGATGGGTTATGAAGGTACTCCAGCCCTGTGGCACTTAATCTTGACGCCTTTTGCCAAACTTGGTTTTCCTTATCTGACCATGCACATAGTGCACGTAGTTATAGCCGTTGCTACAGTATTTGTTTTTGTAAAATATGCGCCATTTCCAACGTCTATTAAAGCGCTATTTATTTTTTCTTATTTTATGGCTTACGAGTATGCAGTTGTTGCACGCAATTATGACATTGGTATATTAATGCTGTTTCTAATAGCCGCATTTTATGATAGACGATTTCAGAAACCTGTATTGTTTGCAACACTTGTGTTGTTGCTTTATAATTCAAACGCTTTAGTCTTTTTTCCAGCGCTGGCGATAACTATCTTGTTTGCGTTGGAACTTAGAAAGAACGTTAGGCCGCAAACCATGCACTACGCAGCTATCTCCATTATGGTATTGGCAGCACTGATGGCTTACTTACAGATGAGGCCGGCAGCAGATAATGGCGCCCGTCCTATTGTCAATTATGTAGGGATGTTTGTGGCCATCTCAAATACGTTTATCCCCTGCAACAGCAGTCTCTGGGTAAAAATAGGGGCTTCGTTATTTTTTACCGTCTTTTTACTTACACAGGCGATTTATCTCGTAAAAAAGCCAGCAGGATTATTTCTGTTTTTCATGTCTTACGTTGGTCTACTATTTGTCTTTACGTACAGGACTTTAGGGTTTATGAGACATTATGGCTTTATCCTGGTATTCCTCCTATTCATCTTGTGGATATACAACACCCACAAAAGGACATTTACATATACAGCGCTCACTGTAAGCCTGATTATATCCGTTTCTGTGGCCGCAAGGACTTATTATGACGAGTTTCAATACAATTTCTCCGGTGGAAAGGATATGGCTAACTTTATTATTCACGGTGGTTATACAAAACACACAATTATCGCATACCAAGGCCCCAATGCAACCTCCATCCTGCCATACCTGCCAGCGATAAAACTATGGTATCCTGAGACACAGGGGTTTCACACATTCTTTATTACAAACCAGATACTCGTATCAAATATGTATCTATCTACAGACGAGGTTCTAAGACGTGCTAGAAACAACTTCTCCGACATGTCAAAGACTCTGTTTCTCCTAACCTATCCACTTGAAAACGCTGAGGCGCTAAACCTGACACTCGTCCACTCAAGCCACAACAAGCCCTTTTGGTGCAGGTGGGACAATCACGAGTCATACTGGCTGTACAAGACAAACGATACGCCTCTCAAAAATACTTATTAATAAGTCTATCGAGTGTGTGCATCAGGACGGCATCGTCTCCTTTGCTTATCTCCCCGTACAGGTCATTTGATATAGAGAAAAAGACATCAAGGATCTCCGGATCAAAATGACTCCCTCGGGACTGTTTGAGGATCTCCATAGTTTTTTCATAGCTAAAAGGCTCCTTGTATGGACGCTTTGAGGTAAGGGCGTCAAAGACATCAACAATGGCAAATATCCTGGCTCTTAACGGTATGTCATGTCCTTTGAGAGCTGACATGTATCCTGTGCCATCGTACTTTTCGTGATGGTAATGTACAACATCTACCGCATCCTGCAACCATGCGTTCTTACCAATGATGTCAACACCGTGCTTAACGTGCGTTTTCATAATACTAAATTCCTCTTCTGTGAGTTTGTCAGGTTTTAAGAGGATGTTGTCCGAGATGGCAATCTTGCCGGCATCGTGCAGAAACGACCCCTTTATAAGACTGCATATTGTCTCTGAATCTAAACCCAAGGCATCAGCAAGCCTCACTGCATAAATAGTGACCCTGTAGTTATGGCTATGTGTGTCGCTGTCTCGTTTGGCTATGGCGCCGCCTAATGCCTCGAGTATCCCTACGTTTGCCTCTGAAAGCTCAATTGAATACTTGATCAGGTCTTTGTTCATTGACATGATTATTGGATAGAGTATGATAGTAGTTGCTAGTACTGCTACAACTATCTGCAATAAGGCAAACAGAATAATCCTTTTGATATCGTCCATAGTATTATCATCTACATGATAGACGCCCTCAAAGTATCCAATCAGCTTGGAGCTGTCATCAAAAAGGGGAACAAATACTTGTAAGTATATTCGCTTTTCAAAGTATATCCGATTATATATAACCTCATCAGTAAAATGACGGGTCACCTTTTTCATTTCTATTGACTTGAGATACTCATCCAACTTAACGCTGCCAGGGGACAGCACCTCAGCCCGTTTTTCCTTGTTCTTATCGTAAACCTCAACAATTATAAAATGCCCCTTCTCTATATGTTCTGTCAAAATCTGTGTAAGATACTCCTTGTCTTGTGGGTCAGAACTGTAAATATAGACCTGCTCATCGTCTATGATTGACCTTGACTCCACACTGGCCAGTTTTTTAACAAAATCATCGATCTCCTCCAGTTTTATAAAAAAGACTATAGTTCCAGCCGCTATAGATATGACTATCCATCCAATGAACAACCTCGAGATCAAACGCTTATGAATACTCTTTACCTTATACATAAATGTTAGAGTAAAATAAACACATTGCGTTAGTCAATAAGCACATAAGGATAGACAACAGCAACTTGAGATGTCCGTTTAACACCGTAATCACGTACAAAAGGCTTGGGTATCTTCTTAAAAAAACATGGTAGAATTCCTTTTATGGTTTAAAGACATGGATTCCCGCTTTCGCTGGAATGACGATAATAGCCATTTTGCCAAGTCTGTCATTCCTGTGTAGGCAGGAATCCTGAAGGTCAAAAGTATAGTTACCATGAAATATAAAGAAGATACAGGCTTTATATTAAGATACAGACTGAAGCTGATCTACCTAAGTATAACGACTGAGAAAGACTTAATTAATTAAGAATGAAACAAACTCTTTCACTTAAAAGCTCATAGTCTCTAACACGACACACTTCCCATACACCTTCATCAATCTGAACGGCCTTGTGTTCGTCATGTTTTAGATACACACGTCTGTCAGTTTTAACGTAGAGCGTGCCGTGGTTCTCGTATAATTCTACCTCTTCTTCAATGACGTACACGTGCCCTGTGGACTGCTCTGTTGCAAGGACGTATCCGATGTTTGACCGCTTAACCCTGTGTGACCTTTCTGGAACGTTCTGTGCCTTTGTCAAAAACACATCTCCTTGTACTAATAACATAACAAACCTCCTTTATCTATAAGTCAGGTTAATTGTGTTGTTATCCATTAAGCCAGCACTCAACAACTCGTACAACTTGCGCGTGTTCATAAGCACCTCACTATAGTATATAGCTTTTTATCAGTGCCAAACTTTGTCAGCATTGACACTTTTTGCCTATTCTGATACCTTTTCTCCTGCATCATTTGCCTATACCACTACTACAAGTGCAAGCTTACAATCTTACAAACATCCTATAACTATATTTGCAATACACATGCCATACGATATTAAGGAAAGAATATAAAAGGGAGGGCTTTGCCCTCCCTCAGACCCATCCACAAGGGGACCAGTCCCCTTGACCCCGTAAATGTAAGGCGTAGTTGCTTAAGATGTTACCTGGTGTATATACATAAAAAAACATGATATTTTTATACATCAGTGTGGTTAGCAAAAAACACAAGGGTACAGTTATAATAATAGGACTGGACAAACAGTCATGAAACTTTGAAGGAGATCTGATGAGCAACAAGAACTTGGACGATATGGAGGAGTTGATATCCTTTCACGAGCGTTTTAATAAGCTCTTCCAGGATGAGCAAAACGAATTAGCATCTCAACGTGCCTATACGTGGCAGCCGGCCTTCGATATATATGAGACAGAAAAGGAGTTTGTCATCAAGGCCGATGTTCCAGGGGTTAAGGAAAACGACGTGTCTTTGACTGTCGACAACGAAGTTTTGACTATTAAAGGTGAGAGAAAACCTAATAAAGACTTAGAACGTGAGTTTTACCATTGTATGGAGAGGTGTTTTGGTAAGTTCACAAGATCGTTCGTCCTCCCCACTACGGTCAACATAAATAATATAAGGGCACAGCTTTATGACGGTGTGTTGATAGTAAACATCCCTAAGCGTGAGCCAGGGGTCGTATAGACTCTATG
Source organism: Nitrospirae bacterium MYbinv3 (assembly GCA_002753395.1). GTDB lineage: Bacteria > Nitrospirota > Thermodesulfovibrionia > Thermodesulfovibrionales > Magnetobacteriaceae > Magnetobacterium. Next base: position 5,537 of record PEAB01000054.1, on the reverse strand, counting down.
TTGATAGGCGTGATGTCAGATTCTCACGACAACCTCACCAATATAAAGAAGGCCATAAGGGTATTTAACGATTGCAGTGTTTCACACGTTCTCCATGCGGGGGACTTTACCTCAGTTACATCGTTTAACGCCTTAAATGATTTGAAGGCAGATTTTTGCGGGATTTTTGGCAATAACGATCATGGTCTATTGAATATGGACAAGGTCACAAAAGGCAAGATCTTTACCCAGCCTTACGAATTTATTATTGAGCAAAAGAGGTTTGTTATGATACATGAGCATTTTCTCGTTGATCAGCTTGCTCAAAATGCAGCGTTCGACTTTCTGATATATGGACACACGCACAGGCCCCATGTGGGGCAGATTGACCATACTATTGTCCTTAACCCTGGTGAGACTTGCGGATCACGCCACAATAGGTCAACCGTGGCACTTTTGGATATCACAAAGGGAGAGGCGCATTTTATTAATCTTGAATAAAATTTTTGTTGAAGGGGACTATTAAGTGCAAGAAATAAATCATACGTTACCTGAAGGATTTATAATCAAAACTACAGAGGCCGCAATAAAAGCGCCTGGTCGTAAAGATCTGGCCGTCATATATTCAACGGTACCGGCGACGGCTGCCGGTGTGTTTACAAAAAACGTGGTAAAGGCAGCCCCTGTCATCTTGGATATGGAGAGGCTCAAGGGGGGCAGCGCTCAGGTCATTGTCATAAACAGCGGTAACGCAAATGCCTGTACAGACGTAGAAGGTCTCAATAACGCCACTGAAATGGCTCGCATCGTTTCAGAAGACCTGCACATTGCTGAGGACAAATGCCTTGTAGCATCTACCGGTGTAATCGGTGTCCAACTGCCAATGACAAGGATAAGGCCAGCATTGAGAGACATGTTTTCTAACGCTAAAAATGCAACATTATTAGAAGCTGCCTCAGCAATCATGACCACTGATACCTTTCCCAAGGCCGTATCTAAGGTTATAGATATTGGTAAAGGGTCGGCAACCATCGCAGCGATAGCCAAGGGGGCCGGTATGATAAGCCCAGATATGGCCACGCTGCTGTGTTTTGTCCTAACCGATCTAAACATTGACCATTCTGCCCTGCAATTGGCCGTGACTGAGGCTGTAGATGCCTCATTCAACAGGATTACAGTTGATGCTGACATGAGCACGAATGACACCGTATTAATACTGGCCAACGGTCTTCTTGGCAATGACAAAGTTGTTGCACTGAGTCAGGAATATCACTTGTTTAAGAAGGCGCTTCAGGAAGTCCTCATAGAACTGGCTGTTATGTGTGTCAAAGATGGCGAGGGAGCCACAAAGTTCGTTACGATAAAGGTCGTAGGTGCAAATAAAGTTGAGGATGCCAACAGGCTTGCACGGACTGTGGCTAACTCGTTGCTGGTCAAGACTGCCATATATGGCGGCGATGCAAATTGGGGAAGGATAATGGCTGCTATTGGCTACTCCGGTGTAGAGTTTAACCCAAACATCGTGGATGTTTACTTTGATGACATCCTTGTCGTCAATAACGGCTACAGCGCAAACAACGACCTGAAGGCAGGCGAGATCTTTCAAAAGAACGAGTTGACTATAACCATTGATATGAAGGCAGGTCAAGACACTGCCAAGATATTTACATGCGATCTGACAGAGGATTACATAAAGATAAACGCACATTACAGGAGTTAAAGGAGAACTTCATAAAGGCAGTGTGGAATGTGGATGGTGTATAGCATGGCACCGGTAATTTATCATTATGGTAAGTTTCCACCAACAAAATTTGATCTTGAGAGAATAATCCCATTTATAGGGCCTGCCAATGCCGAGATTGCCAGGTATGACGGGTTATTGTCAGCAATACCAAACGCCTATGTCTTACTTAGTCCGCTGACAACGCAAGAGGCTGTACTTTCGTCAAGGATAGAAGGTACTCAGGCAACTATGGGTGAAGTACTTGAGTTTGAAGCAGAAGGTAACAGGAAGGAACTCTACAGCGAGAAGGCAGCTGATATTTACGAGATTATGAATTACAGAAAGGCTTTAAATCATGCTGTTTACTTGTTGAAGAAGCTGCCTATTTGCCAAAGGGTGATTTGTGAAACACATAAGATACTAATGGATAGCGTGCGTGGTCATAATAATTCACCAGGCATCTATAGAAAGATACCAAACTGGATTGGTCCCAAGGGCTGCTCAATGAACGAGGCTACATTTGTTCCAGTTTCTGCAGACAAGCTGGATGAATCAATGAGTCGTTGGGAAAGATACGTACATGAAGAAGTTTTTGACCGGCTTATTCAATTGGCTGTCTTACATGCAGAATTTGAGGCATTACATCCCTTTCTGGATGGGAATGGCCGTATTGGACGAATGCTTATCCCTCTGTTTCTGCACCAGACAGGTATGCTGCAAAGTCCTATGTTTTATATAAGTTCTCATTTTGAGGCCAATCGGGGTGAGTATTACGAAAGGCTGCGTGCCGTTTCACAAAATGATGATTGGACAGGATGGTGCATCTTCTTTCTAAAGGCCGTGCAGGAACAAGCGGTAAAAAATAACACCAAGGCAACGGCTATTTTAAGTCTTTATAATGACACAAAGAAAGGATTTGCTGAACTTACGTACTCTCAATACTCTATTCATGCACTATACTGGATTTTTGGGCGACCAGTCTTTAAAAGCAGTGATTTTGTAAACAATTCAGGTATTCCTAAGCCAACTGCTTCAAGAATACTAAATGTTCTAAAAGAAAAGGGTATTTTGAGGGAAATCAAACCAAGTAGTGGTCGAAGATCCTCATATCTTGCTTATACACAGCTTTTAAAGATCGTAGATGGCAGTGATATTTTTGAGTCTCACATATGAAACACAAGATTGTTTGTGTCTCATAAAAAGCTAAATATGAGACACAAACAATCTTGTGATCATTTAATGAGACACAAAACAGTTATAAACACAACCATACAATTTAAACAGTATCTTGGCAACGCTGAATATATTTGGTCAACCTATGGTAGGTGACAATAACAAATTCTATATGGTAAGGTATAAAACATGGAGTTTAGCTTAAAAGAAAAACATCCTACGGACGTTAATCCACCAGCAGATTATAAGAACAGAACTACTGCTGGCATATATGGGGTCACACTTGGGGCCTTTGGAGTTCATCGTTTTTATCTGGGCTATAAGGCGATAGGTACAGTACAGATAATAGTAACCTTATTAACCTGTGGACTGGGCGCGTTATGGGGGATTATTGAAGGCTGGCTCCTCTTGGGGGGGGTATCTTTTGAAAAGGATGCGGCAGGAAACCCGTTGTTACGGTATGTAGAGGCGTTACCCTCAGAGACAGGCTCTGGCGTTGCAGGTAAAAACATTGCCATAGCCGCAATGTATGGCGTCTTCCTAGGCGCTTTTGGGATACATCGTTTTTATCTTGGCTATACGGCAATGGGGATAGCTCAGATAGCTGTAACCTTATTAACCTGTGGAATAGGCGCATTATGGGGGATGTTGGAGGGCTTTCTTATCTTGAGTGGTTATATAAACAAGGACGCTCATGGAAAGCCTTTGATTACTGACGTTGAAATTGCTCCAACTGAGGTAAGTTCACCTGATGGATATAAATACAGGAATAAAACCGTTGCTGGCATATATGGTATATTTCTTGGAAGTCTTGGGATACATCGTTTTTATCTAGGCTATACGACGATTGGAATAATTCAGATAATTGTTACTATAGCCACCTCCGGGGTAGGGGGTATGTGGGGTTTCGTTGAGGGGATACTTATCCTATCAGACTCCATTAATGAAGACGCAGAAGGAAGACCTCTGATATGTTTTAACGAAGAACAATGATAATTGGTATCCTCTTAAAAAAGCATGGTAGAGTTCCTTTTATGGTTTAAAGACATGGATTCCCGCTTTCGCGGGAATGACAGTAATAGCCGTTTTGCCAAGTCTGTCATTCCTGCGTAGGCAGGAATCCAGAAGGTCAAAAGTATAGTTACCATGAAACAGACATGAATAGGGTACATTCACCCCCGCACATGATAATGTATTTTCACGGTAAATATAAAGAAGATACGATAATTGTTTAAAAGGAGAAGATATATGAAATTGACTGAAGCGCCAAATTGCCCGTATTGTGGGCAGAAGATGAAGAAGACCGAGCCACCTCAGTTTAACTTAAGCGACGGGTTGGGATGGTGTGTGCCATACTTTTACACGTGTTTCAATGACGAATGTAGTTTCTACGTGCAAGGTTGGACTCAAATAATGAACAACTACAACAAAGTAGCATCCTACAGATGTATGTTCTACCCGGACACAGGACAGATGGATGCCATCTGCGTCTACACCTCGGAAGGCCTTAAGGGTCAGATCGTAGAAGAATAGTGGTTGTACTATCCGCTATTAGGTTACAAAAATAAGGGAGGGTTTTGTCTTGCACCAGAGGTGTCACACCCTCCCTAAGACCAGTCCATCTAAGGATATCATGCAAACGCCAGCTTTCCTCGGTTATTTCTCATCTAATATACCCTTAGACACATGGCTCCCAATGGGAGCAGTCAATTCCAAACAATGGCGTTACTTCTATCTTTTTTAAATCACAAAGCAAACCAGATAAACATATCATAGCAAAGGCACATAAACTACAACCGTTTGTGAATTGATCGTTCTTTTGCAAGCCTTTACCTTTCATGTGCAACCCTCCTTGACCTCTTATCCGCAGGCAACTCTTCCTCTGTTAGTGTTAATGCCTCTCTTAATGCAACACTTGGTGTGAACTTAGGCACTGTTGCTGATGGAACGGTTATCATATCTCCAGTTCTTGGATTGCGTACATCCCGTTCCTTCCTCTGCCTTGTACTCCAACTACCAAAACCAACAAGCGTAACCTTCTCCTCTCTTGACAAAACCTTAGCAACTGTCTCCACAAATGAGTCTATGACCTTCACAACATCCTTCTTTTTTAGACTTGTATCAATAGAAATTGCCGAAATAAGCTCTGATTTTAGCATAAAAAACCTCCATTATATTGTACGTTGCTGCGCTTATGTTATTTTAGTATCTGTATGTACTATTGTAAATACGGTGTTTACTGTATTTTCTATATAACGATGCCTAAGCTGACAATGTCATAATACATAGTAGACGAGAGGCCAATTGAAGTAGTTTCTCTTAATCTCTTTAAGTACAAGGACATAAGGGTTCTTCCACAAAGTGAGTGGGTAATAGTATAATAGGGGTAAAACAGATAAGGAGACAGAGTTATGCAAATGGTAGAGAATTTATTTGAACAGGCACTTAATATACAGTTGCCGTGGAAGGTAAAGTGCATTGATTTTAAAGAGGCAGAAAAGGTAATTAATGTACATATTGATTTTGAGAGAGAGGAAGTATATTCAAATGGGTAGTCCTGTAAAGGTAGTGATACTAGTTCAAGGGCTAACTAGGGAAGCATTATAATGATGGATAAAATACCATACTGCTCCAATGTGGTTCTCTATCTTTTTGGAAAAAG
>PEAB01000003.1 GCA_002753395.1 Nitrospirae bacterium MYbinv3 | reverse complement strand
CGTCTCTTCTGCTTTCTTTTCTCTCTCTTCACCTTTTTTAGGTCTACCAAGTTTTTTCGGCTCTTTCTTCTCTATCGTTTCTCTTTCCTTTTTTTGTGGCTTCTCGTTGCCCTCTATTGCTGTAGAATCCGTTGATACATGTCCAATCAGTTCTTCACTTAAATGATCCTTAACTAACGCTTCATGTACTTTATCTCCTATACCATATGTCGCATATTCGGCAAAAGCCCGTGAGAATGTTGATTCTGACGGTATATCTTGTATTCTATCAAATCCACATATCTTTCTAAGGTTTGGCATTGTTTTTAGAGATTCTATCAATAGACTTGTCGTAGGATAATTATAGACAGATTTGCTTACAAAAGCCCTGCCTATTGCATACCTCTCCTTGAGCTTACGCCCTATACATTGACTGTCTACCCACCACATATACTTTTCTATTTGAACTATCTCCAGGATTGTAATCAAATGCCTTTGTCTTTCGGTTATGGGGTCGGTACATATTTCCTCTAACTCTGGAAACAATACACGTTGAATTTTTCCTAATAACCATGATATACTCTCTCTTAACATGATGCTCTCCTTATCGATTTAAGTTTGGGAAACTTATTTTATCATAAGGAGAGCTAAAACTTCTTTCGTTTAGGAGTTTTGCAAGAGGCTCTGTTTTAAAGGAATTTAGCAATATCCTGGAACGTGCTTATAAGATAATTGATAGAGAGACCTCAGCTAAACCCAAGTTGTTGTTTAGCAAAACTATGATTGAAAAAATGAAGGCTCTGCCGGCAGGAAAAATCCGCAATGATGCACAAGCGGCTATTAAGCGGCTGGTAGAAGATGGTAAGCTCTTAGAGTTAAAACACGGTAGGAGTACTCTTTATCTGCATGTCTCCTCGATTAAGCAGCCAGAGCCAGTAACAAACAAACAGGTGCTGACCAAAGAGCAGGTGCTAACGGCATACAAAAAACTCAGGGATGAGAGTAATTTCGAATACGTGGAGTTATATAAATTGATAAAGGAGCTTTCTACCACCAGGGAGCAACTTGAAAAGATACTATTAGAAGAGAGCCGGTTGGGTAATGCGGTATTAAATGAAGGTGTTTGGTCTGATTCTTCTGAAGAAGCCCGTGCCGCTGCAATTAATCTTAAAGGCACACTACGACTTCAAGTAAAGTACAAAGGCTAAGTTAAGACATAGAGAGGACAAGATAATAATGCCTAATCCATTTGGAAAAATATAGTTAATCAACCTCGCAGCATTGAACAGAGTATCTCCGGGCTTAATGATCACGCATTAATTGAACTTATTAAGAAGTTTAATGAATTAGATGGTGAGTCTGAACCAGACAAAAAAAGGCTTACTCATGCGCAGTTAGTCGTATCCCCCGCCCCTGGCTTTGGGAAGTCTCATTTAATTGGCCGGTTGTTTAAAAAATTAAACCAGAAGGCAACCCTGATTTATATAACCCCTTTTGAAAGTGCAAGGATGTTTTGGCAATCCCTATTGCTTAGGATTGTACAAGAACTGCGTTTACCAGATAAAATTGATGGTAAGCATGATAATGAAAATAACTATCAACAACTTGAGGCCTTTACCCTTGGTATTTTAGAGAAATTGATATCTTATGGGGTAAAGGATAAATTAATAAAAAAAGAAGACATACCAATTTCTTTTAATGAACTAAAGAGTATTCCATATGAAAAAAATGAAAAATCAAAAGTACTGCTTGCATGGGTTAAGGAAAATATTACGACATTGGAAGAAATTTTCTGTGGGCAAATAGAAGAACATAGTATCGTTTTAAGTGATTCTGCCTTTAATTGGCTGAGGGTGCTTTTCACTTATACTTATTATACAGGAAATTATAATGTGAGAAAGAACTGCATAGACTGGCTTATAGGTGGGATGTTTGACAAGGATGAGGCTGATAAGATCGATATAAAAATATCTGACAATAATATAGAAGACGTAGACATTAACGAACTATGTAAATCGAGAATTAAAGACTTTTGTGAAATTGCAAGGTTTTTTAGACCATTTGTTTTTTGCATAGACCAGACTGAAATATACGCTAAAGACGAAAACCTTGTGAGATCGCTAGGTACTTTAATACAACAGTTGGTGGATTACTTCTATAATCATATGACAGTAGTTACAGCAATAAAGCCAACCTGGGAAAATAGGATCAAAGATAAAATGGATGATGCTAATCTTCAGCGATTGAGCAATCCACCTATACTTCTGCAAGGGATGGGAAGAGAACAAGCAGGAGAGCTTATCGATAAAAGATTAAAAGAAGCAAACTGTGAAGATAGAAAGGCTGTCTTTGGTGACAATGGTAATTTTTTAAAAAGCTTGTTTAAAGACGAGAGTGAAATATGCGTAAGAAAGATATTGATTGAATGTAGTAATCGTTGGATAGAGATAGAAGGCTTGCCACCATTACCCGAACCATGTATAGAAAAGCTGTATGATAACTATGTTGAAAAAGAAAAGCAAAAACCCATTGTATTCTTGCCAGAGACTTTTTACTGGTTAGTTAAAGAAGCCGCAAGCGGTCTTACAGGTCTCACAATCAGTGAATATAAAGGTCAGAGGCCGTGGTTGACCTTACATTGGGTTTTAAAAGAGAGACAGGTTTTAGAAAAGAGACGGTTTTATTTCGGTTTTGAAGCAGGTAAGCATCATTCCACATGGAATGGAATCGCGAATGAAGCAAACCGTCTTTTTGGTCATAATAATAATACAAAGATTGTGATGTTTCGAATAACGCCAGATTTACCTAGAATACCAATTCCAGGCTGGAGGCAGATAGGCGTAGCTATTAATGCAGCTAAAGAAAGATTTCTACATATAATCGAATTAGAAGATATCGAAAAAATCGCGAAACTGTATGCAGCTCACACCCTCTACAATGACTCTTGTGCAGGGGATGTTCCACCATTTGAACCTGATGTAGTTCTAAAGTTTATCTTTGCAAAACTTGGTTTCTTCTGGGAAGAAATAATGAAACCGCCGCCCTTTATTGAGATTGCTCCACCGCCGCCTCTATTACCGCCAAGTGTCAATTTGATCAAGGCGATTATTGAAATTATGAGCATCAAAAAAATGCAGAGCATAGATGACCTTGTTAATCAACTGTCGATGCTAGAGCTAACGGACGTTGTCGGACCAATTACCAATGAGGTGTGTCTGTCTTCCTGTAGACAGATCACACAAATAAGGATTACTAGGGGGCCAACAATAACGGTGCTCCAATGGCAGTAAAGACTATAAGTGTCAGTGAGTTAAAATGTGCATGCCTCGATGTCAAGTGGCGCAATGAATGGTTGAAGGGCAACAAGCCCTCTACTGACTGCACCAAGGGGGGTGGCCCTTTTCCTGTAAAGGGAACAGCCTTTCACAAGATAGTAGCGGACTTTGTGGACTGCCTTATTGAAGCGAAAAACAAGAAGGCCACCGTTGAGCTAAACGATGGCAACAGACTATGGGGTGAGATGTATGAACGATTTGCGGTGAAAATACTAAATGAAATCCTTGGAGAAGGACAAGTAGAATCAGCATATCACCTCAGCCAGTGCCTGATGTCGTTTTGTGACCATCTTGTAGACCTGCGAAATAGAACTGAAGGCTTTAAATCATGGCAGGATGTGTTTTTGGCAAAAGAGGCCTATGTAAAAGATGTGCACTTTCCTTTTGGCGCTAATTCTATCTTTGTCTCAGGAAAAATAGACGCCGTAAGAACCCACCCTCAAAACCAACTCGAGATCGTAGACTATAAACTCTCAAGGGGCGACAACATGAAACACGATATGCTCCAGATTGCCGTGTATGCAAGGCTCCTGACCATGACTAACCCTGCTATAAAGTTTCACGGAACAATCGAATACTATCTGCCCAAACTTGATAAAGTCTCCTTTAACGCCGATGAACTTGACAGCATATTCACCGAAATCGTCGCCCCCGTCCTTTGTGAATTGGCCAGCGAGACCATAGACCTCTCCGATGACATTAAGAGGTTTTACGAGCAATTTAAGTTATCCGTTGAGGTCATTGGTAAAGTGGAAGCACCACAGTTGGTTCGTTATAAGTTGATACCCGCCAGCGGTTTAAAGATTGCAAAACTGGCAGGGCTTGCAAAGGACCTAAAAGTGCGTCTCGCTCTGAGTCACGCACCTCTGATCAGCGAGTCAGGGGGCTTTGTAACTATAGATATACCAAAGGAAAGACCCGATACAGTTCCCTGGAGAGATATCGTAAATACACCTGAATATCTGGTAGATAAAAGTCCCGTCTCCTTCCCTGTAGGCATCGGGATTGATAACAAGGTCATTATTGCCGACTTTGCCGACCCAAACATGTGTCATGCCATTGTGGCTGGAACATCCGGCAGCGGAAAAAGCGAGTTTCTCAAGTCGATGGTTGCATCGTTAATCGCCAAAAACAAACCACACAGCCTGAAGCTCATGATCATTGACCCCAAAAAGGTCACATTTGCAGCAAAAGAGTTTGAAGCAGCGAAGTGTCAATATCAAGCAGAAAATGAAGATGACTATGGCAGTTCAACTATTGTATGCCTTGAAAAGACAGTTGAGGATATGGAGTCACGCTTTAAACAATTTGCTTTAGAGGGGCTTGATTGTCTAAGCGCTCGTTTTAAGGCTGGAAAAGAGGATATCCCGTTCCATATAATCATCATAGATGAATTTGGCGATATTATACTGACATTGACTAAGGACAAGAAAAAATTATTTGAAAACCTGATAATAAAACTGGCACAAAAAGGTCGAGCCGCTGGTATCCACCTCGTATTGACCACACAACATCCCGTCAAGGAGATTGTCACCGGGTTAATAAGGGCAAACCTCCCACTTAAGATATGCCTCAGGGTTACAAAACCGTTATACTCACAGATAATAATAAATGAAGGAGGCGCTGAAGCCCTGTTAGGAAAAGGTGATTTGCTATGCATTCGTGGTAAAGGAATTGAACGAGGTCAGTCGCCTTTTATAACAAGCAAAGAACTATCTCAGCTATTTGCTAAACGACTATAATTAAAATCACTAAGTAATAATCAGCTGTATTGCGCATAAAAATGCTTGTGAATAAGTTCTTGGCTTAACATAAATATTAGGATTGAGCATTACGGGGTCAAGGGGACTGGTCCCCTTGCGAGTGGGTCTGAGGGGGAGCAGAGTTCCCCCTTCTCTTCTTCTCTATCCCTTCTGATTCTTCATTGACAGCGATATCCTTTTCCTCTTGACGTCTACTTCCAGCACGGTTACACTGACCTTTTGCTGTACCTTGACCACATCGGTGGGGTTTTTTACGTACCGATCCGCAAGCTGACTGATGTGTACTAGACCATCCTGATGGACGCCGATGTCCACAAACACCCCAAAAGCCGTGATGTTTGTAATTATCCCCGGCAGCTTCATACCAGCCTTTACATCCTCAATCGTATTAACCCCGTCAAGGAACCTTATGGACTCAAACCTCTGCCGCGGGTCTCGCCCTGGCTTAGCCAACTCCCCAAGGATATCAGTCAACGTCGGCACGCCCACGGTATCCGTAACGTACTTTCTGATGTCTACCAGCTTGTGTATATCCGAGTTGTGGATCAGATCGGTTACGGAACACTTGAGGTCATCTGCTATTGTGTAGACGATCGGATAACTCTCAGGGTGTACGGCGCTGGCATCAAGGGGGTTTTTGGCCTCCCTGATGCGCAAAAAGCCAGCCGCCTGTTCAAATGCCTTCGGACCGAGCTTGGGAACCTTTCTAAGCTCATCCCTTGACTGAAACGGCCCATAAGTTTGCCTGTAATCAACAATCCTCGCAGCAAGCTGGGGACCCAGTCCAGAGACGTAGGTCAAGAGCTGCTTGCTTGCCATGTTGACCTCCACACCAACGGCATTTACACAACTGACGACGACGTCGTCGAGGCTGTGCTTTAAGGCGCCCTGATCCACGTCATGCTGGTACTGACCAACACCGATGGATTTGGGGTCTATCTTGACCAGCTCCGCCAACGGATCCATTAGCCGCCTGCCTATAGACACCGCCCCCCTGACCGTAACATCATGATCAGGGAACTCCTCACGCGCCACCTCCGATGCAGAGTACACGGACGCCCCACTCTCGTTGACCAACACGATCTGAATAGACTCAGGCAGCGCCAGGGACCTTACAAATCCCTCTGTCTCTCTGCTTGCCGTGCCATTACCTATAGCGATTGCGTTTATGTCGAACTTAGCGCAGAGCGATTTGAGCTTCTCAGCGGCCTCTGCCACCTGCCTTTCAGACTGAAACGGATATACGGCATCTGAATATAGCAACTTGCCCTGCATATCTAGGCAGACAATCTTACAGCCAGTGCGAAAACCCGGGTCTATGGCAAGGACGTTCTTTTGACCCAGCGGGGGAGCCAACAAGAGTTGTCGCAGGTTCTCGGCAAAGACCTTTATGGCCTCCTCATCGGCACGCTTCTTTGTGGTCAGTCGTATCTCCGTCTCCATAGAAACAGACAAGAGCCTCTTGTAGCTATCATGCACCGCCATCTTTACCTGTTGAGAGTCGGCGCCATCGCCCTTTACAAAGAGTGAGTTTAGGATTATGAAGGCATCTTCCTCTGGCGGCAACGTGCGAAGCGACAAAAACCCTTCCTTCTCACCTCGCCTTAAGGCCAGTATCCGGTGAGAGGGCGCACTAGGCACCGGCTCTTCCCAATCAAAGTAGTCCTTGTACTTAAGGGCCTCTTCCTCGTCGTCTGAGACAGACTTTGCCCTGAACGTGCCCTTGTTCTCAAACAGCTCACGCATCTTTGCGCGTCCTGCCTGGTCTTCGTTTACCCACTCAGCGATGATATCCCGCGCCCCGGCAAGGGCCTCCTCTACATCCTTAACGCCCTTGTCCGTATCGACGTAGCCCATAGCCTCAACCTGCGGGTCTATGCCATCTTGAGCGAAGATGCGCTGTGCCAATGGCTCAAGCCCTTTTTCTCTTGCAATGGTTGCCCGCGTGCGGCGCTTGGGTCGATAGGGCAGGTATATATCCTCTAAGACGGCCATCGTCTCGGCCTTGAGTATCTTCTCTTTTAGTTCCTCTGTGAGTTTTCCTCTCTCCTGAAGGGACTTTAAGATCGCCTCCCGCCGCTTATCCAATTCCCTTAGCTGTTCGGTTCTGTCGCGAACCGCCGTGATTGCCACCTCGTCTAGGGAGCCGGTGACCTCCTTCCTGTACCTCGATATAAACGGCACCGTGGCCCCCTCATCAAGCAGTGCGACAGTCGCCGCCACCTGCCACTCTTTGACGGATAGCTCATGGGATATCTTTAAGACATGTTCGTTATTCATACAATATTAATCCTGTTCTCCACCGCTGCCCGACACATTTATAGGCACCGGTTTAACATTCCATATCTCACGGGAGTACTCTTCAATGGTTCTATCGCTTGAGAAATAACCCATCGAGGCCACGTTTAAGACAGACATCTTTGTCCATTTCCCCCAGTCTGCATATGTCTCGCTGACCTTATTTTGACACTCAACGTAATGGCCAAAATCTGCAAGCAAGAAGAATCTATCACCGTGATACAGGAGAGAATCGACGATGTCCCTAAAGAGGTCTGGCTGTGATGGGTTAAAGAAACCGCCTCTTATCATGTCTATGACCTCCCTGAGCTGCGGGTTAGTATCATAGTAGTGCTTTGGATTATAGCCGCTCTTCTTTATTCCATCTATCTGTTCGGATGTCAGACCAAAGTTGAAGAAGTTGTCCTTTCCTACCTCCTGTCTTATCTCAATATTGGCCCCATCTAGCGTCCCAATGGTGAGGGCGCCATTGAGGGCAAACTTCATATTGCCAGTGCCTGAGGCCTCAGTACCGGCCGTGGATATCTGTTCAGAAAGATCGGCGGCTGGTAACAGCTTTTCTGCAACCGTCACGGAGTAGTTTTCTATAAAAACAACCTTTAATTTGTCACCAACAGCAGGGTCGTCGTTGACCACCTCTGCTATGGAGTTTATGAGTTTTATGATAAGTTTGGCCATATAATATCCGGGGGCTGCCTTACCAGCAAAGATCACGGTTCTGGGGACGAAACTACAACTTGGATTGGCCTTTATCCTATTATACATGTATATGACGTGCATAGCGTTTAGCAACTGCCGCTTGTACTCGTGGATTCTCTTGAGCTGGCAGTCAAAGATTGAGTTTGGATTGACGCTAATACCTTGATGATCCATGATACATACGGCAAGGTGTCGTTTATTTCTTTGTTTGATCTCATGCCACCGTTTCAGGAAGTCTTTATCATTGCTAAGCGGTATGAGCTTTTTTAGGTCCTTAAGGTTTATGATCCACCCGTCGCCAATGTGTCCGGTTATGAGTCTTGCTAATTCTATATTGCACAACGCCAAAAAGCGCCGCTGTGTGATACCGTTTGTCTTGTTGTTGAACTTATGAGGCCACAGCTCATAGAAGTCTTTAAACAGGTCGAGTTTGAGGATCTCAGAGTGCAGGGCGCTGACGCCGTTGACTGATAAACTGCCGACGATCGACAGGTTGGCCATGCGTACCTTTTTCTCATCGCCTTCCTCGATGATGGACATCCTTCTTAATCTACCATCGTCCCCTGGATACCTTGCGCTGACTGAGTCGAGGAAGCGCTGGTTGATTTCGTAGATGATCTGTAAGTGTCTAGGCAGGACCCGCTCCATCAGATGCACAGGCCAGCGTTCGAGGGCCTCCTGCATGATGGTGTGGTTGGTGTAGGCAAAGGAGTTCGAGGTTATCTCCCATGCCCTATCCCATCCAATGCACTCTATGTCAACGAGGACGCGCATAAGTTCTGCAATGGCGATGGCTGGATGGGTGTCGTTTAATTGGATCACCACTTTTTTTGGGAAATCCCTAAAGTCTGCTCTATCTGGGAAGTTCTTTTTGTATCGTCTTATGATATCCTGGAGTGTTGCAGAGACAAAGAAGTACTCCTGTTTTAGTCGCAGCTCCTTGCCTTCAAATACGTTGTCGTTAGGGTAGAGAACCTTTGATATGGTCTCTGTAAATACCTTATCGGAGACGGCCTTGTCGTAGTCGCCGTGTTGGAAGTAATTCAGGTCAAATTCGCGTGTAGACTTAGCGCCCCAGAGCCTGAGCGTGTTAACGGTGTTGTTTGCGTATCCTGGTATGGGGCTGTCGTAGGCTATGGCCACAACATCTTGTGTGTTGACCCATTCGTGTCTCAGAAACCCGTTGTTATCATAGTAGGGTTTGACATTGCCGTAGTAGTTGATTATATAGAGGTTTTCCGGCCTCTCTATCTCCCAGGCATTGCCATAGCGCAGCCAGTTATCAGGCGTCTCTACTTGATAACCGTTCTTGATCTTTTGAACAAATATACCATATTCATAGCGGATTCCGTATCCATAGCCCGGCAGTTGTAGGGTTGCCATAGAGTCCATAAAACATGCGGCAAGCCTTCCAAGGCCGCCGTTGCCAAGCCCTGCATCCCACTCTAACTCTCTTAACTCCTCCAGGTCATAGCCGAGCTCGTTTAGGGCCTTTTCAATCTTATCATAGAGATCGAGGCATATAAGGGCATTACCCAACGACCTGCCAGTTAAGAACTCCAAGGAGAGGTAGTAGACCCTCTTAGTATCTACGTTGTAGTAGGTTTGTTGGGTGCTTATCCATTTTTCAACCAAGCGGTCCCTTATCGTGAGGGACAGCGCCTTGTAGAAGTCCCGTTTTGTGGCTGAGTACTCGTCCTTGGCCAGGGAGTATTTCAGATGTGTTAAGAAGGAGAATTTTAACGACTGTACATCTGTTGCATGAAGTATATCTTTTATTTTTTCAGATCTAATCATATGACGCCTTCCTCATTTTAAGATTTCTGCTGCTATTGAGATTGGATTATATTAAATTTGATGTGAGTTTTGCAATGGGTACAGACAGGATGCAGTAAACTGTACCTTGCCATCAATAAGGTTGTTACAGGAGTCCAGCGTGTTTAAGTGCTTCTTTGACGTCATGGTTTTTTGCAGCCACTTCCTTAAGAACTTTAACAAGCAACTCAGATCGTTCATCGACTTCCTTGGTTTTTCGTATGGCAGGTGCGAGGGCTGTATGTCTGTCCCATAATACAAACCCCATTAAAAGTCCCATACCACCAAACAGTATTCCAAAACCCCAGAGCATTAGCGTCATTATCTCTGCTTTCATACTTTTCATATCAGCTCTCAACTCGTCTATTCGCTTATTTAGCGAAAATTCCAAGCTATCAATGCGTTTATCCAAGCCATCGATGCGTTTATCCAAGCCATCGATGCGTTTATCAGTTCCGTCTATTCGCTGCATTATGGCCTTTTGCCCTTCTTCGAGTCTTATAATCCTTTCCCTGTCTTCCTGCGTATAGGGGATGTCCCTGGCCTGTGCGGAGATATTGGCCGTTATTAAGACACCTGCCAATACTAAAATTGTTATAACCGTTTGTCTCATACCTGATTATAACATAATTTAAAGGAGGTGCATAAGAAAAACTCACGGTAAATTTATTCAGTTTTTTGCAGTTTTCCTTAAAAGGCGTTTAATACCAAGTTGCGTTCATACCAGTATTGGTATAGAAGGGGAGACTCTGTCTCCCCTCAGACCCATCTGCAAGGGGACCAGTCCCCTTGACCCCATTATAATACAACATCTTACATTCTGAAACATAAGATACCTCTTTGAATGCAACTTAGTATAATATGGTTTTGAAGATGGATTCCCGCTTTCGCGAGAAAGACAACAATTGGCGTTTTTAGGCTGTATATGTCATACTAAACTGCATCCAAAAAAGTTGAACTTTAACGGGGTCAAAGGGAGGGGTGCCCCCCCTTCTTTATTTATTTTCCTACGATGTTGTTATAGATGATCCAGGATTGTTTATCCCGGTTGCCTGCGGCGTCTACTACCTCTAGGTCGATAATATTTTTGCCTGGTTTGAGGCTTAACGGCGCTGAGAATGAACCATCGTTGTTGACATTGACGTTACGTTTGTCGATGGTTAAGGCAAGCTGACCTACGCCTCCTGCGATCTTGCCCTTAAGGGTTGTTCCATCAGGTTTTGAGCGTAGTGTCTTTTTATCCTCATTGGGGAATTCAAGCGAAATCTTTGGCGGTGTTTTTTCTTTTCTTGTTACTATGAAGGTCTTGTTATCAATGCGTCCGGAGGCGTCTTTCGCAGTTACTATTATCTTGTTTTTGCCGATGCTTAAGTTTACCGTTTGCTTGAAATTTCCTTCACTATCTGTCTGAACAGGGGTGTCGTTTACGCTTACCTCTGTGCGCAATCCTTCTGCATAGACGCTGCCATTTATGTTAACCGTCTCATCCGTTGTGCTAAGGGTCTCAGTAACGCCTGTAACGGTGAACCTTAAGGGTGGCAGTGTCTTTCTTTCAATCGTAATCGATTTACTCAAACGCTTTCCAGAGGCATCGCTCAGGTCAACCTTGATAGTATTCTTTCCGACCCTCAGAGGCGCATTAGTTGAGAAGCTGCCATCAGCATTTACAGGTACGTCATGGTTTTCTATCTTAAGACTGAGTTTACCAGACCCTCCATCGGCCTTACCGGTTATTGTCAGGTTACTGATCTGGTAAGCAACCTCATGCTGTGTCTCATCGGGCGTGGTCAGGATCAACGACAAATTAGGCGCTGGTGTTGGCTTCGGTGTGGGAGTAGCTGTGGGCTTTGGCGTTGGTGTTGGCGTAGGTACTGGCGTTGGTTTAGGCGTAGGCTTTGGAGTCGGTACAGGTGTCGGCGTAACTGTTGGTTTTGGTGTCGGTACTGGCGTTGGTTTGGGTGTTGGCACAGGGGTTGGCTTAAGCGTTGGCTTGGGCGTATGTTTTGGTGTTGGCTCAGGTGTGCGTATAGGCGTTGGTTCTGGTGTTGGAGCAAGCGTCGGTCTTGGCGTAGGGGGAGGTGTAGGTTCTGGAGTTGGTCTTGGAGTTGGCATAGGAGTCGGTCTATATGTTGGCTCTGGTGTTGGAGCAAGCGTCGGTCTTGGCGTAGGGGGAGATGTAGGTTCTGGAGTCGGTCTTGAAGTTGGTCTAGGCGTTGGTTCTGGTGTCGGCGGCTGCGTAGGCGAGGGTTCGCACGTTGTAAACATGCCAATGGTCTTGCACTTCTCTGCCTTTGCCTCTGATACGCCTAAAAGGATAATCTGCTTTTTAGAAAAATTAAACGACGATATTATAAAAAAAACAACTGGTATAAGGAGCGCAATCTTAGTGATATTAGTAATGAGTGCAGTCAATCTATAAATAACAAGTTTACTCTTCAAAACCTTAGTCTAACAGATATTGGCAAATGGGATTCTATGTTTATATCGGTACCAAGAGACAGTACGGCCTTGTTGATAGTAACCAGCACCTCGCTTCTCTCTATGCCGGCGTAGGTTACGTCTCCACTGACAGATAACGTGCCGTGTGTGTGATTGAGCTTGGCTGCTGTCTCTGCTGACAGACCAAGTGTGGTTAGGGGCAATGAGACAGAAAGGCTCTTTGTAGCCACCTCTGGAGCAGGTGGTGTTGGCAATAGTGGATTAAGCGATTTTTCTTTTGCAGCGCCCCTCTGTGCCTCCAGCAAGATGCTGTCTTTTCCGTGCTTCAGGGTGAGCACGGCTGAAAAAGAGCCGTCTTTTTCTATGGTTAAAGATTGACCGTCCAGGGTAATCCCTAAGTTCCCATCAAAAGTACCCTTCACAGGCTGCTCCCTGCCAGCAGGGAGTTCCTTTTTAAGCACAACCCCTTGCTGTGTACGATCACTAGGTGTTGTAGGAGGCGGAGTTGGTAATACCAAAGGATCTGTCGCTGACTGTCTCGCTGGCAGGTTCAGCGGCGAACCCCCTGGTGACGTACATCTCTTCTCTGAATCCTTTAATTTGGTGTTAGGGGCATATACGAAGTCAAACATCCCGATTCTGAGGGTCTTATCCACAGGGTCTATCTCTACTGCCTTTTTAAAGTACACTACGGAGCGGTTACAGTTACCCTCCTGCAGGGCGTCAACGCCCTTTTCGTACGTCCTTAGCGCTGCAACAGAGCCGGCATGTACGTTAAACGCAAATACCCCGCAGAAGAGAAAGGCAGAGGTTAATAGTGTTACGATCGCCTTACTTGTTATCAGTTGCCTTTGCTTATCTCGCAAGGCAGCCATTAGATCTCTTGATACAACAGTTAGATCCCTCTCTATCTTATGACTTTTCACTAACACTATCAACCTCACTTGGAGTATCTAAATTCAATGTACAGCTGTTAGAACTGATAAACCATAGACAACGTGACTTTATCTTTGTCCTTGGCCAGGTCAACGGCTGCATCAATCTGCCAATGCTTATATAAAACAGTTCCTACACCGCCCGTCCAATGCCATATATCCTTGCCCCCGTTGTAGAGGTTGTAGTAGGATGTTTTGTCGTTAGCGTACAAAGAATGTTTTGGTTCGTAATAAGTACCAGTTCTTAAAGCAATTGGTGTTTCGTCTACGCGTAAAATGTATTCAGTTCCAAGATGAAACTCCCAGACATCTGGTATTTTATAATTTCCACCGTTTAAATCCTCTGGATTTACACATTTACCGCTTGAATTTACTATACATTGGGCTATAGCAAAACCATCTAACAAATCCGAATATTTTACGTATTTGGCCTCAGTGATAATTGTCCAGTCTTTTGTAGGCTTGACGGCGGCACCGGCTGAGAAGGTATCAGGGATCTTATAATCCATGGTTCGCTTAATTAATATGGTTTCGTTATTATAACAGTTGCCGCCTTTCGTCATACAGGAAGCACTTTCAAGTTGATAATTGAAACTAGGCATCCTGCTGTAATTAAGTCCAACTCTTAAAAAATCCCAAGGTACAAAAAGTAACCCTATACGATAAGCCATCTTCGTAGATGAACCAAATGAATCTTGGGAATCAGTGAATACCATGCCAGTTGAACCTGTGTATTCTTTAAATACAAAACTACTTTTCAAATCAAGATTTGCCTCGCTTAATCCTGCGCCCAAAAATAATTTATCTTCAAAAAAGCCCTTGGCAACACCTATACCATATTCATCGATAGAGACTTTATTGTAACCAGTTTGTCTTCTACCTGTGTTATATGAAATGTCTGAATTTGAATAAGCCAGCTTGTCATAAAACAAAGATACGTTGACAGAATTGTTAAAAAGCGGGGTTGAAAATGATGCGAAGGACAACCTTGTATTGTTTTTGACAGCAGTTTCAGTGCTTGAAGTAGATTCTGAGGCTGTGCCTGGATACCAATTCTTCGTTTCATGTGTGTCATCATAATGCCGGTAGGAACCTTCAACGGCAATCTGAGTTCTTGGCAGCTGAGCCAATCCTGCTGGATTGCTTACTGCACAAGTTGCATCATCGGCCAGAGCAACAAAGGCCCCGCCCATACCGCTAGCCCGTGCTCCAGGAGGTGAGAAATTAAAATCTGTAAATCCCCATTCAAAACTGTTTGTTATAGCAAACAAATCTGCAGGGATTGCCATAGCGATTAGAACCGCCACCATTAAAAGTAGTTTAATCAACTGCTGCTTTTTAAAGCCTTCCATAAACTCCTCCTCAACAATAATTTTCCTCCAACTATGTTGCAGGTTAAATTATATAACATATTCCTGTCTAGTTATGCAATCTTATTTTAGAGGTGTGTGCATATAAACTTATAGGTCGTCTTGTCATTGCCGTGCAAGACAGGCAATTCACACGCTAATAGATTTCTGCTTTCGCAGAGCCTGCCCCTGGCTTGAACAGGGGAATGACATAAATCACACAACTTCTTTATGCGCCCCTAATAGTATGTTGCATTCAAAGAGGTATATTATATTTCAGAATGTAAGATGTTGTATTATAAATGGGATCAAGGGGACTGGTCCCCTTGCAGAGGGGTCTGAGGGGTAATGCTGTTGACTTAAGCATTATTGATGTATAGCAAGTAACATCTTTAGCAGCCACGCCTGACATTTACGGGGTCAAGGGGACGAGTCCCCTTGTGGGAGGGTCTAGGGAGGGCAAAGCCCTCTCTATTTTTTTGCATCTTTACATCCTTAAGTCAACAGCATTAGGTCTGAGGGGAGACAGAGTCTCCCCTTCTATACCAATACTGGTATGAACGCAATTTGGTATAACTTGCATTTACATAGCTTATACAAGTGATCTATACTATATTATGAGACGTGATAGGGAAAAGGGCGATTTTGAATTAAAAGATGAGTATGATTTTACAGATGGCATCAGAGGGAAATTCTATAAACCACAAAAAGTATGCACAGCCGCTATAATAGATGCTAACGGGGCATCGTGTACAAAAACTGCCGAGGAAGTAAACGATGCCATTTAACCCTGACGAAAAAACCGAGAACTTCAACATGGAGCAGCTGCTGGAGAAGAAGAAGAAGATAGACACTCTCCTACAGCACAAATACACGAAGTGGGTTACAGTTATGTTTACGGATCTGAAAGGGTCGACCTCGCTTACCGAGGAGGAGGGAGACCTTGCCCTAAGAACGTTAATAAAAGATCAAAACGACATTATCCACCCTATAATTAAAGACTATAACGGTATCTATGTTAAATCTATAGGCGATGGTACCCTTTCGTACTTCGAGTCCGGAAACGACGCCGTTGGCGCAGCCATTGAGATACAGCGCTCGGCAGCGCTATACAATCAGCGGGTGGAGACCAGCCTGCCAATCAATCTGCGTATTGGTCTTCATACGGGCAACTGCATAGTTGAACATAACGACGTATTCGGGGATGTGGTTAACGTTGCTCAGCGCTTCGAGTCTATGGCAAACACAGGTGATATATGCCTGTCTGAGGAGACCTTTAATACCCTTGATGAAAAAAACAGGCATCGGTGCCGTTACATCAAGACTGCAAACATAAAGGGCAAAAAAGAGACTTTCAAGGTATACGCTGCCTTTTGGGAAAAGGCCACTACGGCTATTATAACCGCTG
Organism: Nitrospirae bacterium MYbinv3; assembly: GCA_002753395.1. GTDB lineage: Bacteria > Nitrospirota > Thermodesulfovibrionia > Thermodesulfovibrionales > Magnetobacteriaceae > Magnetobacterium. The sequence continues at coordinate 68,001 of PEAB01000003.1, read as the reverse complement.
ACAAGAGCCTTGCCATGCCGGTTCTTAAAATAGAAAGGGAAGGACATATACCACTAACTATACCGCTAAAACAGGAGGAGACCCTTATTGGGAGGACGCAACAGTGCGAAGTGCGCCTGAATGAGCCGTTTGTCTCGCGTCACCACGCACACGTTTTTATGCTGGATAATGCCTACTATGTCGAAGACCTTCAAAGTCAGATAGGGATCACCGTCAACGGCAATAAACTCAACTCCTGTATGCTTAAACACGGCGACGTAATCCAGATAGGTCCTACTATCCACATAACGTTCTTAATTCCCCAGAAAGATGATACCATCACAAGAAGCACACAAGATAGACTGCGAAAGGATATTAATACCATCGTTGCCCAGTACGAGCAAGAACCATACAGATTGGTTGTTATGCGGAAAGACTCTGAGGTGCAAAAACGTGTTATAACCACAGATGGTCTTTTGATAGGACGCGCGGGGACGTGTGACATCCATTTGCCAGAGCAAAGCGTCTCTAACAAACATGCAAAGGTATGGTGCGATAACAAGGGTGTTTATATAGTCGACCTTGATAGCACAAACGGCGTTTTGCTAAACGGCGTCAGGATCCACCCACATAAGCCAACAAAGATAGCCCTGTCAGATAGTATAGAGATAGTCCCATTTAAGCTGAAAATCCTTGCCTCTAGCTCAGGTGATGAAAGCCCTAGTTTATAGTAACTATACTCTTGCACTTTTTTGTAAACCAGCATTTTATGCAGCTCTTGAAAATAGATTCGCGCTTTCGCGGGAATGACAGTAAATAGCGCGTTTAGCCCCTCTATATCTACCCCTGACCTGAGCAGGAATCCAGGAAGTGCAAGACTATAGATAGTGATAACATAGCATTACTCAATGCCATAGACCCTTATTTTGCTAATGAGCGTCTTATAGTCAATCTCAAGCAGGTCGGCTGCCTTTTTCTTGTTTCCACCAGTGAAAAGCAGTGCATGTTTAATGGCGCTGATCTCAGTCTGTCTGACTACTTTACTCGTGCATACCTTAAGCGGCATAATTGAGACATCCTCAACAAATGGCAATACCTGTTGACTCAGTAGCTCTACGTGTTCTGGGAGAATTACCCCCCCCTTGCACATTAGCGCTGCCCTTCTGGCAACGTTCTTTAATTCCCTGATATTGCCAGGCCAATGGTATTGCTTTAACATGACAATCACGTCATTTGAGATACCCTTAATCTTGCGGTTTAACTCGCTGCCGGCATCCTCAATGAACCTTCTAAACAGCTCCGATATGTCCTCCCGCCTGTGTCTGAGAGGGGGGACAGTGATAAAGAATTCACCGAGCCTGTAGAACAGATCGTCTCGAAAAGTCTTGTCCATAAGGCTCACGGAGATATCTATATTGGTAGCCACTATCAACCGGACGTCAATATTTATCGGAGTAGCAGTGCCTACTGGATAAAACATCTTCTCTTCAACTACGCTTAGGATCTTACCTTGTACCTTGTTAGAGAGGTTCTGTATGTCGTCAAAGAAGATGGTGCCCCCGTTAGCGCTCTCAAAGAATCCCCTCTTTCTCCTGTACGCCCCCGTAAAGGAGCCCTTTTCGTAACCAAAGAGTTCTGTTTCTATGAGGGACTCCGGCACGGCATTTATATCCACGTGGACAAATGGTTTTGAGTTCCTCTTGCTTAACATGTGTAATAGGCGGGCTATCATCGTCTTGCCGGTACCTGTCTCCCCCTGAATGATGACAGTAAAATCCGTCTCAGCCACAAGGTTTATCTTTTCGATAACCCTTAGCATATCTAAACTCTTACTTTCCAAAAGCTGATTATAAATAATCTCTTTTGTCTGTCTAGCTTTAGAATCGTATGGTGCCTGCTCATCTGAAACGGACAAACTTACCCCTTTATTCTGAACGTTATATTTGAAAGATTTCTTAGAGGCTATACTTTTAGAGGTAATAAAATGGTCGTCGAGTGATTTTATTAGATGTTCGATTAAGGCAGACAATGAATCGAATATTCTCATTCTATTATCCCTATACGTATAAAATCGATTAAATTGATTAAATAATGCTGATACATTTTTATGATTGGGTAAACCATTCTATCTATCCGATACCTTTAGTCCACCCATCAAGCGTTTGCCTAACAAATCAATACATTACAATTTCTTCCTGCCCTTATCCAAATATTATCCTTCTCTAACAAGAACAACTACAGTATAACTGACATTAAAATATGACTATATTGTATTAAAAATACAGCATTATCTTGTTGTCTACCATACACATGTCTGAAACGGTTATTTAGGGTTTCTTCCTTCACTGCTCTTCCTGTTCTCATTTGTCTTCTTGGTTAGCATGGTTGATGTATATCTCAATTTGGAACGTTTTGTTTTCTATGGCTTGCACAAGGGATGTCTCTGCCCTAATCAGTGTTTTATAAGCACAGCAACGGGCTTTTTCTGCTTTCCTTATGTTGTCGCCAATTATTTTCTGTATATGAAGTGGTGGTACTGGCACAGGAATGTCACGAACGTGCTCTGGTGTAATGTGCTCTACAACTGAGGCATATATACCCTTAGTTAATAATATTTTGCCAAATTTCTCATTCGCCAGAAAGGAGTATAAATAGGCGGGATCTATTTTGGTAGGATCAGGAATAAGACGTATCACATGCTCTGATACTGCAACTCCTTCACTAACAGGAAAACCTGCTAAGTAATCGCCAACATAAACTACTAAGCCTGTAGTACCAGATCTAGTAATAAGTATCCAGTCTTTTCGAACAATACACCTTGGGATTGGTTTATAGGCTAACGGCTGCCACTTCACTTCAACAACGCGAGTCTGTAATATATCACTACTTGAGAGGAAAGGTACAGCACCATTATCTTTCGATGTGTAATTGCGCTTGTGTCTATTCGGGTAGAAGACGTCATTTGGTTCTCGTATAAGTTCATTAATTGTCTTGACTTCAAGTGTCCCGTTGTCGGCCCCGGCTAATCCCCATATTTGTTTCACCACTTCATTCTTGTTATCATCATGATATGAAGCATCAATCCGACACTCATTTTGAGCTATTATACCTGAAAATGATATTGAAAAAATACTTGGATTTTTAGTCTTGAAGGCTTCGCCTCTTTTCCATTTTTCGTATGCATCTAATATTAAAGGTATATCATTAAGTACGACCTCATTATTATCTGCGTCATAGACCATGGAACCATCAGGATGGCGTGCAATCAGGGGATTACCTCGTCTGTCATGACCGACATTTTGGGCGGCTGCCATGAATATTTCATAGTCTTCAAAAGGGACACGTGCTTTTTCTGCAAACAAAACACTGGTGATCGTACCTGTGTAGGGCTGGAATGTCTCCGCAGGCATATCCACAATAGCGAGAATCTTCACCCTATTTAGGAGCCACTTTCGTATTTGAACCATAGTATTGTCATGCCCACTCAGAATCTGGCGCGGTAACACTATAGCCATACGTCCGCCGTTTTTCTCATCTGTTGGGTCCCGTAATAGTTGATAACATCTTTCTAAGAAGAGTATTGATGGGTCTTGTCCACCGGTAAGGGTATTGACTCCTCGCTTATCATCAACAAGAGTGTGAGCAAGATCATATTGATTCAATATATCTTGAGATTCTACCTTAATTTTAGTCCCAAAAGGTGGATTAGTAATGAGAACATCAAAACCTGTCAATGGCACCCTTTCCCTTGCTTCTGGTTTCCAATATATGTGTTGCTCCAGTGAGTTTTCTTTGAATATCCCCGTCCTGCCATTTCCCGCCAATGCCATATACGACTTAGCAACCTTGAAGAGCAGGTCCTCGATATCTATCCCCGATATAAAGTTCGCTGCATATTCTTTTATGCGTGCAGCAATCCACGTCTCTCCACGATCAGAGTGTCGCAAGTGAGCTTCTTTCCTTATATGTCGCAATGCATAAATTAGGAAACCACCAGAGCCACATGCTGGATCAATAATTCGCTCTCTCTTAACAAAGCTCGGATTTAACATCTCAACGGCTAGATGCACAACAGCACGAGGGGTAAAAAACTGACCACTTTCTCCTTTCAATTGAGGACCAATAAATGCTTCGTAAGCGTCTCCTAGTGCATCCGTGTCAGTCTCTTCATGGGTTAAGGCCATACTCTGAAGTTGAGAAACGATATAGCAAATCCAATAGTCATCGTATTGTACCTCATCATTAGTGAACAATTGACAATAGCCCGGGTCGTTCTTTATGGCTCTAAATAAGTTCCGAATTCTATTGGCAGCCTTACTTAATCCTTGCTGGGATTTCAGTTCAGATACCGTAACCCGAAATTCACACGTCTCGTTAGGTGTATGAAGTTCATCGTATAGCTTACAAAAAAGTATCTTAATGACCTCCTGAGCTATGAGGTCTTCCCTCTTAATAGGGCCTTCGCCGTAGAGACGATTGTGCATCTTCTGGAATAAGCTCTTTAATCCTTTCGCTGGTTTTAGTTGGTATTTCTTATATTTCCCAATTTCCTCAAGTGTCTCTCCAAATCTTGGTATTGTAGGTATTTCCACAAACTTGGTAGGGTCATTCTGTAGGTCGCGCCAACGATATTGAACGCCTCGGCTTTTTTGTCGATCCAGACCATCAAACCAAACGACAAATTCCGCTGTAGTGGCTGTGGCATAAGAAAACACCTGTTGATCGAACACATGTCCAGGTGGCTCGATCTCTATTACCATCAGAAGGTTTGTCTGGTCTTGTATTGCGCTCCTAAAAACTGCAATATCAGCGCTCTCAGCCTTCTTTTGAGCACCTCTTTGTATCTGGAATTCAATAGTCATGTGGGACTTTGGATAGCCCAGTTCATCAACTAGAATATGCTCAAATTGCTGTCGCACAATCTCTTCTGGTCGAACGTGAAGAGATTTGCCTGTGATGTAGTCTTGTATCCGCTCTGCCACCTTAATATATAATAAATATACAATATATCAGAGGTTATGTCAAATATAGAACTCCAAGACTCCAAGGTTAGGCACCCCTTCTTGACCTTCTATACCCTGTCTGTGTGTACTAATAAAATTATATTGTTTTTTAGGTAGAGGTGGATTATATTAGTAGACAGCCTTGGTGAAATTTACGCTATGACCGCAGAAAGACAGTTTGTAATACATTTAGAGCAGGCATTTTTCCTGATCTGCTTGGATGTGTTAGCCTTATATATGTCGCTTTTTACCGCCTGGTATATAAGAGAAGCCCTGTTGCCATTGGTTTTTAATGCTCTGACTGAGAACTTCAGCTTTAGTATGTACGTGAGGTTATGGTGGGTACCGCTTACTTACGTGTCCTTCAATGCCTATACTGGTATGTACACAACCAGACTGCCCTTTTGGGATGAAACACGGAGGTTGATCATAAGCCTTACGCTGGTTATGTTGATTGTCATGGTGATAGTGAATCTCGGACAGATGTCGGCTGAGATATCAAGGGTGATCCTGGTGCTGTTGTGGTGCATATCTCTGATCGTCTTTCCTATAAGCCGTCTATTGGGGAAAAAACTCCTTTTTAAGTTTTGCACCTTTAAGACCAAGGCGATTATACTTGGAGCCGGTAAGACCGGCAGACTCATTAATCAGTGGATAGAGAGAGAGCGTCATATCGGTATTGAGGTTGCGGGTTTTTTAGATGATGATCCAGAGAAGGTAAACACCTTGGTTGACGACAAGAGAGTATATGGCAGTGTCAGTGAGTATGCACGTGTGATCAAAAATCTGCGCATAAATACAGCGATAATTGCCATGCCCTCGCTTGGCCCTGAGCGTATATCCGAGCTTGCGTTTCAACTTCAATTGTGTATAAAGGACATTATGATCGTACCTGACCTCTACGGTGTAGCACTGCTTAACACGGAACTCTTGCACCTGTTTTATGAGGAGATATTTCTTTTAAAGATCAGGAACAATCTCAAGTTTGCCAAGAACCGCGTCATAAAGCGTCTGTTTGATCTCATAGCAGGCATTGTACTGCTGCCGTTTCTATTGGTCTTGATAAGCGTAATCGGTGTGCTTATAAAGTTAGAATCAAGGGGGTCTGTTATTTATCCACATCTTAGGATAGGTAAGGGGGGTAAACCCTTTAAGTGCTACAAGTTTCGTACAATGGTAAAAGACGCCGATGTCATGCTTGCCACCCTCTTGCAGAGCGACGAACACCTCAAGGAGTGGGAGCAGTTTTACAAGCTGACAAAAGATCCTAGGGTAACCAGATTGGGTGCCTTTCTTAGAAAGACCTCGCTGGATGAGCTGCCACAGATTTTTAACGTCCTCAAGGGTGAGATGAGTCTTATCGGTCCCAGACCGGTAACAGAACACGAGGTGGAGAACTACTATAAGGAACTGGCTGACGTATGCTTCTGTGTATTGCCCGGTATCACGGGTCTTTGGCAGGTCTCCGGCAGGAACGACACAACATACGACTACAGGATCAGGCTGGATAACTGGTACATCATGAACTGGTCATTGTGGCTAGACATCGTTATACTGTTTAAGACCATAAAGGTGGTGCTCTTTATGAAGGGTGTCAGGTAATAAAGGGGGATTAATGCCTTATGTAGATAAGTATTTGTTAAGAAAGGTATACAATAGCCTGAAGTCGCGCCATCTGAAGATTGCTGCCATTAAGGCGCTTGAGGCGTTTAACGTCCCTGTGTATCGACTAGCCATTGATACAAACAACGCATGTAATCTGCGCTGCATCATGTGTTATATGTCGTTAAGGGAACACAGGAGTCAGTTCAGGGTGATGCCCCTTGAGATGTTTGAATCCATTGCTCTAGATGTCTTTACCAGGGTGCGGGTGTTGGAGCTATCATGCGGGTATGAGCCTTTTTTAACGAAGGGATTTATAGACTATCTGAGGGTTGCCAGGCGGTATTGCCGTGGCTCCATCAGCGTCTGTACCAATGCCACCCTCTTAGATGATACGATCATTGGCACCATTGTCGGCGAGAGGCTCTTGGATGAGATCATCGTTAGCATTGACGGCCTCACCGGGGCGACCTACAACAAGGTACGCGTAAACGGGGACTTCAACCGTGTGTTGGCCGCTTTAAGGTCTATTAAAGAACATAGGGGCAATAGAGACGCTCCTGTGGTCAGAATAAACTATACCATGCTCCGGTTAAACGTTGAGGAGCTGGAGGGTGTTTATGAGTTTGCCAGGCAGTATGGTGTCGGGATTGTGCAGTTGAGGCACGCCAGGCTGGCCAGGCCTTTTAACGATCTGTTTGGCGAGTCTTTATTTTATCATCAAGGGTTGTACGATAGTATAATCACAGGGCTAAAGCACCGGTTTGAGACCGGTGGCACGGGGGTGGCTTTGATACATCCACCTCTGTTTTCTCAGGGGCATTCAGGGGGGGAAGGCAAGTCACAGTGTGCGTATCCGTGGTTTTATTTCATAATCGCAAGCGACGGGGGTGTCAAGATGTGTCACAGCGGCCTTATTGGCAGCGTTTGTGAGCGTCCCTTTAGTGAGCTTCTGAGGGTGGACGAGGTAAAAGCCATCCGCCGGCATCTATTAAGGGGCGAATACAAATCGGTCTGCGGCGATTGCCTGACCATAAACGACGTAAGCGACGTAAGGCTTATCGATGCCTTCATCCGGCAAGACAAAGACTGCAAACCATATACGTAAGAGAAGGGGGGACTCTGTCCCCCCTCAGACCCCTCTGCAAGGGAACCAGTCCCCTTGACCCCAGTAAAATATATCTTTGTTCCCACATTTTCTTATACACCCCTGTAAACTGCTTGACAAAACAGAGCTGCTAGTTTAAACTACTAATGGTTTTTTAACTAAAGATTATAGTTTTGGAGGTATATCATGCGTAGAGAGACAAGGGTGCTGACACTGGCACTGATGCTGATGATGTCGCTGATGTTGTTAACGAGCTGCGGTTTTGTAGCAGACAAGCCTTTCGGATGGGTATACACGGACACAAAGGTGCCCGTCTATATGGGGACAGCACCAACAGGCTCTAAGTTTGGAAGGGCATGTATTCATTCATTCTTCGGAGCAATCTCTATAGGAGATGGAAGCATTGAGACGGCAATGAAAGACGCCGGCTTAAGAGGGGTGTATACCATCAATAAGGAGAATCTCAATGTCTTGGGAACATACACTAGACAGTGTACTCTAGTTACGGGTGATTAATTTAACGGGTGATTGATATCATACATGTGGACGTCGCTTTTGGCGGTGAAAGGCTTGATTGTAGTTGGAACAAACTATAAAATAACTTAATAAAGGAGGTGAATACAGTGAGTAATGAAACAGTAGGAACCGAGTCAGGCAAGAGTCGTCTAATAGCATTATTGTTGTGTTTTATGCTTGGCTGGACGGGTGCTCACAGGTTTTACACGAACAAGATTGGTACAGGAATCGCGATGCTCGTAACTCAGGGCGGGTTTGGATTGTGGATATTCTATGATCTAGTACTGATTTTAGTAGGGAAATTTAGGGACTCTGAGGAGCTTTGTTTGACAAAGTGGTCTATGTAGTTTGACAAGCCTACAGGTCTACCTGTAGATCTTGCAGATGCTAAGGTTATGCAGTTTAGCACAGCTAATGGGGTGGTGCATATAACGGATGACCACCCCACTCACTTTTCTGCAAGGAGTAATAGGGTTAGAGGATAGCTGTTAAGCATAAACAACACAAAGGAACGTCTATTAGAGTTATGCAATTAAAAAAGAAGTTAGAAGTAGTAGTTAAGGATAAACCAGACGTAAGCAAGAAGTTTATAGCTGTATCAGTGATCTTGCTGATAGCTGCGGCGTTGATATCGTTTATATTAAGGCAGGGTTGGCCGTTAATCGTATTAGTCTCTTTGTTATTAGTGGGTAAGCCGCGCTGGTGGTCTGTAATTATTCTTGGTTTTGCATATACCGTATATGTACGCAGCGGCTGGCCCCTTGTTGCTTCTGTGTTTTTTGCAATCCTGGGTAAACCTAGAAAGTGGTGGCCGATACCTGCCGGGATAGCGTTTGCGCTTGTAGAAGTCCTGTCCTTCTACCTATCGGAGAGACCGTTAGGTATAACTCGAGGGACTACCGTAATGGGATCCATTGCTACAGCCATCATAGCTCCCAAACATGCGTCAGGGGTATCATACTGGGGTATCTACGAACCATACATAGATTGGACAATGGCGGTTCTCTTAGGCACAACACTTGGCAGCTTTTTATCGGCCAGGTATTCCGGCGACTTTAAGATAAAAGCGGTGCCTGAGCTGTGGAAGCAGTCGCGCGGGAAATCCGTTTTCAACAGGTGGCTATGGGTGTTCCTAGCCGGTATATTGATGGGTTTTGCGGCAAGGATCGGGGGAGGTTGTATAAGCGGTGTGTTGATATCGGGTGCCATACAGCTTGCACCATCAGGTTTTATATTTATGTTCAGCGTCTGGATTGGGGGCGTGCTAAGTACGTTCTTATTCTACAGGAGTAGAACTATCGTAGTGAGAAGAGAAGATTAATCTATGGAATTAGCAGAATTAACAAAGAGATTTGTTGAAGTGTTTGACCTAAGCGTTGTAAAGGGCTTAACAGAGTTTATCAAGACCATACCTGGGATAGATGAATTAACAAAGAGATTTGTTGGTGTCTTTGATCCGGAGACTATAACGGCTGTAAAGGGTTCAAGCAGTCTATATGGCGGTTTGATCATAGGGCTTTTATTCGGTGTTGTACTGCAAAAGGGAAGACTCTGTAAGTACGATATAATAACCGGTTTGTTTAGATTGCAGGACTTTACCGTCTTTCGCTTAGGCGCTCCGTTGCTGATGGTCTCAATGGTGCTTGTATATGCCTTAACAGACTTAAAGTACATAGAGCTGCACGTACCCAAAACTGTCATAGTCCCACAGATTATAGGGGGTCTTTTGTTTGGAGTGGCGATCTCCATCATGGGATACTGTCCAGGTACGGCGTTTGGCGCCATTGGCGAGGGCGCCCTAGATGCTATCCCTGCCGTTTTAGGCATGATAGTGGGATCTGTGATCTACGCTGAGTACTTTCACGACGGATTGTCTGAGACGTTTCTGACCTGGGGCACAGTAGGAAGGGGTACGTTTCCAGACATCTTTGAGATCAACCACTGGTACCTGGTCGCCTTGTTCATACTGATGGCTGCAATGTTTCTCATCATGACGACAATGGTTGACTGGATGATTATCTTTCTGCGCAGGACCTTTAATATGTTTCAGGATTTAACCGAGTCTTTAGAGGAAAAGCTCCCTACAGAGAGCAAAAAAGGTAATATTAAAAATTCAGACATAAAAAAAAAGATGAGCGAGAGTTACTACGAAAAAAAGGAAGACGCGGCAAAAAAACTTAAAAAAAACCTCTTCGATATCTTCCATAAGTCGGATTGATCCAGCACAGCCTTATTGCTGACTAACACCTCATAAAACAAGACTGGATTATTTGTGAACTCATTTGCTAAAATTACTTTCGACTAAGGTAAGGAGGAGAAGAAGATTATGAAAGGGCATGTGGCTCTGATAACTGGATCAGCTCGAGGGATAGGTAGAGAGATAGCTATGGTGTTGGCAAAGAGAGGCGCAAACGTTATCATTGCCGACGTAAATCTGCAACAGGCGGAGATAACCGCCTCAGAGATAGAAAAAGAGGCAAGATGCCAGCCCGCCGGAGAGATACCCGGAGAGTCAAATAGTAGCGTGGCGGAGGGGACATATGCTATAAAGGCAGTGGCAATGCAGTTTAACGCGGCAAACGGCTCTGAGGTGGAATCGGCCTTTACACATATATCTGAGCAGTTCGGCAGACTTGACATATTAGTGAATAATGCAGGTATTACACGGGATGCACTGATCCTGCGGATGAAGGATGAGGACTGGGATTCCGTGATAAATATAAACCTCAAGAGTGTCTTTCTCTGTACAAAAGAGGCTATAAAGTTAATGTCAAAGCAGCGCTACGGCAGGATCGTAAACATAGCCTCAGTAGTGGCGTTTATAGGCAACCCAGGGCAGGCCAATTATGCGGCATCTAAGGCTGGTATAGTTGGGCTTACAAAGAGCGCTGCCAGGGAATATGCTAAGCGCGGGATAACGGTGAATGCCGTTGCCCCTGGTTTTATAGTAACTGCCATGACCGATACCCTGTCAGACAAGGTTAAAGAGGAAATGTTTAGCACCATCCCTATGGGAAGGTTCGGCGAGGTACTGGACGTGGCAAATGCTGTGGCCTTCCTGGCATCCACACAGTCCGGATATATTACCGGCAACTGTATACATGTAAATGGTGGCATGTACATGTAAACATAACGGGTTTAGTCTCCTACCTTATTAACATGGTGGTGATAACGCAAGTGTATAAAAGCGATCGAAGAGATTTTTTATAACTGCATAGACGTATAGAACGTAAAATGTGATTATTATAATTCAGCAGAGCTCGATAGAGTTGAAACATGATAATGGAGGTTATTTAAATGGTAGAAGAAAAGGTAAAAGCTATCATAGCAAAACAGTTGAGCATCGACCTGGGGCAGGTAAAACCAGAGGCGTCGTTTATAGAGGACCTGGGGGCTGACTCGCTAGATACTGTGGAACTCGTAATGGCTTTTGAAGAAGCCTTCGGAGTACAGATCCCTGATGAAGAGGCCGAGAAGATCACAAAGGTTCAGGATGCAATTGATTACATTAGCAAGAAACTAGGCGAAAAGTAGTACAAAAACTATGGAAAAGACGAGGGTAGTTGTAACCGGCCTAGGTATGATAACCCCTGTAGGCAGCGGGACAGAAAAGTCATGGAACGCTATGTTATCAGGCGCTTCTGGAATAGGAAAGATCACCAGATTCAATGACCCAAATCTCCCCGTACAGATAGCCGGCGAGGTAGATGACTTTAATCCAGAAGATTATATTCATCCCAAGGAAGTGAAAAAGATGGACAGATTCATCCATTTCGCTATGGGCGCCTCACATATGGCTGTTACAGATTCAGACCTTAAAATAACAGAAGAAAACGCTCAACGCTGCGGCGTCCTGATAGGATCGGGCATAGGCGGTCTGCCAGCCATTGAACATTACTACAAGGCATACCTTGAAGGGGGCTATAAAAAAGTATCACCCTTTTTCATCCCAATGCTTATAATAAACCTTGCCTCAGGCAACGTCTCTATAAAGTACGGTGCAAAAGGACCTAACTCCGCCGTAGTAACCGCATGCGCATCAGGTAATCATGCAATAGGCGAGGCCTTTAGGTTAATCCAGAGAGGCTCTGCTGACGCTATGATAGCCGGAGGGACAGAGGCTGTGCTCACACCCCTTGGGATATCAGGCTTCACGGTTATGAAGGCACTCTCGCGCAGAAACAGCGAACCCCAAAAGGCAAGCCGCCCATTTGACCTTAACAGAGACGGATTTGTCATGAGCGAAGGTGCAGGGATCATGGTTTTAGAAAGCCTACCACATGCCCTTAAGAGAAACGCTAGGATCTATTGCGAACTCTCCGGCTACGGCCTGAGCGGGGACGCCTATCATATAACCTCACCCTCCGACGATGGAGAAGGCGCATACATGTCCATGAAGGCAGCCATTGATGACGCTCAAATAAGATTAGAAGACATAGACTACATAAATGCCCACGGTACATCAACCAAAATCAACGACGAGATTGAAACGTCAGCCATTAAAAACCTGTTTAAGGAACACGCTTATAAGCTTGCCATAAGCGCAACAAAATCAATGACAGGTCATATGCTGGGAGCAGCAGGCGGCGTTGAAAGCATCGTGTGTGCCCTTAGCATCTTTAACGATATCATAACCCCAACTATAAATCTTGATGACCCAGATCCAGCATGTGATCTCGACTATGTCCCGCATAAGGCACGTAAAGCAACTATAAATTGCGCCCTTTCAAACTCCTTTGGATTTGGCGGTACAAACGCATGTCTGGTGTTTAAAAAATATAAGGATGCTGACTGACAGATCAACACAAAGCTCAGCTTACGATATTAAGCATCCAGATATAGCAGAGTCAACCTCATACAACCAAATAGGCAGACTTGAAAAAGGGCTGAATTACACCTTTAAAAAAAAGGAATTACTTATAGAAGCCTTGACTCATCGCTCTTACTTTCACGAAAAACCCGACAAGAGCCATAAGTATAACGAACGCTTCGAATTCTTAGGCGACGCCGTATTAGGGCTTTCTATTACGGAGATCCTCTTCAGGGAAAACACCAGTTTTTCAGAGGCTGAGATGTCTAAGTTAAAGGCCTACCTTGTCTCAAGAGAAATGCTCTCTCAAATCGCTGCTGATCTAGAGATTGGCAGCTACATCAGACTTGGCAAGGGGGAGGAGCTGACTGGGGGTAGAAAGAAAACCTCCATTGCAGCAAATACCCTGGAAGCTATCATTGGTGCTATTTTCCTTGACAGCGACTATCAAAACGTCAGATCTGTAATAACACAACTTTATGCCCCCACAATCGACAGGGTTTTAAACGAGGACTCTCCTTACGACTACAAAACAACTTTACAGGAGATAAGTCAAACACTGTTTGCAACCTTGCCAGAATACAGACTCGTAAGTGAGACTGGCGATGACCACAACAAGACCTTCACATACGACGTCTACCTCAACGGAAAACCCTTGGGGGAAGGGAGCGGAAAAAGCAAAAAAACCGCTCAAATGAAGGCTGCCCGTAAGGCGCTGGATAACCTGAATAAGAAGAACTAATGTTTAAATATACTTCACTATGTAACCTGCAACAATAACGGCAGGGATACTCTTTTTACAGTAAAATATAAGGTAGAACCAACAAGTATGGATAAAACTAAACTCACGTATAAAGAAGCAGGCGTCAACATAGAACAAGCTGACGCCTTTATAAACGATATCACTCCAATGGTTAGAGGGACATTCCGTAAGGAGGTATTGACCGATATAGGGGCGTTTTATTCACTTTTCAGTGTCGACCTAGACAAATACAATGACCCTGTACTGGTAAGTAGTACAGACGGTGTGGGGACAAAACTTAAACTCGCCTTTATGATGAACAAACACGACACCATAGGTATTGACCTTGTAGCCATGTGCGCTAACGATATATTAACCTGTGGTGCGGAGCCGCTTTTCTTTCTTGACTACCTTGCCGTAGCCAAGCTCAATAAGTCCGTGGCAGTAGAGATTCTCAAGGGTATAACTGAGGGTTGTTTGCAGGCGGGTTGTTCATTAGTCGGTGGTGAGACTGCCGAGATGCCTGGGTTTTACGCAGCAAACGAATATGATATCTCAGGTTTTGTAGTAGGCATTGTCAACAGAAACAAGGTCATTGACTCTAAGAATGTAAACACTGGTGATACCGTGATAGGGCTTGCCTCAACGGGTATCCACAGTAATGGTTATTCCCTCATCAGACGGCTCTTTTTTGATATGCATGCCCTTAACGTTGACACATACATGCCAGAGCTTGGAAAGACACTCGGTGAGGAACTCCTAACTCCGACAAGGATTTACGTTAAGACCATCCTCAGCCTCAGAAGCGCTGTAGAGATAAAGGCTATGGCACATATAACCGGCGGGGGGATCACTGGTAATCTCCCACGGGTCTTACCGCAAGGATGCGGTGTACAGATAAATAGAGGTTCATGGGATATCCCCCCTGTCTTTGAACTGATTAAAAGAATGGGCAACATAGAAGACCATGAGATGTTTAGGACCTTTAATATGGGGATAGGCTTCATGGTCATAGTATCGGGAAAGGACTGTGAAAAGACCCTCAGCCTGCTTAAGGAAGTAGATCAGAGGGCATTTGTTATAGGGAACATTATTGATAAAAATGCAAATGAGCAGATACAATACAGATAGACTGGTAACAGGCGTGTTTATCAAAAGTATCCCTTTAGGTACAGCTTATAGATTAACAAAGGTAATAGATTGTGTTTAGGAGGAAGAGATGAAGAAAATAGCCACTACAGAGATATACGAGGATGGTCAGAGTATAATAAAGCAGGGGACTTTTGGCGAGGGAACCTACGTTATCCTCTCCGGCAAAGTGGCAATAAAAGTAAGGGACAACGACGTGGATCTGACCGTCACGCACCTTACCACAGGCGACATTTTCGGCCATATGAGCTTTATCGACAGACAGCCACGTTCAGCGTCAGCCGTAGCAGTTGGTACCGTCAAGGTCGGTCTGTTTGACAAGGACTATCTTGACTCAGAGATAAACAAGACCTCAGAGGATTTCCGCATCATCCTGAAGGCCCTCACAGAAAGACTGAGAGACACAACCGGCAAGCTGGTCAACCTGACCATCAAATACTATCGCCTAACCGGCTCTACTGAGTAATATAAGACGTATAGGGGGGGAGCGCTTCACCCCCTTATTCAGTGCAATAGCATTTAAAAACTTGACGCATTGTTAGTTAACCTTAGGGATTGTCTGAACAAGGTTTAAACGGATGGAAGGATTTGCAGGATACATATTCATAGCCTTCATACATTTTATTCGTTTTGTTACCTAAATCCTGCCAATCCCTTAATCCGTTAAATCATGGTTCAGACAGTTTTTTCAAATGCGATTGCCCGGCACCCTGAAGTGTAATCAAAAAAATGAGGAGTGGAGTAAAATATATGTAGATACAAATAAATAAAGGGAGGTAATAAGCAGATGCTAGAACATTATATAAAGATACTAGAGTTAAACAACCAAGGCAGGTGCTTAGCAAAGGTTATAGTGAACATGGCGTATGGATTATTATTGAGTAAGAAACCGATAATGAGACAGATCGCCCCGGCGCCTTATTGACACATTGCTATCGTTTATGCTATCTTCATTATAATACGCGAAAGTGGCGGAACTGGCAGACGCGCTGGACTTAGGATCCAGTGGGGCAACTCATAGGGGTTCGACTCCCCTCTTTCGCATTGCCTTAGACACCGAAGAACTTATATATTCCAAGTCCCTTAAGTTCGATAAACAGATACACGGAATACCGATCATGAGTCTTTCTGTATAGAAGGTCAACCCCCCAGCACTGCTTTGTGTAAAGGAGGTCAACGGTCAGGTTTCTCAGGCCTTCTCCCTTTGTATCATACCAAGTTATGGCGTTAAGTCTGAGATTGTCCATGATATTGTACCCCATGCCGCCAGTCAAAAAGAAGGTCGACTTATCTTTGTCGTATCTTTGCCCTAGAGCAAGGTCTGTCTTAAACACGTTAAACCTTACCTCTGTATTTACGTTTTTTACGTAGTCATTGTTGAGGTCGTAGGCAGCATCTGCTTTCAGGGTGACGATAGATTCAAGCCTCGCTTGCAGCTTTAGCGGACCAAACTGCTCTGTGGACTTTGCCGTGTAGTAAGGCTCTGTTATCCTGAAGAAGAGAAACGTTCCGTTACTGTTTTTAAAGTAGTTCATAATGGATAGGTCTACCTCCGAGGTCTTGTTGAAATCCTCAAAGGAGTCCAGCTCCTGCACCCGCGAGCCATCCGATAAGTAGAGATAACCAACTGATGGCTCTATGACATGGGTAAAGGAAGGATAACGTTTTATGAGAGATGTGTTGACCTCGGCGTTGTAGATAAGTGCTGCCTCCTGGACATTCTTTTGTGTAAGTTCGGCTCCTGAAAGGGAATAAACGCCGGCTCTCAAGGCCCCCGTCTGCATAAACCTCACGGTATCGCCTGTTGAGCTGTACAGCTTTGGATACAAATAGAACCGTTCCCCTTTGACACCGTCATTTGATATGAAATTTGATACAGACGTTGTTACAGAAAGCTTGCCTGGGGCTATATCTGATTGCCACAGGTCAATCGGGTGCAAGGTAAAACCCACCTCCGGTAGTTTTTGGGACGCTAGGTCAGTTTTGTACTGCAGATCGGTAAAGTATTGCGAAAGCAGGTAGGCTCGGTACTTATCCGTAGAATAAGCCCCCTCTGCCGTTGATTCCAAGAACCTTTGAATTACTAATTGAAAATTCGGGCTGTATAGCTTGTAGTAGTCGCTTTCATTGAGGTAGTTTATATCAAAAAAGGCTGATAAGCCGTCGGTGTTTGTTGACTGCGTGTGTTTACCCTTTAATACAAAATAATCCTTTTTTGTAGACTTATCGTGCAGGTGATATGTCCACCAGGTGCCTTCGATCCCGCCCTCTTCTACGTACCTGTATTCAATACCCTCGGCAAGACCCTTTCTTGAAAAGTTTTCTGCTAATACCGTCATATCCTTGTTATCTGCAATGGCCCAGTAAAAGGGTACGCTTATATATGTCCCCTTATCATTGTGATAACCAAACCCAGGTGTGAGAAATCCGGTTGTACGCTTCAAAGCTGTAGAGAAGACAGGTGTATAGAAAACAGGAAGATCGTATACCTTTCCTGTAACACCGGTTGCCTTGATCTGTTCGTCTATCTCTATGTTGGCCTCATTTGCGTAAATACACCACTGAGAGGGTATAGAGTCGCAGGTGGTGATGGTGGCATGTTGCGCCCAATACTCCTTATCGCTTGATTTTATAAGGTAGTCTCCTGAGACGTGATAGTTACCATTTTTTACAAACACAGTGGCCTTTACAAGTGAACCGGTTTTCTTTGCGGTATTGAGCAGAGCCGAACTGGCACGGATGGTTATGTCTTTATCGTCGTAGTAGACGTTACCCTTTGCTACGGCAATGGTTTGTTCCTCGTAGAACTCTATATAGTCGGCAGCAACAAAGGATAGCCCCTTAATCATTGATGCGTTACCTGTGAGGTAGTAGATCTTGTCTTTGGCGCTATACTCAAGTCTATTGGCCTTTATGGCCAGCGTTGAGTTGTCGCTCATGTTACTCTCACCGTTGGCCTTAGCTATAAGAGCCTCAGCAGCTAAAAGGCACAGTATGGTTATGCCTAAAATAAATCTCTTATTTAACACGACTATCTGTAAGTTTAACATTTACGATACTAAGAAGAGAAGGGGCAGGGCAATCGCATTTGAAAATTTGACCAGTTCCGCTCCTTATGGTCACAGATTTGGTGAGTTGTCAATCCTTGACCTTAAGGGATTGTCTGAACTATGATTAAACAGATTCAAAGATTTATTAGGATATTTGTAGGCATTGATATATACAATGTTACAATCGTAGATGCTTATGAATTTTTTTAACATAATCCTGATAATCCGTTAAATCGTGGTTCAGACAGTTTTTTTCTAATGCGTTTGTCCTGAGAGAAGGGGAGTTTTTATAGAAATGCTTTACAAATCTATTGCAATTATGTAATATATGGCAAACGTAGGCTTTAAGCCATAATAAGTTAGTTGCACAAACTTTTAGGAGGATCTATGACAAAGGCACAGCTTGTTTCTTCTATAGCTAGCGACACTCGCCTTAGTAAAAACGATGTGTTGACAATCATTGAGTCGTTTATTAAGAATGTCACAAAGGCCCTGACGACCGATGGCAAGGTAACTCTTGTTGGGTTTGGTAGCTTTTCCGCAAGACAGAGAAAGGCACGCGAGGGACGTAACCCAAGAACTGGCGACGTAATAACGATACCGGCTGCAAGAGTACCAAAGTTTGTACCCGGATCGGCTTTAAAGGAGGCTTTAATCATCAAGGAGCCTGTAAAAATTGCGACTAAGGAAACCAAAAAAAAGAAAGAACCCGCACCAAAGATTGAACCTGCTAAGCTAGACAAGAAGACAAAAAAGTCTAAGTAATACCGGAGGTTTGGGCCGGCAGCGCAAGATTTGACTCGTTGAGGTCTTTTTCAACGTTTTGGTGAGAAGCTGCCGTGCCTATGACAGCTTGCCTCAGATCGCTTGGGCTATTGCACAGAATATATCTGCAAGCCTGATGATCCCCAAGAGCTTCTTCTTGCCCTCAAGGACTGGCAGGATCGTCGTGCTGTGACAGAACATCATGTATGCCGCCCTGGTTACAGGGTCATCGTGATTAACAAAGGTGTTTATCGGCGTCATAATCTCACTGACCGGATGCTGCAACAGCTCCTTACCCTTTACGTCAAAGAGCGTCTCCCACGGCACAGTCGCCAATTGACCCTCCGGCGTATCTGATGCAGCAAGTGCACAACTGCTTAGAAGCTCCGGTTCCAGCCCCTTGAGTATCTCGTTAATAGAAACGCTGCCAAGCAAATGATACTTCTCGTCAAAGACCAGTATCATCATCGAATACGGATAACTCTTTACGTCTGGATACGACTTTCTGATTAAACGGATCGCCTGCTTTATCGTAAACCAATAAGGTATGTGCGGCATCTCGAATATATCAACCATCATATCCTGAACCTTCTTATCGCCTATCATATATTTCCAACTCCTTATACCAACCATTATTTGTATGATAAATATCTGTCATACACTAGTCTATGCTAAATCTCTAAACCAAAAGGCTAATAGCTCTCATTACTCCAAGATAATCACACCACAGAACCTAAAGCATGAGAAACGCTTCACGCTGTTGAATAATATATCATGGCTATTGGTAAAAGTACAATGAGCAGGATTTTTCAAGCTCAGTAACTTCAGGGGCGTATAAAAAGTCGTGGGTTTTGTCAAAGAAGGGGAGGCTCTGCCCACTGCCGCAGGGGTTCACAACCCCTCCCCTCAGCCCTAATGCTGTTGACTTAAGGTTGTGAAGATAAAACTTTGCCCTCCCTTCTTTTAAAGACCCCACGGTTTTCTAATGCACCCAGTTGTAATCGCCTAGCCTTACCTTCTCATTCCAACTCACCATGAGAAATTTATTCCATCCTTGATAGGAAATTGTTGCCGCCGTACCTAGAATTTTAACCCCTCATGCACGAGAATTGAACTAAAACCGCTGACTTTGAGCTTGGCATGGTAGTTGCATCTCATGTATAGACAATGAAATTAAACATGAAATAGTCAAATTAAGAAAAAAAATAAATTATTAGGAGGCTACAATGACAGGGTTAAATGGATTAAACAGTACAGCACTAAGGCAGCAACTATTGAACAGGGCAACAAATGCAGCATCATTACAAGATGCCTTAACCAATAAGTTATCCAGCACAACAGGCTCAAAGAACAAGTTGGACACAGTGAGCATCAGCTCAAAACTGGATGAACTAAAGAGTAGTCTAAGCACACAATCGTCAAGCAGCAGCGATGACGATATCGTAAGCGCTACTGATGATGGACTAACATTAACGGCATCTGGTTTAACAGCGGCGGAGTTTAAGAAGGCCGACACTAATAATGACGGTAAGGTAGACAGTGTTGAGAAGAGACTCTTGACACTCAGTAAACAGGCGTTTTCTAACTATGAAAAGACGGTAAACAGCCTCAACTCTACGCAGACAAGCAGCGCAAATAATAGCTCTGCTTCAAGCAGTAATAACAATGCCGCCAACAACGATTTAATCAAGAAACTCGATAAGGATGGCGATGGTGCCCTGAGTCTAAGCGAAAGTGAACTTAAGACAGATGAGTTTAATAAGATTGACGTAAACGGCGACAGTGTTCTGTCTGCAGCTGAGTTAAAGGCAGCCTACTACATGCATCAAGTAGAGCAATCGTCACAGGCTATTATTGACAAGTTTGACACCGATGGCGATGGTAAATTAACAGCCAAGGAGCTTGGAGTGTCAGACAATGCATTTTCACTAGTAGACAAGAACGGGGATGGCCAGGTAACCGCAGACGAATTAGTCGATGCCAATCCACTCACTAAACTAATAAACAAGCTGCTTGAGCCAGCATCAACCAGCTCGGCATCAACAAAAGACAGTGGTTCTTCAAGCTCGTCAAGCGCTTCAAGTAGCAGCACATCGGCTTCAACTGTAAGCTCGGCAGCAGCATCAGCGAAAAGCCTACTCAGTACGGCTAAATCGTCGAATTCGTCAAGCGCTTTAAACAGTACATCTGCCACTATTGTAAGCTCGGGCTTATCAACCGCTAAGAGCCTGCTCAGTGCATCCTCCTCCTCAAGCTCGTCAAGCGCTTCAAGCAGCACATCGGCTTCAACTGTAAGCTCGGCCGTAGCATCCGCTAACAACCTGCTCAGTAAGGCTAAATCTACAAGCAAAACATCGGCCTCAACTGTAAGCTCGTCCTTGAATAATGCTAAGAGCTTGTTAAGCGTTACGGTGTGATGATGATATATATCTAATAATGGGTGGTGGTATACATCGCCCATTATTGTACCACCTTCCAAAAAAAATAAAGGACACCGCATCCGATAGAAATAGCCCGTACAGCAAGGTAAAATGGTGACAGCGCACCAATCAGTCTGTCTCTGGAGAAAGCAAATCGTGTGAAACTCAGCGTTAGACTGAAGTAAGTGGTAATTAAAAACATAGATCCGTAGAGGAATGGTTTAAACAGTGGAGAAAGGACTAAGAGGAGTAAAGTGGCAAAGATGGTCAATATCTGTAGTTTAAGACTCTGCGGTGTGTAAGAGTCTTTGAGCATCTTCTGTGGGTAGCGTTTGTATACCACCATCCGCCAGTACCCTCGCCAGAACTTCTGTCTTGCGTATCTTGATACCGTACTGGGGTGATTTAGGTGAGAAACTACGGCGTGCGGGTTAAAGATCATCCTGTAACCGGCAAGAGAAAGTCTGTAGGACAAATCGGTATCCTCGTTGTTTGCGCTGTGAAACCCCTCGTCAAACCCTCCGACTCTCACAAAGACGTCTCTCCTGATGGCTGCACAATAGGTGTCTATCATGTCAATGGTCGAGGCCCCTGACATGATCTCGTATCTTTCCTCAAACTCAATCTGAGCAAACCTCGACGTCAAGGAATCCTGCGAGTTTTTATATACCCCTTTTACGGCGGCTATGTTGGGATCCTCGAATGGCCTTACCATCTCCTCTATCCACGTTTGCTCACATACACAGTCAGAATCTGTAAAGAGCAGTATATTGCCGGAGGCCTCTCTGGCGCCGTGGTTTCTTGCCGATGCAGGTCCCCTATTGGCTTGACGGCAGAGTTTAACTGGCAGGCCTGCAAGCAGCTTGACCGTCTCATCCTCAGAGCCATCGTCAACGACAATGACCTCGTAGTCGTTCATCTTAAAGGTCTGGTTCAAGACTGCCTCCACGCACCTTCCTATAGTTGCACCGGCATTGTAGGCCGGTATGATAACTGACGCCTTCATCTTGTTTTTTATTTATCCCATCTCAATTATAATACTACTATACTTTTGTAGTCCTGCACAAGTAGTGGTGACAGTAAACTTAACACCCTCCCCTAACCTCTAATGCTGTTGACTTAAGCATTAACATGTATGCACATGGGCGACATTTTAAGCAGCCACGCCTGACATTTACAGGGTCAAGGGAACAAGTTCCCTTGTGGGAGGGTCTAAGGGAGGGCAAAGCCCTCCTTTTTTTCATCTTCACAACCTTAAGTCAACAGCATTAGGTCTGAGGGGAGGGGTTGGAACCCCTGCGGCAACAGGCAGAGCCTCCCCTTCTTTGACAAAACCCACGACTTCCTTATGCGCCCCCTTATGCCGCTGCTTGACAATTTGGGGTATTAACTGTTATAAAAAAAGGCTTATGGAAATACATTATATTGATAAGGGGGTGTACCTATGAAATTAGGGGTATTTGTTAGTCAATACAGTAGAGAGAACGATACCCTCAGCAGGCTCAAGGCTGAGAAGCTTGGAGTTATACTTGTGCAAAATGGAGTGTACAATGCGGCTTTGAAGGAAGATGGAAAGTCCTCGCCGATCCTTGACAAGGGTACGACGGTGTATGCGCTATCAGAGGATTTGCAGACACGGGGGCTGAGTGTAGACAGTGTAGATAGTAAGGTTAAGGTAGTTGATTATGACGGCCTAGTCGATCTGATCTTCAATGAATATGAGAAAATAATTTGGCTATAGGAGAACTGAAATGAGCAAATTAACTATAGGCTGTTTTTCATCTCTTGTGGGGTCGATGACCACCGATTTTGTTGTGAAACTAGCCGAGGCGGCCAGGAAGAAAGGCCATGACGTGGATATCTGGTTATCGGGTAATGGCACGATGCTTTCCAAGAAGGGGCAGCGCTCCTTTAAGGATTATTCGTCGTTAGAGAAGACCATTAAGGAGCTTGTTGCAGGCGGTATTAACGTGACCGCTTGTGAGGCGTGTGCTGAGGCCAGAGGCTATCATAAGGAAGATCTGATCGATGGTTTTGGCAGAAAAAGTATGGACTGGTACCTTGCAAGCTGCTTTAGCGCTGACAGGGTTCTACACATAGGAGGTGAGTAATGGCCATAAAGAAGATAGCCTTTGTGGTAGATAAGCTGCCTTACAAGACCGAGACCTCAAGGCTTGCCTTGACACATGCCATCTCAAGCCAGACAGTTGAGATCCACTTGGAGGAAGACGAGAACATAACGCCGGTATTGGCCTTTGTTGGCGAGGGTGTGCTAAACTGCATAAAGGATCATAAGGCATCAGATGTTTACGGAATAACCAGCCTTGAGTCGCACATCAAAAATGCCCTGTTGACTGACATCAAGGTTCTTATATGCGAAGAGGACGTAAAGAGGTTTGGTCTTACTGCTGATTCACTCATAATGGATGCTGAGGAGCTTGGTGCGGATATTACCTCTGAGTTAGTGCCTTTTGACACAATCATGGAAGAGATGAACACCGCTGACCATATATTGTATTTCTAACAAACAAAGGAGGTTATAAGAGATGTCTGACTTGAGAAACGAGGCACCTACTGAAACCCTTGACGTTTTAGGGAGGGTTTGCCCCTATCCACTGGTATTGACAAAAAAGAAGATAGAAAAGATGGAAGGCGGCACATTGCTAAAGGTGTTGTGTGATGCGCCAGCCTCGGCCGAGGATTCGATACCAAAGTATGCTGCGAAGCAAGGGTTTGGTTTTGATTCGGTCAAGGTTGAAGACAAAGGCTATTGGGAACTATTCATCAAGAAAAAGTAACTATATGATATTGCAGAAGAGGGGGGCGTTTGTCTTTGGCAGTCCCCCTTTAGCACCTTAAGAGCTATGATAGCAATCGTTGATTATGGAATGGGTAACCTTAGGAGCGTATCCAAGGGGTTTCTCAAGGTTGGTGTGAAGGCGCTGGTCACAAACCAATCGAGGGATATAGATGACGCCGACGGGGTTGTTCTACCAGGTGTGGGGGCCTTCAGGGACTGTATGGCCAACCTGGAAGGCTTATCACTTGCAGAACCGGTTATACGGAACATAGAGAAGGGTAAGCCCTTTCTTGGTATATGTTTAGGGTTGCAGCTCTTGTTTACCGAGTCAGAGGAGTTTGGCCGCTGCAGAGGGTTAAACGTATTTAACGGCAGGGTGGTGAGGTTTCCCGTCAATGAGCTAAAGGTACCTCACATGGGTTGGAACCGTATAACCGTAAAAAAACACACGCCGTTGTTTGATGATATAGAGGATGAGCAATACTTTTACTTTGTACATTCGTTTTACGTTGCTCCGCAAGATGAGTCAATCGTAGCAGCAACCTCTCAGTACGGGGTTGAGTTTACATCTATGGTTGCAAAGGACAACGTCTTTGCGATGCAGTTTCACCCAGAGAAGAGCCAGAGATTAGGTCTCAAGATCCTGAAGAACTTTGCGGACTTTGTAATGAAGGACTGAGGTGGTTTCAAAGGGCGCTATAACACACTCTATTGCAACTACTAACTTCTTCTAGCTGCGTTTAATCTTGTTGTCAAAAGATTCCCAGCTATGCTAACATAAAAGTCAGGAGGGGTACTAATGTTATTAGAGGCAAGGGTTGATAGGTTAGAGGTTCTCATGGCTGAGCTGATCGAGCTTCACAGAGACCTGAAGATCGAGATATCAGAACGTGATCGAAATTATAAGGAGGAACAAGAGGAGCGCGATCGGCTATATAAAGAGAAACAAGAGGAGCGCGATCGGCTATATAAAGAGAAACAAGAGGAGCGCGATCGGCTATATAAAGAGGAACAAGAGGAACGCGATCGGCTATATAAAGAGGAACAGGCGGAGCGTGATCGGCTATATAAAGAGGAACAGGCGGAGCGTGATCGGCTATATAAAGAGGAACAGGCGGAGCGTGATAGAATTTCTGAGAAGGAGCGCAATAAGCAAAGGGGAGATATAGCAAAACAATTTGGTATTCTCGTTGAAGATATAATCCAACCTGGTACGATTCCCTTGATTAGAAAATATTTTAAATCCGAACCTTATGATATTCGTCAAAGGGCCATAAAAAGAAAGGGAGGCCAGAACTGTGAGGTAGACCTACTGCTTATCTGTGAGGACACGGTCTTTATGATAGAAGCAAAGTTCCACCCCGATGCTCGTGACGTAAAGGATGTACTGGCTAAGGCAGAGACACTGGCAACGTTCTTTGACGAGTGCACAGGTAAAAGAATAATCCCTATGCTAGCCAGCGTCGTCTTTAAGGATAATATAATAAAATTCGCGAGCAGAAAGGGCCTCTATGTAGTCGCTTACAGAGAATGGGAATACCTTGACATCCTCAATTTAGATGATATAAACGCAAGGAGAGAGTGCTCTCCCAGCAGTTAATATAGTCCCACGGATAAAAGGGGTTGCCCGAAGGCAGACCCTCATGCGTTTTACCTTAACTGTAGGTATTAACCGCCACTTAATCGCATAATCTTATAACTTCCTTGGCTATTTTTTCTAAGGAGAGGATTTTATCTACGGAGCCGCGTTTGATGGCCTCGTTTGGCATTCCAAAGACAACACAAGATGCCTCGTCTTGAGCGATGTTGTATGCGCCAGCCTCCTTCATTTCGAGCATTCCGCGGGCGCCGTCATCACCCATGCCGGTCATTATAACGCCCACGGCGTTTTTGCCTGCATACCTGGCCGCTGAGCGAAAGAGCACGTCAACGGAGGGTCTGTGCCGGCTTACCAGGGGGCCGTCCTTGACTTCCACGAAATAACGGGCGCCGCTTCTCTTCAGGAGTGTGTGTTTGTTGCCTGGGGCTATGAGTGCCCGACCTCTTATCACGGAGTCGTTGTCTGCGGCCTCTTTTATGGAGATGCGGCAGATGCCATCCAGACGCTTAGCAAAGGCAGCAGTAAAATGCTCTGGCATGTGTTGTACAATAACAATCCCTGGAGAGTCCTCGGGGAAGTCTTCAAGAAAGACCTTCAGTGCCTCCGTACCTCCTGTAGACGCCCCGACGATGACGAGTTTCTCTGTGGTCTGTATCATGGCCTTTGAGGTGGGTTTGGGCAGGACGGCGTCTGCTGTGAGCTTTGGAGCTACCTTATACTCAGGTGTAAAACGTCTTACGCGGGATGAGGCCGCTGCCTTTATTGTATCACAGATAGTCACTCTGGATTCCTCAAGAAACTGCTTTGTCCCAAGACGCGGTTTATTGATTATCTCAATAGCTCCGTACTCGATCGCCTTTAAGGCAGTTTCAGACCCTTTATCAGTTAAAGACGAGCACATGACCACCGGTATGGGGTGCTGGCTCATCAATTTCTTTAAGAAGGTGATGCCGTCCATGCGTGGCATCTCAACATCAAGCGTTATGACGTCAGGTACCTCGTCCTGTATCTTTTTGGCTGCCACAAAGGGGTCGGATGCAGTGCCCATGACCTCGATCATTGGGTCTGATGACAGGATATCAGTAAGTGTCTGTCTCACTATAGCAGAATCATCCACTATAAGCACTCTTATCTTCTTCATAATTCCTAAATTTACCTCGCTGTATTGTTAGCGCTGCGGTATCTTAAACACTGAGTTGCCGCTTAAGACGTTTTAAAAAGACGTCGCCTGTATGGGTGTAGAACAATATCTTACGGCCGGTGGAGCCGCCTATATCTGTAACTGAAGGCGTAATGCCAATTTTTGATAGTATTTTGTGGGCTGCTTCAATATTTTGTTTACCGACGGATGTTCTTTGCTTTGTTGCACTGCCAACCTGCAGAACCTCTGCCCCTCCAAAGAGTTTTACGTTGACGCTTCTAAGGTCTATGTCAAGTTTGTCAAAGTGTCTAACCATGTGGATAATGGAGCAATCGACGTATTTTAGCTTTTCAACGCAACCGCTGCATCCCTTGCCGTTACAATCGGGCAGCATACCATGACATATGGCGGCAAAGGGTCTTGTTGCATTAAACATAGTAACAGAAACACAGGAGCCTAGCACAGTCGATACCACTGTGGGTTTGCCAGTCATAAGCACCTGCCCGGGGTTTAGGTGTACCAGCGGCAAGCTGGGAGGGGGACAGACTCTGCATTCGTTATCGTCCATAAGGCAGCCTGTAGATAGTGGGCGCCACCTGAACAAAGGGTACGTTTAAACCGTTTAAAGTCTCGGAGTGTCCCATAAAAAGGTAACCACCTTTTACCAAGTAACGGCTAAAGGCATTTAACAGCGTTTCCTGTGTCTTTTTGTCAAAGTATATAACAACGTTTCTACAGAAGATTATGTCCATTGGCTCCCGAAAGCCGAAGTCTGAATCCATAAAGTTAAGCCTGCGGAACTTGATTAGTTCTCGGAGTTCTGGTATGATGCGTACCAGCGCCTTACTTTTGTCCTTACTGCGCAGGAGGTATTTCTTTTTCATGTTATTGGGTACCGGTATAACCCTTTCTTCTTCGTAAATGGCGGCTTTGGCCTTATCCAGCACCTTGGTTGATATATCTGTGGCTATGATCATAAAGTCTAAGCCGCTTTTTTCTTGAAATTCGCTCAGTACCATTGCTAGTGTGTATGGTTCTTCACCAGTGGAGCAACCTGCGCTCCAGAGCATCAACTTGCGTCTGGTACCCACATTATGTGTTCTTATTAGCTCAGGCAGTGCCTTGTTGACTAAATATTCAAAGTGCTGAGGTTCTCGAAAGAAATCGGTCTTGTTTGTTGTGATTGCATCTATGAGGTGTACGATTTCACTCTCAAAGCCAGCTGGGCTGAATACGAAGTTACAGTAATCGGTGAACGATCTCATCTGCAGCGTTCGCAGCCTGCGTTGCAGCCGTGCCTCCAACATCGTTTTTTTAGCTGGAGGCATTTTAATACCTACCTCATTTTGAACGAAGTTGCTCAGGCGTTGGAAGTCTTTCTCCGATAGAGCGGCCTTAGCAAAACGTATGTCGTTGTCTACTTCTTCTAACATGTGCGACCTCAGTTAAATTGTTGTCCAGTTTTATGAAAGTCAGCTAGTTCTTCCAGTGTGAATATCCTGTCTATATCCAAGATAATAATAAACACATCGTCTCGCTTACCCATACCCTTAATAAATTCCGTATTCATGTGCATCCCAATGTTTGGCGGGGGTTCAATCCTCTCAGGTTCGAGTTCAATGACCTCCTGTACGGAGTCAGCAAGGGCGCCAAGTATTGTTTTTTCACTTCCAAGACTTATCTCTACGATGATAACACAGGTATTGATGTTCTTCTCCGTCTGGCTCATACCAAACTTCAGTCTTAGGTCTACAACAGGTACGACACTACCGCGGAGATTAATGACGCCCCGCATGAACACAGGGGTTCTTGGTATCTTGGTCACACTGCTGAATTCTAGCACCTCTCGCACCTTGACTATGTCAAGGGCAAATACCTCCTCTGCTAGCTTAAAGGTTAAGTATTGAGTAGTATCAGTTATACTGGCTACAGCCATAGTGTTACCTCCTTATTACAACTTCTCCTGTAGTATAACATAAATATCTATACTATTACGTCTATCTAAAGCATTTTGGGTGCATAAGAAAAGCATGGAGAGTTAGAATCTCTATGGCGGTCTTGCGGGATGTAAAGCGAGGTTGATCAATGAGCACAACCTCGACGGAGGGGTCAAGGGGTGCTGGCAATTTTAAGTCCCAACTCGCTTGCTTCTTTTATGACGATTCGTTCATCGACCAAATATTATGGTGTTTTTATAAAGCTACCTCTGAACCTTCGAGTTTTACAGAACTAACGATTTTAGGTACGTCTACGATAAGAGCCACGGTGCCGTCACCCAATATGGTTGCCCCTGAGACACCTTCAACGGACTTATACATCCTTCCAAGGGACTTTATGACGGTCTGATGTTCACCGATAACATAGTCAACCACAAGGCCAACCCTTTGATCCTCCGCCTCAGTTATCACAATCTGCTCTACCTCAGGAACTGGTGCGTTTATCAGGAACTGTTCTCTAAGACGTATGTATGGCACTATAGCTCCACGCACATATGAGATGTGGCGACCGTGCGACTTTTCAATGTCATTGGCGGTTAGCTCAACGCACTCGTGAACAGCCGACAGGGGGATAACATAGTAGTCCTCGCCGACCTTAACCAATAGACCGTCTATTATGGCCAGCGTTAGAGGCAGTTTCAACGCTATGGTTGTTCCAACACCCTTTTTACTCTTTATGTCTACCGTGCCTCTGAGGGCCGCGATGTTTTTCTTGACGACGTCCATCCCCACGCCCCTGCCTGATACACTTGTAACGGTTTTGGCAGTGGAAAAGCCAGGTTCAAATATCAGGGAGAATATCTCTTTCTCCAACAGTTCTGCATCCGGGGTTATGATACCGTTTTTTACAGCCTTGTTTAGGATTGCCTCCTTGTCAAGGCCTGCCCCGTCGTCTTGTATCTGTATGAGCACGTTGGCCCCTGAGTGGCCTGCGATAAGGTGTACGGTACCGTGTCTTGGTTTACCGGCTTGCACTCTTACCTCTGGGGACTCTATCCCGTGGTCTATACTGTTTCTGATGATGTGTACTAAGGGGTCATTTAGTTTTTCTATAACGGTCTTGTCTAATTCGGTATCAGCACCGTCTGTGGTCATAACGATCTCTTTACCAAGCTCATCTGAGAGGTCTCGCACGAGGCGCTTGAATTTACTAAACGTAGAGCCAATGGGCAACATGCGTATACCCATCGTCCTATCCCTTAGCTCCCAGGTGATACGCTCCACCTCCTCGGCAATAACTGACAGCACGGGATCAGCAAAGGCGACAGATGTTTGAGTTAAACGGGCCTGTACGGTGACAAGCTCACCTACGAGGTCTACCAGTCCGTCTAGCTTTTCTGACGGCACTCGTATGCTCGCCATCGACTCCTGCTTTGCTCGCTGCTGCCGGACATCTTTTATGTGCTGTTGTTCTACTAAAGCCGCCTGTATCTGTTCTTCCTTTACCAGACCGGCGTCGACAAGGATCTCTCCCACACGCCTTTGTTTGCCTAAGACCTTATTAAGTTCGTCTATGGTAACGTCGCCACGCGACAGAAGTATTTCACCGAGTTTGAGGTGTCTTTCCTCCTCTTGCATGTTGCTGTCTGCCTCTATGGTCTCAATCGTTAGATCGCAGATATCCTGTACAAAGATAAAGACGTCCTTTATGGCGTTTTGTCCATGACAGGTAGTCAGCACTATGTCCCAGGAGACGAAGCACATCTCAGGGTCAAGCTCCCTCAACAGAGGGATGGCGGCAGTCTGGGCAATTACCACGCAGTTGCCCAACTCACTTAGTTCGCCAAGCATCAAGAGCGGATTTGAACCCGTCAGAAACAGCTCCTTATGTGGTTTGAAGCGGATCCTGTACGTGGTAATGTCGCTGTCAACGTCTTTGCTCTCTTGTCCGGTCTGACTGCCTACGGCTCTATGATCCTGGGGTTCATATTCCACTTGCTCAGATGTTGCGGAGCTGTTCATCAGGGCCCTTAGAGAGGCAATAATCTCATTGGAGATGGCCTCGTCAACTGAGATACCATCAAGCATCGCCCTTATCTGGTCTCGCGCCCTGAGGGTGAGGTTCATCAGCTCCTTAGTGACTAGCATATTGCCGGTTCTTACAAGGTCAAAGGCCGTCTCTACCTCGTGAGTGAAGTGTGCTATGTCCTCAAAGCCAAACATTGCACCTGAGCCTTTTATAGTGTGCATAGCCCTGAAGACGCGCCCGATAAGTTCGGTGTCGGTGGGGGTTTCCTCTAATTCCAACAGTGAGATCTCAAGTTCGGCTAAGAGTTCATTAGCCTCCTCTGTAAATATCTCTCTACCCTTATCAAGTCCCTCATTCATCCTAGCACCTTCTTAACAACCGTCAGCAGTTGTTCGGGCTTAAACGGTTTAACTATCCAGCCCGTGGCCCCGGCAGTCTTTCCTTCCTGTTTCTTAGTATCCTGCGACTCTGTTGTAAGCATTACTATGGGTATGAACTTAAAAGACGGGATGGCCCTTACGGCACGTATAAGTCCTATGCCGTCAAGGTTAGGCATATTGAGGTCAGTTATAACCATATGTACTGTGTTTGTCTTAAGTTTAGCTAGTGCATCCTTTCCGTCAACGGCCTCTACGACAGTATAACCCGCCCCTTTAAGAGTAAAACTAACCATCTGTCTAATGCTGGCCGAGTCATCCACCGTCATAATGGTCTTACTCATCTATAACCTCCTTTTGTGCAATAGTGATAGTCTGAACTAGGATTTAACGGATTAAGGGATGAACAGGATAAAGTCAGAGACATAGTCATGTGCCTTAAGTTCCAAACGCTTAATGTATATGCATTCTTAAACATATCCTGAAAATCTTTAAATCCGTTTAATCCTGGTTCAGACAGCCTTATCCGTTATTGTCTTAACGACGTGTGTAAAGCCGCTCTTTTCCACAACATCCATGAAGCTCTGTGCTATATTAACTATGCTAATGTTTTTTTTCAATGTCGAAGCCGTGTATAGGGCTGAAACTATGATCTGTAGAAACGACACGTCCACAGCTGTAACATTTTTCATATCCAGGACGGTATGCTCAACACTACCAATAGCCTTTAAGAGGCTATCCCTTATCTCGATAGCGTTTTGGATCGTCAGTTCTTCATCCAGGGTCAATTGACCCTCCTTTTTAGTGCCGTTTATTATAAAGTCCATCTTATGTCCTCACATTCTTTCATTGCCGTGTCTTCACATATTGCCATTCCTGCATCCCCTTAACCTGTCATTCCTGCGAAAGCAGGAATCTAATTTTAAAACAGCTCAATGTTGTCGTCCAATGAGTCGTCGTCTTTCTTGGCTGTACCGCCATTGTCATATGTGTCACCCTGCTGCAGCTCTTTCTCCATTAGGGCGGTCTCGTGTATGATTCGTTCCGATTGCATGGTATACCGCTTTAGCATATCACTCATATCCGGGGCGTATTCTATATCGTCATAGTCATGTTCCGGTATCAGTGCCTCGACGTTAGCCATTAGTCCTTCTAAGATGCCAATAGCGTTTTGGAGACGTCCCTTGATAATCTTGTCAAAGGCGATCTTTGAGACCACCTTTTCGATCTCCGTCTTGAGCATCCTGGTATCCTTAGAGATGTCGTTCATTGATTTTATAAGTTTCTCATTGTTTGCAAGCAGATCCTTTATAGCTACACGTGTTTGTTTGGTAACCTCTTCAGATGACTCCACCCGCTGGTTTAGATGAACTTTCAGAGTGTCTCTAAACTCCGAGGTCATCGATAATATAGAATTTATAACAGCTGATCCTTCTTCAATCTTTCCCTTAGCGCTAGCCGACAGCTTGCTAATCTCATTAGCTAAAACGTTTAGACCTCTTCCTTTGTCGCCGGTTCGTGATACCTTGATTATAGCATTTAGGGCCAGCATATTTATACTTTCGCTGATCGTCTCTATGTTGGTCACCTGAGAGGTCAGCCCCTCTAACTTACTGTTGACAAGGTCAACGGAGCCCATCATATCTACAGTCATTTTATTTACGACGTCCAGGATGTTGATCAAGGCGTCAAGCACAGTACCAACAACCTTTAACTTGTTCTTTCCTGACTTTTCCTCCTCCAGCAACAGGTTTGCATCCTCTGCCTGAGCCTCGACCAGCTCCGACACCCTAAGCAGCGGCTTTGCTATGCCGTCAAAAGCCTTTTGGGTCTCATTCATAACCATGTTGATCTGCGCCACCTGTATCTTTAGCGCGTCAACCGTCCACTTTAGTATGACTATCTTGTCCTTTTCGCTGTCATAAGAATGGTTTTCGAGCTTGCTCAAGATGTCGCCAAAGGCGTCGCATACATGCTCTATCTGCTGCCGTGTTATATCGTGGATCTGCAGGGAGGAGACAACATGCCCTATCTCAGGCGTTATGTCGGCCGCACGAATCCCTATACGTTCGCACAGCCACTTGGCCTGCCTGTCCATATTACCAAGGTCATTTACTATTGTATCGATACGATCTTTTGCACTGCACAGGTTTGCATTAAAGGCGTATATGAAAGGATCTATGTTGTCAAAGATAGTCTGTACGGCGTCCCTGGCCTGCACGATAGAGGTATTTATCTCCTGCGTACCCTGTGCAATCTGACTGGCGAGCGAGTCGACCACCTCTGTCATAACATTAAACTCAGCCTGTGCTATACGCGCCGTCTCGATCCTTATCAACGTGCCTATGATATTTATGGAATGAGATAGTTTCTTTAAAAAAACCGTAAGGGCTGGTATATTTTGTATGTGGTCAAGTAGAGTCAACATATTATTTTTAGTATCAATGGCAAAGCTGCCTGTATGTTCAATCTCTTTGTAGACTCTCGTAAAAAGCTCCATTAAAGATGAAGCGCTAAAGCCGCTCCCGCTGTCTATGGATTGGACTAATACGGAGGCACGTGAGCTGTTACTATTACATGACATAGCAAAGTTCTGGAGTTTTGCCCCTAAATCAAGAAATTCGGTCTCGGTATCCTTTGCAATGGAGCTCAACTCATTGTTTATAGAGCGCAGCTTTGCACTAATAGACTTGTTGAGAGATACAACGCTTTCTGTTGCAACGAACATGAGTGATTTCTCTGGTATCAAGGCTTCCCAAAATACCTGAACAAGGCGGTCATGGCCGCTAACTGCCCTATCCAGAACAGAAACGTCCACTTGAGTATGTCGGCCTTTAACTCAGACAACTTGGCGTCAAATCTTGCCTCTATCTCGGTCTTCAACACCTGCAAGTCGGCCTTTGTAGCCGCTTCCTTCTTAGCATTCTCTGATACCTCGTCAAAGGTATCTATGACGGCCTTAGTTGCCTCTTCACCGAGCTTGTCCTTGAGCAGGTTGTACGACTCAATCGTTTTAGACATCCCTAAACCTCCTGCGCTTCATAATCATCCCAATCATAGTCCAAAACAATAGTATCTACTAAGTATCTACTAAAATTCGCCGCGCTTTATTTTCTTGTAAAACTCACATTCTTTACAGCTTTTTAGCGCCTTTGCACGAGGACAGTCCGGTTCACCCCCGCTTAGAGTGCCTGCAACCAGCCAACACCGCCTCCCTGCTGACTTCGTATAAGCCGAACAACAACCATTCTTAGCCCGCTCACAGTTGAAGTACTCCCAGCACTTAATCCTCTCAACCTTTGTCTCTTCAAACTCCTTAAATACCTTATTAAAGGCCTCAAAGGCTGCCAAAGCAGGATGTGGATCATTTTTCTTTGGTTTATCCATTTTATTTTCCCTTAGTATAGACGCATCTTTAAACTATATTCTTCTTTTATTCAACTCACCATTTTAATTATATTGATTCAATTGAGGGCATTTTGTCAATGATATACATCCTATATGGGGGTCAAGGGGTCTTCTTTTTGGCCGGAGTGCCTCACCCCTCCCCTTGCAGTGGGGTATGTGAGGGGGGACAGAGCCGCCCCCTCCTTTCTCTTAGAATCTTTCAAACTCGTTGTCATCGCCTGAATTTTTCTCGCTAATGTCAAGCTGAGGCCGGGGTTTATGTACGTTTACCTTGTGCGCCTCTGCTTTTTTGACGATACCGCCGCGCTCCAAGAGCTTGGGCCTTTGTGTTTTAGGAGAGGTCTTTCTCGTATCCGCCTCGCCTGTCTTGAAGAAACTTATAGCCTGACGCAGCTCTTCTGACTGGGAACTTAGCTCCTCGCTCGTTGAGGCAAGCTCTTCGGCTGCTGAGGCGTTTTGCTGTATCACCTGGTCAAGCTGTTGTATGGCCTTGTTTATCTGTTCTGCGCCTGTGTTTTGCTCATTGCTGGAGGCGGTTATCTCCTGTACGAGGTCGGCCGTCTTCTGAATATTAGGAACCAGCCTTGTAAGCATCTCTCCAGCTTTCTCGGCAATTGTAACGGTTTTTGACGACAACTGGGTTATCTCACCCGCCGCCTTCTGCGAACGTTCTGCCAGCTTCCTGACCTCAGAGGCCACTACGGCAAACCCCTTGCCATGCTCGCCGGCTCGTGCTGCCTCTATAGCCGCATTTAGGGCCAGCAGGTTTGTCTGCCGGGCTATCTCTTCAATGATGTTTATCCGGCTGGCTATCTCCTTCATGGCCCCGACGGCCTCGGCCACCGACTTGCCTGTTTCGCTTGCATCCTGGGCTGACTGTATAGCCAGCTTCTCTGTGTGCCCGGCATTATCAGAGTTCTGCTTTATGTTAGCGCCCATCTGCTCCATCGATGAGGACGTCTCTTCTATGGAGGCTGCCTGTTCTGTTGCGCCCTCCGATATCTGTTGTGCGCTTGAGCTTAACTGCTGACTGCCATCGGCCACGTTGCCGGAGGCCTGCCTTACCTGGCCTATTACATCCTTTAGCTTTTCTATCATGGTTTTCATGGCTAACAATATCCCTGTTTCAGTCTTGTTTCCCGTATCAAACCTTATAGTTAACTCCCCATCTGCAACACTCTGAGCGATGCCTGCTATATAATGAGGCTCGCCGCCTAATTGGTTTAATAACGTCTTGGTTATCCAGATAGAGATTGCCACTGACAGGACTATTGCAATTACAGATAACACTATGATCAGGCTGCGGGCGCTCCCGGCCTGCTTATCTGCCCTCTCGCCGGCCTCATCCATTAACTCGTCTTGAAACTTGATCAACTTGTCAATGGTATCAAAGTAAGCAAGCTGCAACTGCCTTACCTTTGATAGAAGCAGTTCCTTTGCCTCGGCCTGCTTCCCGTCTGCTATCAGCTTTAAAAACTCCTCTTGGGCTGGCACAAACAAAGCCCTTGCATCCTGAGCGCCCTTTAATAACGTCTTACCCTTTTCAGAGTGGATTAATGCTGCCAGTTTGTCAAGATTTTCCGTGATCTTCTTTCTTGACTCCTGTATTCGGTCCAGTTCTTTCTGTATCTGCTCCTTCTTGTCCATTATCAGCACATTACGCATAGATCGGGCGATTAGGTTGATGTTATCAATAATTTCATTTGCCATCACAGTTTTTGGATACTTGTCTTTGACTATATCTTTTACCTCATCTGCAATCCCCTCAAGCCTAACTACGCTCAAGATTGATATAACCAGAAGCAATAAGACCACCATGCCAAAGGACAGCCCTAATCTTGTTCCTGTCTTCATGTTCTGTAACACTCTAAACCTCCTTAGATTTATTTAACTATATAATTTCTATAGTTTTGCACTTTCTGGATTCCTGATTTCGCAGGAATGACACAGAGGGGCTATATACACCATATACCAAGTTGCGTTTATACTAGCATTAAGATAGAAGGGGAGACCCTGTCTCCCCTCAGACCCCTCTGCAAGGGAACCAGTCCCCTTGACCCCATTAAAGTTCAACTTTTTTGGATGCAACTTAGTATTACCTTTAGTATGCACATAATAACACATGGCAAATGATTTGTGCAACACGCCCAATTGCCTGGGGTGCATAAGAATTTCATGGGGGACAATAAAAATAACCCTACAACGTCACTTCCTGTCTAAACGGTTGATTTCTGCGGTAACTTCAAATAACACCAAAGCATGTAAATCGTTTATTTTGCCATGTTCTATTTCTAAACTGTCGTTGTAGGGATAAATGGGGTCAAGGGGACTGGTCCCCTTGTGGGTGGGTCTGAGGGAGGGCAAAGCCCTCCATTCTATTCAAAAATCCCCACGACTTTTTTATGCACCCTTGAAACATTGTGTTTTCTATAACTTTAGATTTAAAATTATAGTATGGAAGTGTTAAAACATATACCGTCAAAAGATGCAATTACTAACATCGTAGATCTTAGCATAAAAGAGCTCCCTGCCGTCTCTGTTGTTGTTGTAAAGCTGCTTAAGATGGCTAAGAAAGATGATGCCTCCATTTCAGAACTTGTCATGCTTGTAGAGTCAGAACCGGCCATTACTACGCGAATCCTCATGCTGGTAAACACCCCTGCTTACAGGGTAAGACACAGCATAACCGGCATCAAGGAGGCTGTTCAGATCCTAGGCTTCTCAACCATTTGGTCGTTGGCTCTTGAGATTACCCTGTACGAACAACTCTTTACAACCCGTGTCAGACCTCACTTTGACCGTATATTTTTCTGGCAGCACTGTCTATCAGTTGCGTGTCTGAGCAGGGCTATCGCTCAAGAGGTAGGATACCCAAACCATGACGAGGCCTACTTGGCCGGCCTCCTTCACGACATAGGCAAGATCATTATAGAGGTCTCTGGCCGTATAAACTATTCGGACTTCCTCAACAACCTTCCTAAGATAAACGGCCTGTTAATCGAGGAAGAGGTCAAGTTCATTGGTATGGGGCATGATGACGTTGGGGCATTTTTCTCCAACCACTGGGGGTTTCCAGACGTCATCACCCTGACTATAAAATACCACCATCAGCGGTTTGAACACCTCAATCTAAGCCAAGACAGCACGCTCTTGTTCTCCATTGTATCCGTAGCAAACCTGCTTGCCTGGACCCAGGGCATAGGCTCCGTAAACATCGTAAGGCACCCAATCCTCCAGCCAGAGGTCATAAGCGCTATTGACATAAACAAGCTAAAACTGCACAACCTCATTGAACGCCTCGATATAGAACTCAAGAATCTGTCCAGATTCTACAACTTCAGCTTTCCAACCATCGACAAGCTGCGCGAAAACCTCCTGCGTGCTAACATTACCCTCAGCAAGAAGCACACAGAATACTTCTACTTAACAGACCTGCCACACGATGCAATAAAGACCCCGCATGATATCTCAAAGAGTCTGACGGCACCCCACAGCAGCCTAAACAGCGCTGACATAATCGAGGCCACGCTTAAAGCAATACAGGCAGACTTCCTTTACGACCGTCTCTACCTAATGGAGGTTGAAAAGGCTACAAGGCGGCTAAGGATAAAATCCTTTTTCGAGGCAGCCTCACCGCACACCTTGCAAATAGGCGACGGCATAGGCATCACACCGTTTATGGAGGGCTTTATTGAGTGTTTACGCAGAAAGAAGCCGGTCGTTATTTATGGTTCAAGCACTGATGAGTGTCGAGTGCTTAAGCAGATGGGGGTCAAGGAGATGGGGATAATACCGTTGACTAACAACAATCAGATACTAGGCGTCATCGGGGTTGACAACGCCCTATCCGGCCGCCCCATACAGCAGCACGACCTCTCTTATGTCAGCCTGGTAGCCAACGAGCTTGGCATGGCCCTCGAGCACGCCAGATTGTTTGAGACGTACAAGACCCGGGCAACCATAGATTCCCTCACCCGTGTGCATAATCGCGGCTCTTTGGACGACCTGCTCGATAGCAGCTTTAAGCGTGCCAGGTCTGACAACACAAGCCTTGCAATTGGAATGATTGACATAGACCACTTCAAGAAGTTTAACGACTCCTTTGGTCATCAGGCCGGCGACAGCGTTCTGAAGCTCATAGCCTCAACAATACTTAAACTCTCAAGACCCGGTGATTACGTGGGTCGATACGGCGGTGAGGAGTTCGTCATAATCCTAAACAACACCACCTACGACAACGCCATGTTTTATGCCGAGCGGCTGCGCAAAGAGGTAGAAAAGCTCGGCGCTATACTCGTAAAGCGCTTCCAGGGACATCTGCTGACAATAAGCGCTGGCGTTGCGGTCATCGACCACTCGATGAAGAAGGCATCCGACCTTGTACTCAAGGCCGACAAAGCCCTCTACTCCGCCAAAAACCAAGGCAGAAATCGCGTAGTCGGCAACGTGGATTGAAGGGGGAGAAAGGGAGGGTCTGAGGGAGGGTGTTAAATTTACTGTCACCACTACTTGTGCAGGACTACCAAAATTTTTACTCTCATTGTTTTTCTTATGCACCCCTCTGCGTTTATGTCATTGAACATGCTGCTTTCATTATGTTATTGTGTATTGTATGGAGAGGAAGGAAGACATAAAAGAACCAGAGATTTCAATCTGTGTAGTGACAAGATTTTTTAGGCGTTCGATATTTGAAAAGCCGCCATTGTTGTCTTTTATATTCATTCTGTTAGCGATATTCTTTAGCGAGGCATTAGTCATGGTATTTATTAATGCCTGCGCGATCAATTCCAATACGGCAAGAGACTTAATTGATGCGGCCTTGTTGACAGCTATTGTGTCTCCCATTATTTATTATTGTTTGGTACGACCCTGCAACCATAAGAACTTAGCGCTTAAATCCACGGTAGACGATATGGATAATCTGAAT
Organism: Nitrospirae bacterium MYbinv3; assembly: GCA_002753395.1. GTDB lineage: Bacteria > Nitrospirota > Thermodesulfovibrionia > Thermodesulfovibrionales > Magnetobacteriaceae > Magnetobacterium. Next base: position 28,638 of record PEAB01000003.1, on the reverse strand, counting down.
CAGCATCTGTTAGAAGAGATGTGTAAGCTGCAATCGTCAGAGGAGAGATTTAAGACTCTGTTAGAGACTATACCTGATATTGTATACAGGTTGGATGTGGATGGGTATTTTACATACATTAGCGATGCAGTCAGAACGCTTGGGTATGAGCCTAAGGAACTTATAGGCAAACATTTTAGTACAATAATCAGACCTGATGAGGTAGAACTTGTTAGTCGCAAGGAGGTTTTGCAAAAATATGCAAATAAAATGGTTTCTCCCAGAAACGTACCAAAGCTCTTTGATGAGAGACGGGCTGGCAAGAGGGGTACAACGGCATTAGATGTTCATATATTAAAAAAGAAGGTGAATGACACCCCTGTTGAGATAGATAAAGATACCGTTATTGTAGAAGTAAACAGCTCCGGTATATATGAGTTTGATTGCAGTAATATGAAAAAGGAGTATGCTGGCTCAGTTGGTATTATAAAGGCAAAGAACGAGAGGTTTACTGGCACCAGTGGAGTTATCAGAGATATAACTGAACGTAAGAAGGCTGAAGAGGAATTATTAAAGACAAAGGATTTTTTACAGAAAGTTATAGATAACACTACAAATGCAATTTTTACAATTGACTTGCGAGGAAGATTTACCTCAGTTAATCGTAAGGTACATGAGATTACCGGATATACAGATAGTGAGTTAATAGATCAGCCGTTTTCTATTTTACATAGAGCAGATTCTTGTACTATTGCGAATGAACAGTTTATGAAGGTCGCTGTATACGGTGAAACCATATCACAATCTGAGCTCGAATTAAAACGGAAAGATAAGAGTACAAGGATTGTTAATTTTAGTCTTGCGCCTATTTATAATGAAGGACAGATTGAGGCAATTATAGGTACCGCTGAGGATATTACACACCGTAAGCACATAGAAAATCAGTTAAGAGAAAGCAAAGAGCAGTTGCAGGCCATAATAGATAACTCGATCGCTGTTATCTTCTTAAAGGATATCGAGGGACGATACTTGTTTATAAATCGCCAGTATGAAGATATTTTAAAGATAACAAGACAGTATATTGTTGGAAAGACAGGCTACGATATCTTCCCAGCGGAAATTGCAGATTGTTTGAGCAAAAACGACAAGATGGTATTAACGAACCTGAAACCCTTGTCGTTTGAAGAGGTAGTGCCTCATGAAGATGGCTTGCATACATATGTTTCTATAAAGTTCCCCCTATTTGACTCACAAGGAAATCCGTATGGCGTATGCGGAATAGCCACAGATATCACTGACAGAAAACGAGCCGAAGAAGAATTGATGGAAAAAACAAATCAACTTGAAGAAATGACTCGTGATCTAGAAAAAAGGGTAAAAGATGAAACAATAAAAAGAACTCAAAAAGAACAACTGCTAATCCAACAATCAAAAATGGCGGCAATGGGTGAGATGATAAACTCCATCGCCCACCAATGGAAGCAACCATTAAATGCCATAGCATTATCATCTCAAGACCTTGATGATGCTTATCTACATGGGGAACTAAACAAAGAATATATAAATAAGACTATAAATACAATCTTGCAGCAAATAAATTTCATGACTAAGACGATAGATGACTTCAGAGGATTTTTTAAACCGTCAAAAGCAAAGGTTACACTTAATATAAAATCAGTAATTGAGGAAACCATCACGATGTTTGCACCCTTATTTGCTAAAGACAGTGTTGCAATCAAACTAAAATGTACTGAAGAAGATTTATTGGTAACAGGATATCCAAACGAATTCAAACAGGTTGTCTTAAATCTAATAAACAATTCACGGGATGCCATTCTTTCAAGGCGTGAAACGGAGCTAACAGAGGTTAGAGGATACGACAAGATTGATATCGTTATCTTTAAAGATGACGGCAAGATGGTAGTCTCCATAAGAGATAACGGGGGTGGTATCCCTGATGCTATAATTGAAAGGATATTTGAACCATACTTTACTACTAAACCATCAGATAAGGGAACTGGTATTGGCCTGTACATGTCCAAAACAATAGTAGAGAATAATATGGGCTGGAGTCTTAAAGCAAGAAACATTGAAGGCGGTGCAGAGTTTAGGATAGAGATATGATTGATGACCCCTATGTGCTTCTGTTATAATCTAATATGCTATACGGTGAGAAGAATATAGAAAACGCTCATCTGGAGCTATGGGAGAATCCGGCTGTAGGGAGGGACTATGAGATCGACATAGAGTTTCCAGAGTTTACCTGTCTGTGTCCACGCTCTGGTTACCCCGACTTCGCCGCGATTAAGATTACGTATATCCCCGGAGACTATGTAGTGGAGCTAAAGTCTCTCAAACTCTACTTGAACTCTTTCAGGGGCAAGTCCATATCCCACGAACAGGCAGCCAACGTCATCTACGACGAACTCTACAACAGGCTAAAACCCCGTTACCTGTGTGTCATAGGTGACTTCAACCCAAGAGGCAACGTAAAAACCGTAATAAAAGTTACCTCCACACAGACATAATGCTGTTGACTTAAGTAACTACGACCGACATTTACGGGGTCAGCAGGACTGCCCTTTTTCTTAACCGCTTTTGGCCTCTTCTATAAAGGCCTTTATCTTATAATGATTCTTCTTCCGCTTTGTCTCCTCGACGGCTGAGCTAACGTCTACCGCATATGGCCCAACCCACCGGACAGCATCCCTTACGTTTTCTATGTTTAATCCGCCAGCCAGCACAATCCTGCCAAACTGTTTGGCCTCTACAGCGACGTCCCAGTTGAACAACTTGCCGGTGCCACCGTAGGCATTGTCGTCGTAGGTATCAAGCAAGTAGGCCTGCACCTTATAATTGGCCAACACACTGAGGTCCATAAACTCCCTCACCCTGAATGCCTTGATAACCCTGCTGTACGCCCCGCACATCTGTGGTGTCTCATCCCCGTGCAGCTGAACCACATCAAGGCCGCTCTGAGCCATTTTCTCTTTAATTACGTCCTCTTTTTCGTTGACGAACACGCCAACCGTAGTGATAAAAGGCGGCAGCTCCTTGACTATCGCAGTAACCTCCTGTGGCGTTACATACCGTGGGCTTTTATCGTAAAAAACAAACCCGATGGCATCTGCTCCGCCTTCTGCTGCTGCGATGGCGTCTTCAATGTTTGTTATCCCGCATATCTTAACCTTCACTGCTTCAGAGCAATGTAGCTTCTTTACGGGTCTTAGGGTATCAACTACCACGTTTGTAGCTCCCTCCCCGTCCGCCATGTTTTTCGAGCAGCATGACGTCCTTTATGACCATACCCTTATCTACAGCCTTGCACATATCATATATGGTCAGGGCAGCTACCGTGACGGCCGTAAGCGCCTCCATTTCAACACCGGTCTGGCCGGCAATCTTGACCGTTGCAGTTATGTCTATGCGGTTTTCTTTTTCGTTTATTGAAAAATCTATAGCAACGGATGTTATGTTTAGCGGGTGACACAGGGGGATTAGGGATGGCGTCTGTTTGGCTCCCATGATTGCTGCCACCCGTGCAACTGCCAAGACGTCTCCCTTTGACATTGCGCGTTCTTTGATCAGCCTAAGCGTCTCAGGTTTCATAACGATACCCCCCCCTGCTATGGCCACTCTAGCGGTAGTCTGCTTATCAGTTACATCCACCATCTTGGCCCTGCCCTCGCTATCAAAATGCGTCAATTCTTCCATGTTTTACGCGCTCCTTTGTCTCACAAGTTTCTGGCTCTTATTCACTTCGAGCGGGATTTCTCCTTCCCTTGCCGGGATTAGACTATTGTATCACATCGGGTGTATATTTTTCTTGAAATCGTAGTGCTTGACATGTACCCGGGGTGGCTTCCTTCCTTTTAATTATATACGAGAAAGGGAAAAAAGGAGGCGGCTCCGCCCCCCCTTAGCCCTAATGCTGTTGACTTAAGCATTAATATGTATGCACAAGGGCGACATTTTAAGCAACCACGCCTGACATTTACAGGGTCAAGGGGACCAGTTCCCTTGCCCCCATCATCATGCGACTGCCCTGGTAGTAGACTTCAAAAACATTAAATGTTATATTAGTATCATATGGTATAGTTACAAATAAAACTAAGGGATAGAAGAATGGAAAAAGACCTTTTTAAAGAAGTGCAACAGAGAACACAACTCGCATTTACAAACCAGATGGAGATGCTCCTTTTTTACCTTAGCGATGACCAGGTATACGGGATTAACGTCTTTAAGATCATTGAGGTCATCGAGTGCCCTTCTACGGTAGTCAAGATGCCGTATTCTCAACACAGCGTCAAGGGAACGATAGACTTTCGGGGGAAGGCCGTTATTGTCATCGACATCGGTGAGTTTTTGGGAATGGAGACTCAGGACTTTAGAAACACATTGAGTTACGTCATAGTCTGTGAATACAATAACAACATCCAGGGGCTTATCATAAAAAACCCTGAATCTCTCATTACCCGCAGTTGGGAGGAGATCAAAAGTCCCACCGGAATTTTAAGTAAGAGCGGCTATCTGACGGCAATCGCATATAACGACAACAACGAGATGATTCAGATACTTGACATAGAGAAGATCCTTGTTGAGATACTGGGGATGGAGACCAAGGTCTCTGATGAGTTTATCCAGAAAGCCAGCGATTCAGACCTCTGCAAGTATCACGTGCTCGTAGTAGACGACTCTAAGGCGGCCAGATCCCTCATTGAATCTGTGCTGGAGCAGCTCAATTTTTCGTATGAAAGTTTTTCCTCGGCTACCGAGGCATTGGCCTTACTGGAGTCAGATCCTAGAGCCAAAAACCGTTTCTGTATGGCCATCTGCGATATAGAGATGCCTGGCATAGACGGGTTCACTTTTACAAGAAAGGTTCGTTCTCACCCCGATCTCAAAGACTTATACATACTCCTGCATAGCTCAATGAGCAACCCCACCAATATGTCAAAGGCTAAACTGGTTGGTGCCAACAGCTTTGCAGCCAAATTTCAACCAGACGCCCTTGCCGCTGAGGTCATCAATGCCATAAAGCAGATAGAAGGAAAGAATTAGCCGTTTGTTTAGACGAAACAGCCACTTGCGTCAGACAGTGGCTTCATCCTTTATTTGGCTCAATGCTTATCGGATTTACTATTGTTTAAACCTCTTGTTGTCTCTACCCGAGGGGTACCAACTTAGGTCTATTAGACAGCCGTTTTCATCATAGCAAGTCTCATAAAAATTCTTAAGAAGCATCAGTTGAGCCGAGCCGTTAATACCACACCGGCACACCTCTGTGTCAAAGATAAGGTTATAGTTTTGCACAAACCCCTTGGGGCCTTCTTCCTTGTATCTTCGTGCCGTTTCAGCATTAACCTCTATGAACATCCTGCTGCCCTCTTTTGTGGTGATATGTATGACCGTCTCAAATATGTTTTCCGAGAGTACCGCCCCCGCAACAGGGTCGTATATAATGCGCTTTAAACCGCTTATCTCAGGTTCAGCAATGTTTTTATCCATTACCTTACAAAGATCACGCCACTCCTTAACATAGTCCTCAAGCTCGAAAAGTTCATTGGAGATGCCCTGTTTGTTTAACACCTCTATTCTCCTTCTGAATGTATCCACCCTTTCGGTCACGTGATATTTATCACCCATCTTCTGTATACCACTGAGCCTCAAACGTGCCTTACCCTTTAGTCTGTCGATGTCATAAACTAAAGAAGCCTTTTTCTTCTTCAATTGGTAATAAAAATAATAACCTCCTGCTAACACGGCTATTAACACAGCAATAAGAAAATACATGATTACATCCTCCTTTTGTTGGTGTTTTGATTTATAGCATATATCTCTCACATATGTCTGTATTATAAACCATACACCAATAAAATGTGTCACTTATACTAAGTTGCATACAAAGAGATATATTATGTTTCAGAATGTAAGATGTTGTATTATGATGGGGTCAAGGGGACTGGTCCCCTTGCAGATGGGTCTGAGGGGAGACTCTATCTCCCCTTCTATACCAATACTAGTATGAACGCAACTTGGTATTAGATGACTGTATGGGTGCAGACGAACTAGGGGTTGACAAAAAAGATAGATGTCTGGCAACATATACATTGTCGGGCGATTAGCTCAGTGGTGGAGCGCTGCCTTCACACGGCAGAGGTCACTGGTTCGAGACCAGTATCGCCCACCATTAGCATTAAGTAGATATCCACTTTATACGCGTTTTTTTCTAACTTGTTTAGCATATTGTTAAGCTTATTCATATCTTTTCTACTCAATTTCTTTAACTTGTACCCATATTTGCCTGTTTTGCAAACGTCAACAGGTAGTCCTGCACAAGTATTGATGACAGTAAACTTAACACCCTCCCCTAACCCCTCCCATCAAGGGAGGGGAATTGAGTATCACTACCACTGCAGGACTACCAACAATCTATCTCAAAAAGGCAATAGCCGCCGCAAGAGGTGACCAAAGACAATAAACACAAAAGCGATATTGCGCAATAAAGACCCCAATACAGAGACCTCCAAAGGCCGCAGAACAACACCAGTAGAACAGACCTCATCTAATTGAATACCAAGCCTTTCTATCCACTTCATAGTGACTGGCCAATCCCATACATCTTCTAACCACTTCTGCGGTAACCCCGCCTTTCCGACGCCAGCCCCAGTGATGGCGCCTACAATTGCCCCAGTGGTATCTGTATCACCGCCGCAGCGCACGACATCAACAACGGCGCTCTTATAATCCCGCTGATGTCTCAGCCAACTGTGAATCACCACTGGCACCGTGTGATACGTATATCCGCTCACGCCTTTAGACAACCCAAGGTCGTCGGCAAATTGTAAGGTGTCGTGCCCCGCTGTAACGCTCTGTACAACGTGCTGCATCAGTCCAAGAAACGCCGCAACCTCTTCGCTGCTTTTTTGCCCATTCGGAGCCCATCCGTTAAGGGTCTCTTTAACCCTGTCAAGGAACTCCTGCGGTTGTATGTGCTGTCCACGGCTTGCCATATGTGCCGCAACCGCAACCGTGAGCGCTCCAAAGAAGGCCTTGGGATCGGTGTGTGTGATAACGGTGGCCGTTCTTACCAGCTCGCACATCTTCAATCTATCGTCGCCGTAGCATACTCCGATTATGGCGCTCTTCATCGATGGGCCGTTACCGGCTGAAAAGATGCCGCTTCTGTGCGGTGAAACACCCAGCCACAGCTTGGAAATGGACAGCAGCGTTGCCTTCCCTATACCAGCCGGCATAGTCACCAACCACCAGCGAAACTCCCGTGCCAGTCTTTTGGTAAACACTGTTATATCACCGTTTGAAGCGATAATGGCCTGTGCAACCATGTAGGCGTGTTGTGTGTCGTCGGAGAACATTCCCCTGCCGAAGAAGAAATGATGCCCCTCTAACTTGGGATAAACCTTAAGCTGCCTCTGCCTTGACAGCATCTCAAAGGGCAGTCCAAAGGCGTCTCCTACAGCCGTTCCCAGTAAGCATCCAACGATAGCGTCTTTCTTATCAGCCATCGTTAGATTATATAACAATGGTCTATAAAGTTAGAAGGGGGTACAGGCGCAAATGTATTTGGAAGAGAAGGGATGGGTATTCTAATACCAAGTTGCGTTCATACCAGTATTGGTATAGAAGGGGAGACTCTGTCTCCCCTCAAACCCCTCTGCAAGGGGACCAGTCCCCTTGACCCCATTATAATACAACATCTTACATTCTGAAACATAAGATACCTCTTTGGATGCAACTTAGTATACGGAGACACATCGGCTTGTATCTTCAGATCAACAATCTTTTTAAGGGCATTCAAAGCATGGTCTATGATTTCTCTTTTCATATCTTTCTTGCTCATACATTTATGTTCATTAAATAGCAATGTTCACTATCGCTGAACGTAACAAAACAGCGAACACAAAGTCAACCACACTAGTAACCAACATCAGGGCAAAATATAAACGACATGACCCCATTTTATTCCCAAAAGATGATATAATTATCGAGGCAATAACAAAGAATACAAACGCAGAAAAGGACGATTGTCTTGATTAAATAATTTACTATGCTTTACACGGCAGCAATGCCCTGAAGGATACGAAAGGATGACATGATAAAGGAGCTTATACAGAGGACCCTCCATAACATGGGGGTAGAGGTCGATTACGTGGAGGTGGAGATACCAAAGGTTCAATCGCAGGGGGATGTCGCAACACCGGTGGCCCTAGGGTTAGCCGGTGTCTTGCGTAAACCGCCGCGGGTCATTGCACAGGATGTCGTATCCGCCATAAAGGAGATGACCGATAGCGGCCTGTCCGCCTTTGACGCCATAGAGGTAGCTGGGCCGGGTTTTATAAACTTCAGGTTTAAAAGCGACTACCTGTACGAACAACTAAAGCGCCTCTACAGAGAAAGAGAGGTCTGCCTGAGGGTCGATGTTGGCCAGGGTAAACGGGTGTTGGTCGAGTTTGTCAGCGCAAACCCCACCGGCCCCCTGCACGTTGGGCACGGACGAGGGGCAGCCCTGGGAAGCTCCCTTTCTAATCTCCTGCAGAGCGCCGGTTACACAGTCGAAAAGGAGTTCTATATAAACGATGCCGGCAGACAGGTAAGGCTCTTGGGTCAGAGTGTGTTTGCAGCCTATAAAAACCTGCTGAAGAACCCAACCCCCTTCCCTGAAGACGGCTACCGCGGTGAATACGTAGAGCGCATCGCAGAGGATATCCACGCCACGCATGGTGAGACCTGCGTTGACATGGACTTTGAGGGATGTGCTCAGTTCTTTATAGATCACTCCTACAAAAAGATGCTTCAAGATATTGAGGCGTCGCTTGAGACATTTGGTGTGCACTTTGACAACTGGCAGAGCGAACGCATCCTCTTTGACAGCGGTATGGTTAAGCACGGCATCGACAACCTGCGTGAAAAAGGCTACATATACGAAATGGATGGCGCTACGTGGTTTAAGTCCTCCGCCCTTGGCGATGAAAAAGACAGGGTCATCGTAAAGCAGGATGGGCAGTACACGTATTTTGCATCGGACGTGGCCTATCACATAATGAAGATAGAGCGCGGATATGACGAGTTGATAAACATCTGGGGGGCTGACCACCACGGTTACATACCAAGGGTCAGGGCAGTGCTGAGGGCTGAGGGGCTGCAGGAATCAAGACTTACCGTGCTTCTCGTACAGATGGTAACCCTTCTTAGAGATGGCAAGCCGGTACAGATGTCAAAAAGAGCCGGTGAGTTTATCACCCTCAAAGACGTTGTCGAAGAGATCGGCGCCGACACTACGAAGTTCATATTTATGACAAGAAGGTCAGACAGTCACCTGGAATTTGACTTGGAGGCAGCTAAGAAGCAGTCCTCAGACAATCCGGTCTTTTACGTCCAGTACGCCTATGCAAGGATCAACAGCGTCTTTAGAAAGGCCAAGGAAACAGGGGTAGTCTTAAGCAGACTTCATGATGACTCCCTCGACCTAAGCTGCTTAAACACAGAAGAGGAATTACAGATAATAAAGAAGTTGATCCTCTATCCGTTGATATTTCAAGGCGCGGTACGCAGCCGTGAACCCCACAGGATAACCTTTTACCTGCAAGAGCTTTCGGCTATGTTTCACCCCTTCTACAACAAACACAGGATACTCACCCCCGATGATAACCTCACAGGCGCAAGGCTCCTCATGTGCGAGTGCATAAGCATAGTCCTCAAAGAAGGCCTAAGGATATTAGGTCTAACAGCGCCTGAATGGATGTAGAGAACAAATAGAAGGGGGAGCGCTGCTCCCCCTCAGACCCCTTCGCAAGGGGACCAGTCCCCTTGACCCCGAGAGTGTCTATCGTGGGTGCGTTGATTTGGTGGCTGTGTGCACATACCGTGTGTAGGTTTTATTTCTTTTCTTGAATCTCTTCTCTTGCTCTTTTTTCGTTTTTTAACTTGCTTAATCGTTGGCTTGCCATTTCATGATCAGGTTTATAGGTGAGAAAAATCTTATATTCTTTTATGGCTGCGTCATATTTATATTTTTTTTCATAAAGGGTACCGAGAATATAATGAGCATCTGAATAATCGTCTTTACATAGAACAGCAAGTTCCAATTCCCTTATAGCTTCATCAAACTCCCGGTTCTTCTCATAATTAACCCCAAGATCATAATGTTGCCTTGCATCACAGCAATAAACCCCCTTCTGAAAGATTGGACAGCATATAAACATCAACAATAACGTTACACTACATAAAAACTTTCTCTTTGCCATAACATCCTAATCCCTTTTTTAATTTCTAATTGAAGCATTAACGTTATCTTATCATATTCTCATCTTTATTAGCTGCCACAGGCTGGCGTCAGATATCATGGGGTGGTGTAATGCTGTTGATTTAAGCATTATGTATATGCACATATGTAACATTTTAAGCAGCCACGTCTGACATTTACGGGGTCAAGGGGACGAGTCCCCTTGCGAGGGGGTCTGAGGGGGAGCGCTGCTCCCCCTTCTATCACTTAAGGTGGCAGCATAAATATTTCTTTGACGTCTGCTGCGTATCCTGTGAGGATGTCCTTTAAACGGTGGCTATCGGGGATGACAGGGGTTTCGTAGCATATCAGGATGACATCGTAGAGGCTATGAGTGACATTGTATAGGAAGTTGTCTATATCCTCGTGGTAGTTATCCTTAAACCTGATAGCGCTTTTTATGTCACCGTCGACGTTTAGCGGGGAGCGCGTGGTTGCCTGAAAATACACATTAACGTCGTTTTGTTCAAGCCACTTGGCCAGCAAAAAAGGCACATACATAAACTCGCCTGTCCCAAGTACCAGCACCCTTTTGCCCCCCCTTAACCCATTGATGTCTACAAGTGCTTTACCATTAATACCAACCTTCCTTATCCCGAAGCGACCAAAGTTATATGGTATCACACTATCCATCTCACTGCTGTGGAGACATTCGGACGTAAAGCTATCTGTAAAAGTTGTGGGGCCCTTATTAAACTCTACCTCACCATTTAACAGAGAGACAAACCTTATGCCATCCACGGTCTCCGTCATCCAATTCAGATAAGAGGCAGCAATATAGCTCTTAACCTCTGGCAGGGCATCCTTGAGTTTCAGTACAATATTTCTAATCGTGTTGCCTGTGGTTATCTCGTCATCTATAAGCACGACTGTCCTGGCGGCGTGTAAGATGTCCTTAAGCGACGCATCCTTTACGTCGTACAGGTAGTGTGACGGCGCATGACAGTGCTCCTCTATAAACTGTAGAAGCATGTTTGAAGAGAACCGGTACCTTGTAGTGTGTATGTAAAACGAATCCTCTATGTCTAGTTTTTCATAGAGACAGTTTCCTAATCCGGTTGCCGTCTCAGCGAAGCCTATAACGACAACCGGTTTACAGTCTATCTCACGCTTAATCAGAGCAGCCAGCAATGTGGCAGCCCCCTCTGCAACAGACGGACGAACGGCAATGTGCTTGCCAAGTACCTTGCTTACGAAGACAAAGCCGCGCCGCTTATTTGGACGCGAACCAAAACCTGTAAGCGAAAGAAGCTCTTCGCCTGTCTTAACGGTTAGCTCACCTGTGCTGAGCTTTATAGTTAAGGCACGTCGCTCTCTGCCCACTTTATCTCTTCAACTGTTTTGATACACGAGAATCTATTTACGACCTTAAACCAATCCTTATCATTGGTACTGTATACACGTATACGGTACGTTGTCGTCTGTGAGGAGATTTCGTGCTCGTAGTTATAGTTTTGTATATATATAGACGGGAAATCAGAGAAGATCCCTTGTATTTTCTCAAGGGTTTTGTCATCGTCCTTAAATTTAACCGTTATTATGCTGTAAATCCTATGATCCGTAAGTCTTCTGATGGGCTGGACCCAGTACAGCGCTACAAGAATTACAAAGGTAGCAAATAGTGTTTGGTATATAAGCCCTGCGCCGATGGATAGTCCAATACCGGTTGCGATCCAAAGAGCTGCGGCGGTTGTTAATCCTCTAACGGAGCCTTTGCCCTTTATGATTGCCCCGGAGCCGAGAAATCCCATGCTTGCAATTGCATATGAAGCGATCCGGCCAGGGTCTAGGCGAACCACTGATTGCGCGACATCAAAATGATGGTATATCTCCTCGATATGCAGCGAAAGCAGCATCATAAGGCATGCACCCGTTGATACGACCAAATAGGTTCTGAACCCCGCTGCCTGCCCGTGCGATTCTCGCTCAAAGCCAATAATGCCGCCAAGAACCGCTGAGAGGAGGAGCTTGCCAAACTGTAATAACACGATATACCATTCATTCATCATCTATGTTAAAACATTGTACCACAAAAATAAATACCTCAATAAAATTTATACGCCCATTTTGCAGTTGATTATTTTAATATGTTAGTGGTAATATAGAGCTATGGGAAATGAAGGGGGAAGTAGAGCGACACTTTCAGAGAAGCACAACCTGGTTGTTGCGCTTATAATATTGATCGTTGTGTTGTTGGTGATCACTGTGGCCTTATTTACACATAAACCGCTTATACATAGCGAAGGTGTTGCAGGTGCACAACATAGCTTGCTTGCCTTTGTGGTGGTTTTTTTATGTTATGGGATTGCGGCGATATTACTTGTCATGTTTTTTGCTTATCGTATACTAAGCCCGTTTGGAAGACTTCTTAAGGACATGGAAGCAGTATTGTCTGGAGATTTCACTAAACGGCTGTTTTTAAGAGACAAGGACGTTTATCTCATCAAGTGTTTCGTTAGAGACGTCAACACCCTGTTAGACAACGTAGAAAAGATGCATCTATCCCATACTGAGTTGACCGATCAGATAGTTTCTGAAGGTCAACAGGTGATGTCTCTGTTAGAAAACGATAACAGCATAGATGACAAGACGAAAGAAGCAATCCTGTCCTACCACGAGAGGGTCAAGTCAATCATCCTTAAAACCAAATCCACCTGACGTATTATTTAAGCAAAAAAATAAACCGTCGCAGAAGCTCTTTAGTCTGTTTTATCCCTTTGGAAGGCTTACTCAGAGGTTTTTTGGTTTTGTAATAATTCGGTGAACTTTTCAGGAACCAGCGGTTTGCTAAACAGATAGCCTTGTGCCTCGTCGCAGTTGAGGGAGCGAAGGAATTCAAGTTGTTCTACCGTTTCGACACCCTCGGCTGTAACCTTTAACTTAAGGCTATGAGCCATAGCAATAATGGCTGTAGCGATGGCAGCGTCGTCTGTATCTGTAGTGATGTCGTTTACAAACGATCTGTCAATCTTAAGCCTATCTATTGGAAAGCGTTTTAGGTAACTGAGTGAAGAGTAACCCATGCCGAAGTCGTCTATGGCAATGTGGATACCCATGTTTTTTATATTGCGTAGTACCTTTATGGCCGACTCGGCGTCTTCCATGACCACGCTCTCAGTGAGTTCGAGTTCGAGTTGTTCAGGGTTATAACCGGTTTCCTCTAATATGGACTCTATAGATTTAATGAGGTCATAGGATTTAAACTGTCTTGCAGATAGGTTTACAGCCATTATGAGGTGTTTATGACCACTCTCCTGCCACTGTTTTCCGTAAAAACAGGATTTACGAAGTACCCACTCGCCTATAGGTATGATGAGGCCGGTTTCCTCGGCCACTGGTATAAACTCAACCGGTGAGACAAAACCGTGCTGTGGGGTATTCCATCTGATGAGTGTCTCCATCCCTGCTATGGTATCACAGGAAAGCTCATATTTGGGTTGAAAGTTCAGGGTAAACTCACTTCGCTGGAGAGCCCTTCTGAGGTTGTTTTCGAGCTTCAACCTGCGCATCGCCTTTGCATTCATGTCGGAGTTATAGAACTTATAGTTATTCTTCCCTGTATCTTTTGCCTTATACATAGAGATGTCGGCGTTCTTCAGAAGTGTGTCGATATCGTCGCCATCCGTAGGGTAGATGCTGATGCCAATGCTCACTCCCACAAAACACTCATGGTTGTCAAGTTGAAACGACTTGGTAAAGACGTCAAGTATCTTATCAGCTACAATAGCAGCATCCCTGATATCATTTATCATAGGCAGGATGATCACAAATTCGTCGCCGCCTATATGTGCAACAGTGTCTGAGTTACGCACGCAAAGGGGGAGTTTTTTGGCTGCCTTTTTTAGGAGTAAGTCGCCCATGTCATGTCCAAGCGTATCGTTGACGTATTTAAAACCGTCGAGATCCAAAAACAGAAGGGCAAACATCTGATCATACCGGCGTGCCTGTCCTAACGCATTACTCAAGCGGTCGTAAAACAGTGTCCGATTCGGTAAGTCCGTCAGTGAATCAAAGTGGGTGAGATAGTCCAGACGTCGCTCAACAAGTCTGTGCTGAGTAACATCTATCCCCGTGGCTAGGAGATAGGAGACATAGCCATTTTGATCTAGTATCACGTTATATGACCAAGAAATAAGTCTTTGCGAACCGCTCTTACATACCCAGTAACTCTCATTTGCCTGCTTGTTATCAGAGAGATGTGTTGTATGAAATTTATCGTAGGACAGGCTGCTAAAAATCTCTTTAACTGCCTCCGCATCCTCCTTGCTCCACAAAATATCCCACGCTACTTTGCCTTTTACATCGTCATAGACATATCCCGTCAACCTTTCACAAGCGCGGTTAAAGCGCACTACGCAGCCATCCCTATCAGTTACTAGGACTAACGCACCAACCGTATCAAGTATTGCCGCTAAAAAACTGCTGTTATCATACAGCTTTTCCTGCAAAACGCTCATAACACCTTCTTCCATCTTATTATCGCTTATTCCCTGAGACATCTTGCAAAGCTCGTTGCTCATCTGCCTTTTGTCCATCTCCTGACTATCACGTGCCATTTGAATATTTTAACAGAAAAATAGCCTATTATAATAGCTTAAAAATAAAATATTATTTACCCTTCGAGTTAACTCCATTACCTGATATACAAGCGCAACTTTCATTCCTGCATACGCGCTTAGTACGTCTGTGAAACGTATCTTTTTTATGTTTCATGGTAACTATGCTTTTACGCTTTCTGGACTCCTGCTTACCCCTGTTCAAGCCAGGGGTAGGCTGTGGAATGACATATTTGGAAAACGCTCATTACTGTCATTCCCACGAAAGTGGGAATCCATAGTCTTGAAACCATGAACTTTTCTACCCTGCTTTTTAAAGAGGATACTGTGAAACGTTAATGACAGGTTTAAAATTAGGTATGTTCAACAAAAACAGTAAACTTCACGCTCACAAGTCCGCAGTCTTTAAAACTCGTAGAGGCAGGTATTAACTCTGATAGAATTAACCTTTGTATGCGTATGTTGATTAAGTGGTACCGGAGACCGGACTTGAACCGGTACGAGTATAATACCCGAGGGATTTTAAGTCCAGGGTGCCATCTATATTTAATGCGTATCTTCAAAGGGGGTGGGTGCTTTTTGGGCGCATTCCTGCATTTCAGTATGGTAATTTTCTGATCGCATCTTCCAAATGCTGCTGGCTAAGATGCGCATATATTTGTGTCGTATGATAAGTAGTATGCCCTAATAATTCCTGCACTGTTTTCATATCTACGCCTGACATTATCAATTGACTTGCAAAGGTATGACGTAAATCATGCGGCCTAATGTGTCCACACCCTGCTTTTCTCAAATAATACTTTATTCTTTTTGACATCTGATCTATTGTAATGTTAAATAGTTTCCCTATATTCACTTGATATTCAACTATTATTTCCCTTAAGCTGTCACTAATTGGAATCATACGAGGATTATAATTTTTGGTCGTTTTAATTGTAATTGCATCGTTCTTTATATCAGACCATTGCAGTCTGTGTATTTCCTCACGTCTTGCCCCCGTGTACACATAAAGAGCAAAAACAAGTCTGTATCTTTTATTATCCCCAATAGTTTCAAAGACCTTTTGTATCTGCTGTGGTGTTAAAAATTGTGGCAATGGCTTTTGGAATTTTAGCAATGAATACCCTTGTAGTGGATTGCTCTTGAGGTATTCTCTTGTTACTGCCCAAGAAAACGCTGCTTTGGTATGTCGTATTTCAACATTGATAGTGGTTGGTTTATTTCTAATCGACGTGCAATATGCAACATATGAGTCCATGTCTTTCTTTCTAATATCGGATATTTGTTTTGTCTTCCCTGCAATTTCCATAAACTTCCGTAATGCTCGTCCTGAGCGTTCACATGTGTTAGGTGCCCTGTTGCTTTCACACCACTCCAGATAGACCTTCACAAACTCTTGCAGCGACATAGTCGGCGTCCTGTCCAGCACAACGAGTTTACCCTTGACGGCTTCCCGCTGAAGAGCGATAAACCGCATCTTGGCCTCACGCTCGTCGCGTGTCTGAAGTGACCGCTTGTGTGTCCTGTCGATCTGCACATACCAGATGCCGTTGTCTTCCCGTTTAAACAGTCTCATGCCATCTACTGATTTCATTTTACGCTCCTTAGAATTGTTTTAGCAAATGCCCTCGCACTGTCTACGTCTGACTGCAAGTAGTCATCAATGGCCTGACGCGGGATAATGTACCTGGTACCGACGCGCTTGTGGCGGATTTCACCGGCGGTAAGCAGCGGTCGTAACGTATTCCACGACAGGCCGAGTATGTAGCACGCTTCTCCTGGGGAAAGCACGGCTGCGTCAGGAGGTGGCGGGGTCTTCTTGATCACTCATCCCTACCTTTACCGAGTCAAACAGCCCAGGCCAATAGCTTAGCCTGTCCATGTGTGATGCCTTTACATTACCCTTGCTGTAAGTCTGTCTTGTGTCTATACTTAGTTCTAACCCTTCTTTTTTTATCATTACATTATATTTCAATGTTATTTCGTTTTCAGTTGCGAGTATTGAACTTATGCCGTCTATCGCTCCTGCAAACAAGTCCTCTATCCTCTGAATTATTGTTTCTTTTAGTTTATCCATTGCTTGTTATCTCCTTTTTGTTTCAATAATACTTCAAGGTTTGTATACCTCTTCTGTACCTTGTTGCGCTTTATTATCTTTGCAACTTCATTTTTGTGTCCGACCAAAATACATATCTCTTTTGCCCTGCTTATTGCTGTATAAAGCATATTTCGATTCATTAAGAATCCACCAAAACTGATATGTACAGGGATTATAACAACTGGCCATTCTGACCCTTGGGACTTATGAATCGTTATCGCATACGCTAATTGTACTTCAGAGGCAGGAACACTAACCTCTCTTAGAGGATTCTCAAATCTAATCCTTAACCGTCCATAATCAATCTTCTTGATAAATCCAATATCACCGTTAAAGACCCCTATATCGTAATTGTTTTTAGTCTGGATAACCTTATCGCCTATCTTATAAGGCATTGTCTTGTGTAAAGGTCTTGCATTTACTTTATCTTGATATAGGGCATTAAACTTTTCACAAGAAAGGCCAGTTCGGCTTTTGAACGGTGAGAGTATTTGCACATCTGAAATTGGCCTTTTAAGCCTGTCATATAATCCTAATACTGTTTCTTGTATCTCTTCCTCCGTATCTCTCATTAAGAAGAAGAAATCCTTAGCTGTTGAGTTTTCAAGGTTTATATTGTAGCCATCTTTAATCTTGTGACAATTTCGTATTATTAATCCTTCATCTTGCCTTTTAATAATCGTTAATTCGACCGTTGGGATAACCCCTGAAGCAATAATATCTTTCAATATATTTCCGGGGCCAACAGATGGCAATTGATAGCTATCGCCAACAAGGATTAATCTTGTTGTATCAGGGATTGCTTCAAGTAAAGACGACATAAGAAAGACGTCTATCATACTTGACTCATCGACGATGATTAAGTTTACATCGAGTTTGTTTTCTCTGTTATAAGTAAAAGCAAACACGCCATCAAACTTACTTGCACCAAGCAAACGATGTATGGTACACGCATCTACATCTGTTTGTTCAAACATACGCTTTGCAGCCTTACCAGTTGGGGCAGTAAGAGCAATCTTGTCAGTCTTGAACATCTCAATTATCCGCTTTATCGTATAAGTCTTACCTGTGCCAGGGGGACCAGTTAAAACAAACACCTTACTGTCTACTATCTTTCGCAGTGCTTGTCTCTGATCGTCTTGTAAGTTGTCGTCATTAATTAAAGACGCTATCAACTTTGACTCTGAATTTATTATGCGCCTTAACTCGTTAGCGATTGATTCCTCAAGATTATAATACTTCTTCAGTGCAACTGATGTATCTTTTGATATAAGACTTCCCCGACTTATCATGTGGTCTACAACTGACATTATCAGTACATCTTGAACCCCTAATAGTTTTTGTACACTTACAACAAGATAGCCATATGGCATACATGTACATCCTGATGTTTGAGCACCTTCCGTAAGCACATGTCTTATTCCAGCTTCTATTCTATCTTGACCTGCTATCTTATAACCTACAGCACGAGCAATTGCATCAGCAGTTGTAAATCCAACCCCATTGATGTCTCTGATAAGCTGATAGGGCTTATTCGTAAGGATTGACTTTGTCTTGTCTTTATATCTTGCAACAATCCTTGAAGATACTGTTGCAGATATACGAATTGTAGGGAACATCTTTTGTATATCATCACTTGTAAAACTGTTGGTATCTGGGCTATCATATACTGTCTGCAATTGCTCTGCTATCGTCATCCTCTCCTCCTGCCTAAAACGGCATTGAATCTTCGCTGTAGTCTTCTGTTTTGCCTTGCGAAGTTTGTCTTGACTGTGGAGTTACATAGTCTTCCTCAAGGTCTTTTTTGTATAGATTATAACCCGCATAGGTTACAATGCTGCGTTTTCTCTTTTCGTCTTGGCTATTTATGTACTCATCTGTTACGGTATCAAGTATAACCTTTCGACCGATTAGTAAAGCAGGTGAAAGACTTAACTTATGCGACACATCAAGTCCTATATTCTTGCAGATATGCTTGACTCTCTTTAGCGTATTTGTAGAGAATACCATGTTATCAAACAAGAACCTGCCTGCGTATTCACCGACCACAATCTTAAACTTTAATGCCCATAATCGGTCTCCATTTCTTGTTTGCCTTTCATCGATATGTTGGAGTTCACAAATATACTTCCCTTCAGGTAAAGGAGAAAAATCGTCTATCTCTTCTACATTTGTAAAGTCTATCTCTATGAAATCTACTGCTGTCATACTATCTCCTGTTTGCTAATGCCGTTTCTAGCTTTGATAAAATCAAAGCTGCTTTTTCTTGTTCCAAGTCGTCTATCGTCTCTGCCCCATATGCACTTAATCGCTCGTATATCTGCTCTCGTGATAACTTAAACTGCTCTAATAAAAATTGCAGACGACTCTTTTGCTCTGTAGTTATAAGCCCCGATTTTTTCACAGACCTGTTGAGGCTATCTTTTCCAAACAGGTTCTCAAAAAAGGAATAAGACACCTCAAAACTTGCCGGTAACTTGTTAGACCTATCCTTTAAACATGTACCTATACGCCTGCCATCTCTGACACTTAGTCTTACTATCGTGTCAAACATATAAGGTAAAGACTTTTCGCCATCAAAGGTCTCTCCCATGGCGACCATTATCGAGCCTTCCTTGTATTGTGGTTTTTCACGTGCGATGACAACCACGTTCATGTCCAGCATCATCAGCTTGCGTATAAACTCTTTGAGTTCAGACTTGATAGTAAGCCAGTCCTTGGGCTGGAAATCGTAGAACTCATGCTTATACCCTTTTGATTGCTTGTTTCTCAAGAGAAAGATATCGCTATATTTCTTTTGTAATGAATCCCAATAGACTGTAACAGGGTCAATCACGAGGGTTTTATACGGGTGCTTGTTCTGTAATAGCCAGTCTATAGCCCCCATAATCTCATCGGGGGTGTTAGAGTGTAACACCTCAAAACTATAAATCCCACCATACAGGGTTGTTCCAGCCTCGAGGTCTATTACAACAGGAGCTGGAAACTGCAATGCGAGCGTTGTCTTTCCTACGCCTGAATCACCCCACAAGAACAATTTAATACGCTGCTCTTTAGATACTGCACGGGTAAAAGGGGACCCCGCTACAGCGGTTGTTTGTATAAACGGTTTCTTGTCTTCTATCGTCTTGTTTACAAAATCTACATCGACCGATGAGCTTTGTGCTTGTGGTGATACTGTTGCATTGGGCAACCCGTTATTAAGTGTATCTCCGTTGTCTCCAGGGAGCCTTACAGCTGTCTTCAAGTTCATATTAATGCCCTCCTTTGCACATATCCCAGTATCCGCAAAACTTTTGGCTACAATGCCATCCATTAGAATTTGGGTAAAAAACCCCTCCTTTGATTGCTTGTACTATCTGCTCGATGGATTTTAATAACCACCGACAATCCATATTTGTACGTGTGGTGTTAATCTGAACGGCCTTACAAGTCTTGTTTTTGATGATTGCGTCAATCCTTAGCCCTTTCTCTATCTGTTGTCTTGAGGCTCTAAAACCTAATGCGTAAGCAGTGAGTTGTAGGTCTTTATCGACATCATCTTGAGACGGCGTCTTGCTATAGGCCTTGTTGTCTATGATGAGGTTATTGATGTCTACAACATCCCAAATACCTAGAAGGTCATAAGGGAAATCATCTCCGAGGCTTATTTTAAACTTCTCTTCAACTAGTTGAGGCTGTACAGTTGGAGTTATGATGGTATGATGTACCTCGACAATCTCAATGCCTTTGTCTTTGAGCTTAGCTTTGTTATCGCCTTCATCAAAGACAATCTCTTCACTGTTAAATATAAAATCAAAGCGTTCAGCAAATATATCCTTCATGTCTGATAGCGGGATATCTGTTTCTGAAAAGACCTTTTGTTTGTAATTGACCTCTGCTGTTTCGTGAAAGGCACTTGACTGCTTCATAGCGCCTGACGGGGGCCGTTTGATACCTTCTATGTATCGATACTCATACTGACGAGGGCATCTCATAAACATAGATATCTGTGAATACGACAGATACGGTTTGCATATGACTTCCGGTGGCTCTACTAACTGAGGTGTTTCTTGTTCTGCGTTAATTGTTTCTTGCATTGGTTCTCCTTTGAGCTAACTCAATTAACATTCTTATTGATGCTTTGTTTCCTGCTGCTATAAAAAGTAAAACTTTCATTAGTTCAGACATACCTCAACATTTCCTTTTTAGGTTCGTCAGGCCCCATGCCGCTTGCTGGGGGAAGGGGGTACGCTGTGCGTCATCGCCAACCTTACACCGCCCGACTCGTGTGAGCACACTAAATAAACTGCCAATTAAAACTGCCACAATGTGGGCACGCAACATAGTATCCACCGCTTGGAATCTCATCATCACATCTATTGCATACTTGCCGTAGGGCCTTATAACCTCCCATTACTCCAGCCAGTTTCAAAGCACCTCCTATGAAGCCTCTATTTGTCACCTTTTCATCACCTCCTGGATTTAGTGCGTTGCTATCCATTCTTGCGCTCTTCTTAGCCATACCTTAAACGCCTTTCTAAAACTCTTCAAGCTCGCAGTCATGCCTTATCTCCTTCTTGTTTAGCTCTTTGCAGTAATCGATAGCTTCCTGCCATGTCATCTGCTCTACCGGCTTCTGCATCCATATCAGCCCTGTCTTGTGATCTGTAATCGTACCATCGCCGTTATCTACAAATTTGTCCTCAATCACCGAAGGATCAACTTGTCCAGAACGAACGGGCCAAACATAGTTGAAGTAGGACTTACCGTCGGCGCCGACGCTGCCATCGTCCAGGTAGACGAACCACGCGTTGGACGTATTGCTAGCATAGGACGTAGACGACCAGTAGTAGCTAGACTGCACATTCTTAAATCCCTGCTCCGTCAGCCAATCCGCTGGTGACTTCGCCTGGTAGTTAATTAAGGA
Source organism: Nitrospirae bacterium MYbinv3 (assembly GCA_002753395.1). Taxonomy (GTDB): domain Bacteria; phylum Nitrospirota; class Thermodesulfovibrionia; order Thermodesulfovibrionales; family Magnetobacteriaceae; genus Magnetobacterium. The sequence continues at coordinate 6,793 of PEAB01000003.1, read as the reverse complement.
TATTAGCTCTTTGACGTCTGCCAACCGCCATTCCTCTGCTCCTAATGCAGCTTGCTCTGCTGATTTTGTCTCTAACATTGCTTCTGTCATGCCGTTGCCTCCTTTGCATGTTTATCAATTGCTTTACGACTAACTTTAACATATGTAAACATTTATGTCAATAGCATGTGCTACTAACTAAATTTTTTTTCACTTCCTCTAAAACTCACAGCAAAATTTGAGTTTACGGGGCTTAGATAGAGATTTTGACCTGACAGAGATAATTAATGGGGTGGAAGTTATGGAGCCTAGTCCGTTTAGGAAACATCAGAACATTAGCACTAACATTTATGACCTTATACGTCAGCACATAAGAAAAACTAAAGCAGGGAAGGTTTATTATTCACCACTTGATGTTATATTGCAAGAGGATGAGCAAAAACTACAGCCCGATATACTATTTATCAGATTGTCAATGTTTACTTTACCTCATGTTTTAAGCCGTTTTCTCGGCAGGAAAGTTTATTGTCTTGCGTTAGCTAATCTTTTCTATTTTTATCTCCTTCTTCTTGCGTCATAAGCTTAATTATCTTTATTAACATCTTATCATCTGCTTTAGACGTTATATACCCCTTCATAAACTTGTTTAGTTGTTGAGGACTTTTTATCTCCATTTCTTTTAACATTGCTAACATTATTTTATCATTGTTTTCTTCTTGATTATCTACCTCACCAGTACACTGGAATGCAGGTAGTGAGGTTTCTATCTTACCTGTTTCACGTGCTTTTTCTATGTCATCCATTGTCACTCCAAAAATGCTTGCGATTTCCTTTAGAGCTTTTCTCCCAGGATTTCTGTATCCATTTCTCCACTGACTTATTACACTAGGGTCTTTATTCAGACGTCTTGCTAATTCTGAAGCAGACCATCCTTTTTGGCTTAAAAGGAAATCTATAATTTCTTTGTATGTCACGCCCATGATATACCTTTATTACTTTAAACTAATATGCAGTTTTTTTTTACAAGCATAAGAAAAGTAGACTTGACATGTAAGTTTACTTTTGTTAATATAGCATTTATGAACATAAGAACATATCTTGAACAAGAGAAGATTACATCAAAAGAAATGGCCAGGAGACTTAATATATCTCCTGCATACATGTCACAAATTATACACGGGATAAGAAACATATCGATATATATAGCTTTTGCAATCGAAAACGAAACTAACGGCAAAATAAAAGCCTCAAGTTTACGTAATGACATAGCAGAAGATATCACGATTTCACCTTCAATGATTAACCTACTAAGGAAATCATCCCTTCGTCCCCCCTCGGATGAGGTCTCGTGATGTGCGTAGTATGTCTGCTGTTTGCAACTCATGTCTTTAGCCTAACACGGCGGCGAAGGCGGGTCAAGGCAAGCCTTGCAGTGCTTAGCATGGCTATGCAGTACAGGAGGAGGGTGTGGACAAGGACAAGCTGACGGTCAACTACACCTTGAGGATTACGCCGCCGCTCAAGCAGCACCTCGATAGCTTGACCGAGGCAGAGAGAGTGCAAATCAACGAACACCTGAGGATTGAGATGGCTCGAAAGATTCACGCTTTCCGGTTCAACCCAAAACTCTACATCGAGGAAGGAGACATAACGACATGACCGCTGCTGCCAGCCGACGTGCGTCTGGAGTAAGGGTAAATGATACGGAGCCAGGCCACATGGATGCCCGAAACAAGGAGAAATACATCACATGGAACAAAGAAAAAACACGCTGGCGAGTATACATCTACTGGAAAGGCAAAAGGATACAAGCTGGCTTTTATAAAGACATAAAGCAAGCTATCTCTGCACGTGACCTTGCACTAATGTCCTTAACGACACATGAAACAATACATGAAGTCGATCCGTCCTTGCAGGACTGGCACAATGACCTCGATAGACGAGTCGATATATTACAAACAAGATGGCAAAGATACATAGAAAACAAGAAAAACAAAACAAGTAAAACAAAAATAGCATGAACACATGGGAATCATATAAGCAGGCTATCCTATCTGCCCTTACGCCGAATTTCGTTTATGGAAATCTGTCCAACACAAAATCAGGTACTGACGGATGGTATAACTGTAGCTGCCCACTGCATGACGACCGGCATAATTCGTTCGGATATAACGAAAATACCCTCGGCTGGATATGCCATGCTGGATGCGGCAAAGGCGATGTGTTTGATTACTACGCAATTACAACAAACATGACGTTCAAAGATATACTGCTTGACCTCGGCAAGCAATTAGGGATTAAATTTCCTGCACTGAAAACAGAATATTCACCGATAGAACACTCTACTATTGATACGTATGTCGCTAATTTAAATAATAACTACGAAATCATTCAATATCTAAACAATAGAGGCATAAATACAGACACTATCAAAAAATACAAGATAGGGTACGACTCAAAGAAAAGGCGTATAACCATCCCAATCTACGACGAAGCTGGAAGCGTTGTCAATATACGTCTTTACAGCCCCAAAAAGACCCCCAAAATGATTAATTATACAAAAGACAATGAATCCTATGGCTCCCCTGCTAGGCTCTTTGGATTGCAAGAATTGAAAGAATCTAAGCTGGTTATTCTATGTGAGGGCGAATGGGATAGACTGCTCTGCCTTCAGCAAACAGGACTCACAACCATTACGGGTACAGGCGGGGCCGGAACCTGGCTGTCAGAATGGAACGAATACTTTCGAGGTAAAGATGTAATCATCGCTTACGACAATGACGATGCTGGCAGGAAAGGCACACTCAAGATTGCTCAAGCCCTCAATAACATAGCCGCCAGCGTAAGAACTATCGTCTGGCCTGATTATATGACTACTCCATACAAGGATATTACAGACTTCTTTGTCGGTCTCAAGAAGACAAGAAAGGATTTCAAGGGACTCATAGACAACGCAGTGGACATTGTAAAGCCGATTGACCCATTGCCCTTTTGCTTTTGGGAAGAGGAAGCAGGTAACCCTCCACATCTCAAGATAAATGCAAGTGAACTCTTATTCTTACTCGAAAAAGACGGGTTCAAGAAAATGAAACTAAGCCCTAAGACCTTGCAGAAAATTCTTATCAAGATTAAAGATAACATCGTTGAGGAATACGACATTTCTGCTATCAAGAATTACGTATTCACGCATTATCTTGATATACTGCCAGAACGCATAAGCCCCTTTTTCACAAAAGAGGACTTGCGTAAGAAGCTAATTGATGGTATCAATGTCTATATCGAAACAGGAAAGCTCGATGCCTTACCTGTTGTGGTAATAGACTTTCTCAGAGACAAGAAAGACGCTTCATATTTCTTTTACAGAAACGGATTTGTCGAGGTAACAAGAGACAGGCTTACCCTCAAAGACTATAAAGAACTACCTCAACCTATCTGGAAGTCTCAACTCATTGATAGAGATATCAGCCTTATAGATATAGATAAGCTAAAGACCTTTAGCTTTGTACAGTTCACACGCAACATCTGTACAGATTGTGAGACGTTTGACGAAAAACGTTATACCTCGCTGCTGACCGTGCTTGGCTATCTGCTTAATAATTATACTGACTTAACATACCAGAGAGCCGTTATCCTTTCAGATTCTACCATTGATGCAACGCCGGAGGGCGGCACCGGTAAGGGGATTCTGTGTAATGCTATAGCAAAGATGAGAAATATCGCCCAGATAGATGGCAAGAATATAGACTTGGATAATCAATTTGCATTACAGAGTATTAATCTTGATACAAACGTCGTCTGGTTCGACGACATCTCAAAGAAGTTTCCTTTTGAGCGCCTGTTTAGCTATATCACTGAACACTACAGCTTTGAGCGTAAAAACAAAGACAGATACAACTTTGAACCTGATAAGAACTTGAAGACTATAATCACAACTAATTATTCAGTAAAGGGTGAAGGTACATCTTTTGAACGTAGAAAATTTGAGTTTGAATTGTATAACTATTATAACGCTATAACAACACCTGAAAGCGAGTTCGGAGAGATATTTTTCGCGTCATGGGACAATATAAAATGGAACCTCTTTTACAATTTTATGCTGCGTTGTGTGCAAGTCTATCTTGCCAATAACAGCAGGATGCTATCCTATTCCTCAGACACCCTACAAAAGAAAAAGCTAAGTAATGAGGTTGGACATGATTTTATCGAGTATGCTGATAGTCTACCTCGTAATCAAAAAATCCTGATTTTAGAGGCATACGATAATTTTGTCTCTGAGTACTACAGCGACAGTCAAAAACGTAAGTTCTCTAAGGTAAAATTTGGTAAACATCTAAAGGCATACTGTGTACACAAAGGCCTTACCCTTGAGACACAACTATCACGAGATGGGAATATGGTAAACAGATATTACTTCATAGGTGAACAGGAATGAATAAAAACCGCATGGAATCTAATTGTAACAATTGTAACAAATCTGTAACAAGTTTTTTTAGCATTGTGTTACATGCAAAACAGCCAAGCACAAGCCTTCACAGAGATTGTAACAATGTAACAGATTTGAATGCGACTATAAACCCGTACCACTTATATATATATATATATATATATATATTCTAGCTTTGACTAGGCTCTCTTATAAAAGAGAAAAACTTGTTACATTGTTACAATGGCATTTTATCAGAGAAAAACTTGTTACATTATTTGTTACATTGTGTTACACATTGTTACAATGGCTTAAATAAAGGAAATAAGTAGATGGATAAGATGAAAGGCAGGCAATGGCAGTTAAAAATACAGGAGAGACTAATTAAGTGATTGACTTTACAGTACACGGCAGCCCCGTACCTCGGAAAGCTGTTTTGAGTAAACAAGCTGTTCTAAATGTTGACGCAAATTTGACCCCTTGCAGCTCGTTACAGGGGCAAGTGGTGGATGGTCAAACACCCCCTTTGCAATCGATTGACTTCACCGTGCCGCTGCCCCCTGTTGCTCAAGGCCGTGCAAAGTTCAGAGTACAGGGGAAGTCTGTACACACCTACGACCCCAAAAAGTCAAAGGACTGGAAGCTGACTGTTGCCTCGTTTGCTGTTGAAGCGGTAGAAAAATACCGCACACTTAAACCTGCTTTCTATGAGCACATTCCGTTGTTCATGTCGCTGATGTTCTACGTCCCGCGACCACAGAGCCATACCAACAAGCGCGGGCAGCCCACAAAGGCATGGCGGGCATACCCTACGTCTAAGCCTGATTTGAGCAACTACATCAAGGGTATCGAGGATGCGCTTAACGGCATTGCCTATCATGACGATGCGCAGATCGTGTCGGAGTCTCCGCACAAACGCTATGCCGATGGAATAGAACCATGCGTGCGGATTCAGATTCGGGAGGTGAAAGGAGGGATAGCTATTGACGCAGTTTGAACGATTGGAAGCTCGTGGCTGGAAAGAGATATGTCAGGCGCTCGGGGTACGAACGAAAGACACAGCAAGAAAGATACTGCGCAGTGCTGGGCTGCTGTGTTATGAAGGCAGAACACCTGTGCTCAACCTTGAAGTGTACAAGATGGCTTCAATAAACCGACATTCTGTACAAAAAACCATCTCCAAAAACCACACCAAAATCGCCAAGAAACTACTCAATGTCGTCAAGAAATAGTACAATTTTGTCAATTAAACATAAGGCAATATTTTTTATCTCTGTCATACTGAAATCGTGTATGACGAAAGGCAAAAAAAAGCCGGTGACACGGCAGACACAGTATCAAAAGCTAAATCAGAAATCACTTCAGAAGAGGCTTGCACAGCTTGATGCCAACCAGGGACAGAAGGCTATTGTCTTTGAGGATGTTATGCAGGACTTCTTTGCTAAGCGGTTTAAAATCAACACCATACATGAACTCGAAAAGGTGTTTGAGATGCAGCGAAGAGTGAGGGGGTATGACAAACAATCCCAAGCCGCACAAACAGCCCCGTTTGTAGTCAACATAGATCGAAGCAGGCAAAGTGAGTAAGCAGTCAAAGGCTGACAACACACAGGGGTTCAACTACAGCTACCGGAGCGTGCCAACCTTGTTGGACTTCTCTGAGAACAACAGTTTTATACGTGCTATTGTCGGCCCGTTTGGTTCCGGTAAGAGTTCGGCATGTGTGCTTGAGATATTCCAACGTGCTTTTGCTCAAGCGCCGGGCAAGGACGGGATACGTCGTAGCCGCTGGGCGGTCATCCGCAATACATACCCGCAGCTCAAGGACACAACCATCAAGACTTTTCATCAGTGGTTTCCACCGGAGTGCTGCGGGAAGTACAACATATCTACGCATGACTACACAATCCAAATCGGCGATGTGTATACCGAGGTGCTATTTCGCGCCCTGGACAGACCGGACCAGGTATCAAATCTGTTGTCGCTGGAGCTTACCGGGGCATGGGTTAACGAGTTCAAGGAGATACCCTTTGCCGTTTTTGAGGCGATCCAGGGACGTGTTGACCGCTACCCTGCAAAGAAGGAAGGCGGCTGCACATGGTCGGGCATCATCATGGACAGCAACCCGCCGGACATGGACTCAAGGTACTATCAATACTTTGAGGAAACCTGCCCCAACAACGCCCGTCTGTATAAGCAGCCGTCAGGATTGGCCCCGCAGGCGGAGAACCTTGACAATCTGTCGGAGAGCTACTACACAAACCTGGCCTCCGGCAAGAGCCAAGACTTCATAGACGTCTATGTGCATGGCAAGTACGGCTACGTCAAGGAGGGCAAGGGTGTCTACGACGGCAGCTGGAATGATGATATGCATGTAGCCAGGGAACCCTT
>PEAB01000053.1 GCA_002753395.1 Nitrospirae bacterium MYbinv3 | reverse complement strand
TGAATGTAACTTATTGATATATAAGCAATATACTATAAAAACACCGCGAAAAACATTTTTCATATACACAATAAAATCCTTATAAAAAGCCATTCTGCAAATTCAGTGAGAATTGCTGGTATCATAAGATACTTAACCTAATATATTGAGTCTCTTGAAAAGTACAGTTATGTAAAGCATGGCAAAAAGTTCACTCTATGAGCAGCCGATATGAAAGGATGTTTTTTGGGATAATAATTGCCTGATGTGAGATTTGCAAGAGGCACTATTGACCGTTTAATGTATTTATATGCGATAATATCTAATGAAAAAGTACAACTTAAAGAAGTCTTATAAGGCGAAGTACAAGGTAAATTATGGTGAGGTCTTAAATAAGGGTCAACTTGAGGCTGTGTTGAACGTTGAGGGGCCGCAGCTTGTCATAGCGGGAGCGGGTACAGGAAAGACTCGAACGTTGGTATACAGGGTGGCCTATTTAGTGGAAAACGGTGTAAGTCCTGAGGCTATCCTTATCTTGACCTTTACACGCAGGGTGGCTAGAGAGATGATGCGCAGGGCATCGTCGTTGCTGGATGACAGATGTCTGAGGGTCTCAGGGGGTACGTTTCATTCCTTTGCAGCTCAGATACTCAGGAAGTTTTCAGGCGCTGTTGGTTATGAGGATAATTTCACGATAGTAGATAAAATTGAGGCAGAGGATATAATCAACATAATACGCACAGAGATGGGGTTTGCCCAAAGAGATGTACGATTTCCTAAGAAAGATATAATCAGCAATGTTATATCCAAGTCCCAGAACAGGGGATGCTCTTACAATGATATCCTGCAAGAGGACTATACGAGATTTGCCAACTACGAGGATGACATACGGTATATTGCTAATAAATACGTTGAGTACAAACGCGCAAGAATGATTATGGACTACGACGATCTATTGTCATCCATGCACATGCTTTTGGAAAGCCATGATGAGACAAGAAAGAAACTGTCGTTCGCTTATAGATACATAATGATTGATGAGTTTCAGGATACAAATATGATACAGGCCAAGATTGCATATCTGTTGGCCTCAGAGCATAAGAACATCATGGTGGTAGGAGATGACGCCCAGAGCATATACTCTTTCAGGGGCGCTAATTTTAGAAATATAATGGATTTTCCAGAGGTCTACCCTCAATGCAAGGTTACTGCCTTAGAGCAGAACTATCGCAGCGTGCAGCCTATCTTGTATCTTACTAACAAGATTATCGAAAATGCAAGGGAGAGATATTCCAAGACCCTCTTTTCAGAGATAAAGGCTGAGCAAAAGCCTGTATACATTCAGGCCAAGAACGAGTACGAGCAGGCGGCCTTTGTCTGTCAGCGGGTGCTTGAGCTAAGAGAAGAAGGGGTGGACCTATCAGATATGGCCGTTCTGTTCAGGTCTGCCTTTAACTCGCACGACTTGGAGGTTGAATTAAGCAAGGCCAACATACCATACGTTAAATATGGAGGTCTTAAGTTTGGCGAGGCAGCCCACATAAAGGACATTGTGTCGTTACTGAGGATAATTTATAATCCCTTTGATGCGGTAGGCTGGCACCGGTTTTTACTTCTGCATGAGGGGATAGGTCCAAAGGCCGCCAGTGAGGTCATCACTGAGATAGTGGATAAAAAGGCGGGGCATAGCGGGTTACTCTCTGAGAGATTCTCAATGGCCAAGTTCAAGGACGAGCTTGTCAACCTTCATAATGTGATAGAGCAGATAGTGTCAAGGCAGCTTAAACCTGTTGAAGCAGTAGAGCTTGCCGAGCATTATTACGTTCCCCTTATGCAGCGCTCCTATGATGACATTAATAGGAGACTAGAGGATTTAACGTCCTTAGCCAATATTGCAGTTGAGTATGACGGCATAGATAGGTTTTTGTCTGACATAGCGCTTGACCCTCCTGAAACTGTAGAGGTAATGCCATTAGAAAGGGAGCAGGAAAAACTCATATTGTCGACAATCCATTCAGCAAAGGGCCTGGAGTGGCATACGGTGTTTATAATCCATCTAACAGAGGGGTACTTACCCACCATGTACTCGTTCTCCAGGCAAGAGGATTTAGAAGAGGAGAGGAGACTGCTATACGTTGCCTGTACGCGAGCCAAGAGTAATCTTTACTTGGTAAGCCCTCAGATAGAGTATAAAGGCCACTCCTATTACACGTTTAGCGGTCCTTCACGGTTTTTAAATGAAGTAGGGGATTTTGAGGATCTGACCGAACAGTGGCAATTGTAATCGGCAGACCGATACGTGTCAATAAATTGTCCATGCGTGACAACTTATATACTTACTATAGAATTAACGGAGGAGTCTGAATGACAAACCTAGAAAAGCTACAAGCCATGCTTCTTCACTGGAAGCATCATAACGTTGAACACGCCAGTACCTACCAGGGCTGGGCGGATAAGATGTCAGAAGAGGGACATGCTGAGCTGTCTGTAATTATGAAAACAATCGCTTTTGAGAGCGTTAAGATAAACGAACTGTTTGACAAGGCGCTGATATTGCTTGAAAATAAGGTGTAAACACAAGTCACTGATGTTGTGAGTCTCCTCTGGCATGAATATTGATAGCTTCTTGCATTATGATTAAAAGTATTAATGATAACATATCAGAATTAAAGCAAGACACGAGGCTGCCTTTGGCTCAAAGCGCTGAATTAAGTTCAGACTTCAAGCGTATCTTAGCAGGATCGATAAATGGAGACAGAGGCGTAAGGCCGCTGGAGCTTTCAGTAGTAGAGTCGCTTCGGCGGATACTAGACATATTTGTGAACCACAGCAGTTCAGAGTTGTTTTCCACAGAAGGCAGTGTTTTTGGCAGTAGCGGAGGGGGGGGACTGTTCCCTGGATTTCCACTTCCACTGTATATACCGCCGTTGCCTGAGATGAAGGCATCGATTGCTCAGACAGGTGTGGAAGCGTCGAAGGCTAAACAGCCCAGTCTGGCCGCAGAGCAGGCGGCTAGTCAGGGGAGTGTAAAAGATGATGATACAAAAAATGCAAGCAAACGAAATGCAAGCGCACAAGACAACTCTTCAATCATCGCTATGGAGAGTAATACAACCGCCGGCAAAAAAGAAGAGAAGTCAAGCAAGTCAAAAGCCATAGAGAAGTATGAGGCGCTTATAAATGAATCGGCGCAGAAATATGGGGTAGACCCAGCCCTCATAAAAGCCGTTATTAAAGCAGAAAGCGGCGGAGAACCAAAAGCCCTATCTTATGCGGGAGCAAAGGGTCTGATGCAGTTGATGCCCTCAACGGCAGCAGGCCTGGGCGTAAAGAACTCCTTTGACCCTAGAGAGAACATCATGGGGGGGACGCGTTATCTGCGCCAGTTGCTTGACCGGTATAACGGCGATGTAAGACTCACCCTTGCCGCTTATAACTGGGGGATGGGAAATCTTGAAAGGACACCGCAGAAAATGCCCTCTGAGACGCGCAACTACATAACAAGGGTTGAGAACTATCAGCGTGAGTTTGCTGAGGAAGTAGCACCCGCAGGTACATTGATGGCCTAAGCAAAAATTTTAACAAGGAGCGTAAATGAGGAAGAGATTAATTTATTACGAAACAATGGCGGTACAGTGGGTGTCAGAGGGGTTAAATTGTTTTTTTAGAGATATTGGTTTAGTGTTTTTAGCGATACAGTCCAAGAGGTTAAAGAAGCGCTAGTACCCTTGGACAGGATTTATGCTGCAAAAAAAGGAAGTGAGCTTTTGTTATTTGCTTTGCAGTTTAAAGTGCCTTATTCTAGAAAGGATATCATTTGTTGGGCAATCGATCCAATTCAACATAAAGCATTAGCGAACGATTATTTTTCAAGATTCATCTGGTATTGTTTTCCTTTTATAAAAGAGGTAAACAGTTATAAAAACATCTTATATCATTCCCTTTTTGTAAATCCGCAAATATGTCCTGAACCATTCTTTGGTTTATATGGGATGATTATTTTCTATATTTTTATCCTGGTGGTGGAGGGTGTAATGGACTCCTTAGTACTCTCCGAAATCTTCCCTGTGGACGTATTCCTGTCAGGATAATTGATGAGAAATTATATATAGCTTCGAAGAGTCATTGGAATTATTCAATAAATTATGACTCTTGGGGTACGCTTTATTATAAGTTGCTAAAGGGTGAAATAGGGTTTTCGATAAGAAATGCTTCGGATTATGAAGATTTGATACATCATATGTCTGAGGGTAATATTAGGCCATTGGAAAAAGATGCAGTTATAATTGCTCTTGATATTGTGAAGAGAACAATTAACACCATAAATTTAGTTGGAGGCACTCAAGAAGATTTTAATGATAATAATTCTTTCCCTTTACATACTGATGAAGATTATGAAAGTTAGAAAAGAGTTGGATGCTTTAAAGATTGTTAGGGATCTTTCTAATCATGTAGGAAAAGGTTACTGTCCGTCTTCGACGTATTGCTTTATCTATTTTTCACTAATAATGCTTTGTCTGCGCCAGCTATCAAGAACAGAGGCAACATCAACTGTAGTGTGAGGTTTGCCCCATTCTTTATGGTTCCTTCTTATTTCGCATGGGTAACTAAACTTAAAATAAAGATAAGTACTTAGATGTATACAACCTAGCTCAAATCACGTTCCTCTAAAGTACGCCCACAAGTCATCTACAGATGTAGACCTTTTTAACGCTTCTTTAAATTCTTCTATTTTTTCTATGGTTACAATGGATTTGACATTGTCCATAAGTCCAACCCCTTTATCTCCATATTTAATCTCAAGCATCCCTTCTATTCCTTTTATTAACCCTTTACGTTCGCCATCAATTAAACCCTTAAGATGTCCCTTAAGTTCTCCCTCAATAAGGGCATTTTCAACCTGATATTCTATTATACCCTTCTCTATCTGCATTTTTATCTGCCAATCTTCATATGCCTCATATTCTTCCTTGCTCCATGTGCTTTCGTTTGCTATCTCATAGGCTTCCTTTATCTCTACGAAGTCAGCACACTTGGGTACCATTTGCAGCGAATACGCATTCTTTATAAAATGTACCCATTTCTCTATTATGGTCTCTACCTCATCCTCTCCCTTTTTGAACTTGGGCAGTTCGATGAAATTAAACTCAAAGTCTTTCAACTCCTGTTTAAATGTCTCAGTATTTAAAATTAGATGCCGTGTTAAATAATTATTGCCGTCAAATATTGCAAAATCCACGATGCCGATGTATATAACCTGATTTAACTTAGGATAGTCCTCTCCTCTTGCCAACTGATTAACATATGCTTTACCTGTATAATAAAGCACCCTCTTTTCAAAGCCCCTTTCCCTTTGTATCTGTATCTCAACGATAAAGGTTACACCTCTCTTGTCCACTGCCCTTATATCTATCACAGTGTACTTCAACTCATTTACCTTTGGTGCCTGATAGGGATCAAGTATCGTTATCTCATCGATCTCTTTATCACCACTGAGATCTAGCACAGCGTTTAAAAAAGATATAAGTATCTCCTTCTTGTTTTCGTTACCGAATATCCTTTTAAAGGCTATATCACTTCTTACATCTACAAATCTCATAACCTTATTTTAACACATCCTTAGAAGTAAGGAAAACTGCAATACCGAATAAATTTACCTAGCATATATAGTTTTGTATAGCTAAAAAGCGGCGTCTTCGTGTATTATTTATGTTACGCACTTAGCGATAACATTTAAGGAGGTATAGAACATGGCAGATGGTAAATACAGGTTAGTAACCAGAAGTGATTTTGACGGTCTTGTTTGTGCTGTCTTATTAAAAGAATTAGACTTGATCGATGACATAAAGTTCGTGCATCCAAAGGACATGCAGGATGGCAAGATAGAGATAACTGACAGGGATATTACGACGAACCTGCCTTACGTTGAAGGGGTGCACCTGGCCTTTGATCATCACCTCAGCGAAACAATAAGGGTGGGCAAGCGTGATAACCACATCATCTACCCTGAGGCACCATCGGCCGCCAGGGTAGTATATGAACACTATGGCAGCGACGTCAGGTTTAAAGACATATCACGTGAGATGATGGAGGCCGTTGACAAGGGCGACGCCGCCCAACTGAGTCTCGATGAGATACTAAACCCAAAGGGCTGGATACTTTTAAATTACCTGATGGATGCTAGAACAGGCCTCGGAAGATTCAGAGAGTTCAGGATATCTAACTACGCCCTGATGATGGACCTGATCGCCTATTGCAGGAACCATACGATTGAAGAAATCCTGGAACTCCCAGACGTCAAGGAAAGAGTGGAGTTGTTCTTAAAATACGACGAGCTTTTTAAGGATCAGATCAAGAGATGCTCTATCATACATAATAACCTCGTGCTATTAAACCTGCTTAACGAGGAGACTATATACCCAGGTAACCGGTTTGTGATTTATGCGCTGTTTCCTCAGTGCAACATCTCCATCCACGTACTCTGGGGGTTGAAGAAACAAAACATAGTTTACGCCGTAGGTAAGTCCATAGTAAACAGGTCATCAAAGACCAATATCGGGCAATTGATGCTACAATACGGCGGCGGAGGACATGCCAACGCCGGCACCTGCCAGATCGAAGTAGATAAGGCCGAGGGTGTTTTAGCCGAGCTTGTTAAGACAATTAATTCTGATGGGTAATTCTATAAGGGAGCGGACTGATCAATGAGCGTAGCGCTTGCGGGTGGGTCTGTGGGATAATGCTGTTGACTTAAGGATGTAAAGATGCAAAAAAATAGAGAGGGCTTTGCCCTCCCTTCTTTATACATACGGGTGAACAAAGCCCCCGCTTCCTCCTTACTTCCCTCAACTCAAAGATGAATTGTGCCCCCTGTTTACAAACCTGCCTGCTTTCTGATATCATTAAATGGTATGTTTGAACTGGCACTTGTTAATAATGTTTGGTCAATAGCCTTGTTGTTTGTGTTTGCAATGGTGCTCAACCTCCCATTTGGATATCTCAGGGCGAGACAACATAAACGCTCGCCTAAATGGTTTATATATATACACGCCCCTATCCCTTTTGTTATTGCAATGAGGTATGTTATGCACCTCAACATCAGATATCTACCCATCTCGCTGGCTGCCTCTATAATAGGACAGCTCATCGGAGGCAAAATAAGAAGATTGAAGAAGGTTGACTAATGACGCAAGAAACACAGGAAACAAAAGAAGGTAAGACAACAGGAGGCACCTCAATCGTAAACGCGGTATGGGGCTTATTCTCATCTGTAAAGCTCGCAGTCGTGCTGATTGCAATGATTGGATTGTTATCAATCATAGGCACTGTGGTAGAGCAAAACGTAGAGCCTCAAAAGAACGTCAAGCTCTTTAAAAAGCTCTTTGGCGATAACCTGGCCCCAAACGTTTATCGATTAAGCGAGAAGTTAGGTGTGATGGATATGTACAACTCCTGGTGGTTTATGGGACTCCTGGTGATGTTTTCTGTAAACCTGACGATATGCTCCATTGACAGGCTCCCTGGCATACACAAGATTGTATCAAAACCGTTTGAACCTCTTAAGGCAGAGGCATTCGGACGACAGGGCATAAAGAAAGAACTTATGTTTAAGGGTACGTTGACTGATGGCAGGATCAAGGTCTTGACTGCCATAAAGCAGCTTGGTTTCAATCCTGGTGAGTTTACATTTGATAATGGCGTGCAATACTATGCACAGAGGTGGCAGTATGCCCGCTACGCTGTGTATGTTGTACACCTCAGCATTATAATTATACTTGTAGGGTCAGTGATAGGTATACAATTTGGTTTTCGCGGCTTTATGAAGATTGATGAGGGTGAGACTGTTGATAAGGCATTTTCAAGAAAAGGCACGGAGCAGCCCTTAGACTTCTCAATAAGGTGTGATGACTTTACCGTGCAGTTCTACGGTGACTCAGACACGCCAAAGACATACATGAGCTGGTTAACCGTTTTTGAAAACGGTAAAGAGGTGCTAAAGACCTCTATAGAGGTAAACCGCCCGATGTCCTACAAGGGGTATACGTTTTATCAGGCCAGTTATGGCGCTCTTGGTGAGGGATATGGGGTATTGGTCTTTAAGGTAACGTCGAAAGATGGCAAGACCGATGTGATATCAAAGCGCGTAGGAGACACCTTCAAGATCCCCGGCTCATCTCTTGAGGCCAAGGTAATGGCCTTTTCACCAGCGCTCGGCTTTGATAAGGAAGAGAAGCCTTACACGTATACGGATATGTTAAACAACCCAGCCGTTTTCATGATGTTCAAGGAGGGGCGCAGCGAGAAGTACGGAGGGTGGATCTTTAAGCGCTACCCCAAATCATGGAATGTCCCTGATGGCAGCAAGATAGAGTTGATCGATAACTGGGGTTATCAATACACGGGCATACAGGTCAGAAAGGATCCAGGCGTATGGATAGTGTATCTTGGCTGCATATGTATGACCTTAGGGTTGTATTTTGCCTTTTTCTTGAGTCATAAGAAGATGTGGGTAATGCTCGTTAATGAAAAAGGCAGGGTAAACGTTAAAATAGCCGCCTATGCGCATAAGAACAAAGGCGCCTTTGACATAAGCATCGACAAGGTGTTTAGCGCCTTGAATGAACAACAGTCAACAGATACAAAAGCGGGTTAGGGCTGTACACCCCTGGCTGAAGAAAGGAGACTACGATGAACAGTGCTGTCTTTTTTGGTATTGCAGAGATCGGCTACTTTGTAGCCATGATGATTTATATAGCGTATTTTGTTTTCAAAGGAGAGTATCTTGGCAAGAGTGCCACCACCGTAACGATAGTCAGTTTTGTTGCTCAGACTGCGGCATTTATTGGCAGGTGGATAGAGTCATACAATATGGGCATAGGGAGACCGCCGCTGACCAACCTATACGAGTCGTTAGCTTTCTTCGTCTGGTGTCTCATGCTCGGTTATATCATTGTAGAGTTTAAGTACAAGAGGCGTTCGCTAGGGGCGTTTGTCACCCCTTTGGCGGCCCTTGCGTTGGGGTTTATCGATTTAACCGGCATGTCTAAGAGGATTGATCCCCTCGTTCCAGCCCTGCAGAGCAACTGGCTTTTAGCTCATGTGACGATGAGTTTCATAGCCTATGCCGCCTTTGGTCTATCTTTTGGGGCAGCCTTAATGTACTTGATCGTAAAGACAGAGAAACGCAGCGAGCCAGCCTACGTGTTTTGGAGTGTGGCAGGGAGCGTCTTTTTTACTGTAATATTTGCAATGCTTCTTGATTACATGAATTTCATGGTTGTTGGGGGGAGTACCGAGAGCTTTATAAAAAACTACCTGTTTAAGACGACCTTTAGAAACTCATCGTTTTCAATTGCTCTCTTTAGTTATATAGCGGCCATTGCAGTCATCTTCACCACCTGGCGTTACGGATACGTTCTTAAAAGAACTATCGAGAGCTTTAACGTCCCCGTGGATTTCCTAGATGAGCTTAACTACAAGGTGATAGCAGTGGGGTTTCCCATATTCACGCTGGGGGGATTGATATTTGGTGCAGTATGGGCAGATCAGGCGTGGGGCACCTACTGGAGCTGGGACCCAAAGGAGACATGGTCGCTTATCACATGGCTTGTCTACGCGTTCTATCTTCACGCCCGTTACCTCAGAGGATGGCGCGGCAAAAAGGTCGCCGTAGTCTCAGTCGTAGGCTTTATTACCGTGATATTTACTTATCTTGGCGTCAATATACTCCTGTCAGGACTGCACAGCTATGGAGACTTGATGTAATGTGCTATAATATATGGGAGAAGGAACCTCGATGAAAAAGTTAGATACAGAGATATTAGTAGGTGTTTTTCTAGTGCTTGGCTTTGCTTCCATCGCTTATCTTTCGGTAAAGTTGGGAAATCTAAGCATCTTTGGTGAAGAGGGGTATGTGGTCACGGCCGATTTCAATAAGACCGGCGGTTTGAAAAAAGGCGCCCTCATTGAGATAGCAGGCGTTGAGATAGGGAAGGTAAAGGCTGTCTCCCTTGATAAAGACACCTATCAGGCCCGCGTAGCCATGCTCATCAAGCCAACTGTTAAGATCCAGGAGGATGCCATCGCCTCTGTAAAGACGAAGGGGCTGCTTGGTGAGAAATACGTCCAGATATCACCCGGAGGGTCTTCCACGCTGGTAAGCAGTGGCGGAAAGCTAAGAGAGACAGAGTCCGCGGTAGACATCGAGGAGCTGATATCAAAATACGCCTTCGGTGAGGTAAAATAAGGACGATACTTCTGCACTTTTTTATAAACCAGCATTTTATGCAGCTCTTGAAAATAGATTCCCGCTTACGCGGGAAGACAGTAAATGGTGTATTTAGCCCCTCTATGCCTGCCCCTGACCTGAGCAGAAATCCAGAAAGTGCAAAACTGTAGATAAGGTAATAGATCAGTATACGATAGGAACATTGTGTATAAACATGCGATATAACGGGGTCAAGGGGACCAGTCCCCTTGTGGGTGGGTATGAGGGAGGGCAAAGCCCTACCTTCTTATTACACATATGGGTGAACTATTACTAGATCAAGGAGTATGATGTGAGGATAACTAAAATTATCAGTTTTTTCGGTGTAATAACAATAGCTTTTATATCACTTTCTGCCGTTGCAAGCACCGAGCCGTCTCAGAAGCCTCAGCAGGTTGTTATGGGCGTTGTGGATAAGGTGCTGGCAATAATCAAAGACCCTACTCTAAAGGGGCCTGAAAAGCAGCAGCAACGCCGCAGTATGATACGAACAGCCGTTGAGGATAGGTTCGATTTTCATGAGATGTCACAAAGATCGCTGGCTGTACACTGGCAAAGGAGATCAGATGCCGAGAAAAAGGAGTTTGCCGAGCTGTTTAAGGATCTCTTAGAGAACGCCTATATAAACAAGATAGAAAAGTACACAGACGAAAAGATAGACGTCGTGGAGGAAAAGACCGAAGGCGGTTTTAGCACCGTTAAGACCGAGATCATAACGAAAAAAGGGAAAATCCCTATAGATTACCGTCTCAAAGAGTTAGGCGACGGTAAGGAGTGGAAGGTCTACGACGTTGTGATAGAAGGGGTCAGCCTTGTAAATAATTACAGGACACAGTTCCAAAGCATTATAAACACCAAAGGCTATGACGCACTGACAAAGATGCTGAGAGAAAAGAAGACACCGTAGTGTCTATTATACGTTTGATACGCAATGAATATTAATAGATTAAGCTGCGTATTATTAATATTTATATATGGCTGTGCCTCAATCACACCTGATACAAGCACCCTTAACCGAAAAGGCCAATTAGAAGAACTGATAGACGACGAGCTGCAAAACAGCGCTAACGGCGAAATCTCAATGTTGGGTCCAGGCGACGTAATAAACATTAACGTATACAGACATACAGACCTCTCACTAAGCTCAGTAACGCTAAGACCAGATGGGAGCTTTTCCTTCCCACTTGTTGGGCAGGTGCAGGCAAAGGGACTAAGCGTAAAAGAGCTTGAGCAGAAAATGGAAGAATCGCTAGCCCAGTACATTGTAAAACCACAGGTGATCATCAACGCTCAAAAGATAACAAGCCACAAGATGTACGTCTTAGGCGAAGTATCGCGTCCCGGTATGATACTCGTAGAAGACGACCTAACCCTCATACAGGCTATAGCTCAATCTGGTGGCGTCACCCAGGACGCCAAGGCATCGGGTATTGTACTCCTGCGAAAGGGAAAGGTCTATACCCTCAATCTTACAGGTGTTTTAAAGGGCATCTCTGGCGATAACATTCGTCTAAAGAGCGGCGATATCCTGTACGTCCCCCCTTCAAGCCTTGCCGATGCAGGCAGGTTTATAAGCGACATCTCGCGCCTCTTGGGCTTCGTAATAAGTGTAGAAAGCGGTATAATACTGACCCCACAGGTAGGTGACGCCTTACGCGGCAAATCTGGCAACACCGCTCCAATCGCAATCCCTTCAAAATGACCAATTACCAGTGAGTGCTAACACACGCAGAAGCATCTGCAGGGTATGTCACGGGGGCTGCGGAGTCATTGTCTACAGCGATGGCAGGAGGGTCTTAAAGGTCAGGGGCGATGTACAGTCCCCAGTCAGCCGCGGCTGGATGTGCATAAAAGGTCTCAAATCTCCCGACATAGCAAATCACCCAGACAGATTGAAGACCCCGCTTAAGCGAAAAGGACAGCGGGGGCAGGGACACTGGTACGCAATTAGCTGGCAAGAGGCCCTGGATGAGATCGCTCAAAGGATAGAAGACCTCAGAGAAAGACACGGCGCTGAATCAATCGTCATAGGCCAGGGAACTGGCAGACACCACTACATGCACACCGTAAGGTTTGCCAACGCCCTTGGAACCCCAAACTGGTACGAGCCTGGTCTGGCACAGTGCTTTATACCAAGGATAACCGTAAGCCACCTCACCTACGGGGGCTTTCCAGTAGCCGACTACTATGGTCAGACAGCGCCGGCCTGCATAATGTTCTGGGGTCACAATCCCCTGGTTTCGAGTGCTGATGCAGAGCTTGCCCCTGCCGTAAGAAGGGCGTTGAACAGCGGCTGCATGTCTATAGCCATTGACCCGCGCCGCTCTGAGACTGCCAGGAGGTGCAAGAAGTGGCTACCCATACGACCCGGCACCGATGCGGCGTTGGCACTTGCTATGCTAAACGTTATAATAAGCAGGGAACTCTACGATGCGGAGTTTGTGCGTGACCACACGGTTGGCTTTGACAA
The DNA here is from genome assembly GCA_002753395.1 of Nitrospirae bacterium MYbinv3. GTDB lineage: Bacteria > Nitrospirota > Thermodesulfovibrionia > Thermodesulfovibrionales > Magnetobacteriaceae > Magnetobacterium. Next base: position 12,149 of record PEAB01000053.1, on the reverse strand, counting down.
GCTCAAAGACCACACGGCAAGGTTTACACCCCAGTGGGCCTCTGCCATAACACGTGTGAGTGCTCAAGATATAGAGGAGGCGGCCTGTCTGTACAGCCGTTTAAAGCCAGCCGTGCTGGAGTGGGGACTAGGTCTTGAGCAGAACTCAAACAGCCTTCAGACGGTCAGGGCAGTTGCTCTCTTGCGTGCCATCACGGGCAACCTCGATGTCCCCGGGGCTGATATCCTTGGTATGAACGTTCTGAGAAGCTACCCCCTCCTCAAGGACAAGCTACCCCCTGAGCAGGCAAAAAAGAGGATAGGTGCAGGAGAGTTTAAGCTCCTTGGCGGTTGGCGCGCCTACATGCCCTCCGCCCACATACCCGGTATATTTAACGCTATGAACGACGGCGGCCCCTACAGACTGAGGGGGCTTATAGTCTTTGGCAGCAACCCGCTCTTGACCGTGGCTAATCCTAAGCGCGTGTTTGAGGGGCTCAGAAAGCTGGACCTGCTGGTGGTAACAGACCTGTTTATGACGCCGACAGCGCAGCAGGCAGATTACGTCTTGCCTGCTGCCTTTTGGACGGAGATAGACCACCTCATGGGAGTCCCTTTAGTGGCAGAAAACTTTGTCTTTGCCCAGTCTGCCATCGTTTCAACACCCGACTGCCGGCAGGATGAGTGGATCATAGACGAACTGAGCAGGCGTCTGCATCTGCCGGGCAGCGAATTGACCTTCAGGGATATATTTGATTATCAATTGGCGCCGCTTGGTATCGACTTTGCCAAGGCGGTAGAGATGACCTATCTCTGTCCTCCCCACAGGTATTGCAAGTACGTAGATAAGGGTTTTAGGACTCCCTCAAGGAAGGTGGAGCTTTACAGCGCCTCGCTTAAGCGCATGGGTTATGAACCGCTGCCCATGTATGAAGAACCTCCTGAGGGACCTCAGACCTCACCTGAGTTGATTGATGACTATCCGCTAGTCCTTATAACCGGAGGCCGCACGGTGGAGTTCTTTCACAGCGAGCACAGGCAAGTGGAGGCCTTACGCAGGTTGAGACCACGGCCACAGGCTCAGATACACACCTCACTGGCAGAGGCACGCGGGATTAGGCATGGTGAGGAGGTGATCATCAGCACCAAGCGGGGTCAGATAGTCGTAACGGCTGAGGTTACCGAGGACATTGCCCCCTACGTGGTAAGCGTAGAACATGGCTGGTGGTTTCCAGAACGCCTCTCAGAGCTGCCGCATGATCCTGATAGTCTGTGGCTGGCCAACGCAAATGTGCTCACTGATGACGGTCCCCCCTACGATCCCGCCTTCGGCTCCTATCGGTTACGTGCTCTCCTATGTAACGTTGAAAGAAGAGAGGGCTTTGCCCTCCCTCAGACCCTCCCACAAGGGGACTCGTCCCCTTGACCCCGTAAATGTCAGGCGTGGCTGCTTAAGATTTTATCTTGGTGCATATAACATGCGTATGGTCAACAACTTAATCCTACGCCAGACTATAGCCAACGATAGAGATATTTTAGTTGTAATAATATTTTATTAGTGTTATATTATTAAGTTGTACCCATTTACTGTAATTTGCAAAAAATATATAATTGAGGTTTATATAGGTGTTTAAATGTATTGTAGGCCGGGAGATATGAGATGAAAGAACGGGATATTTTTGAAGAGATAATTAATATAGGCAAGAAGCGCGGCTCACTTACCTATGATGAGATCAACGACGCCCTGCCCTCTGAGTTCTTCTCACCTGATGAGATCGAGGACCTTATGGACTTATTACAGGACATGGGTGTTAAGGTTGTGGATCAGGAGAGGGCAGCTGCCATGCTTGAGACTGACGAGGAGGTTGAGGGGTATGAAAAGACTGAAGACCTTGTTCAGGCGTATTTCCATTCAATGGGCGATATCTCTATTTTAAGCAAGGATGAGGAAACGGAGCTTGCAAAGACCCTTGAGGAGGGTAGAGATATTATAAAGGATATTGTGATATCCTTGCCGCTTTTTAAAAAGCTATTAGCTGGGCTTGACTTAAGCGACGACACGATGGTCGAGGAGGAGAGGATAGAAGAGGCCCTAAAGCTCACACTCGAGCGTCTGGAAGAGTTGATGGAGACGATAAGAGGTATAGATCAACGAATCGCCAAGTTTGGGACTATAAGAGATATCAAGAGAATCGTCAACCTTAAGCAGTATGATCCTGAAAATCCCAACAACATAGGGTTTATGTTCAGAGAGGTTATAGAGGAGACCAAGAATATAGAGGCTGAGATCGGTATTAAGATAGATGAACTTAAGAAACACTGGGAACGTGTGGCAAAGGCAAAGGAGCTTGTTGTTAAGGCTAAGGATGAGTTGATAACCAGGAATCTCAGACTTGTTGTCAACATTGCAAAGAACTACGTAGGCAGGGGACTGCCGCTTCTTGACCTTATACAGGAGGGAAATATTGGCCTGATGAAGGCCGTAGATAAGTTTAAGTATGAAAAGGGTTTTAAGTTTAGCACGTATGCCACGTGGTGGATAAGGCAGGCTATAACCCGTGCCCTTATAGATCAGACCAAAACGATTCGAGTCCCTGTGCACATGATGGAGTTTTACAACAGGGTGACAAAGATATCACGCGAGATCACGCAGCAGCTAGGCAGGGAACCTACCAATGAAGAGATAGCCCTAAGGCTGGACGTGCCGGTAAGGAAGGTTGAGGAGGTCTTTAGGGCTATACAGGATCCGATTGCTCTGCAGACGCCTGTGGGAGATGAGGACACGGAGTTAGAGGATTTTATCGGGGACAAGAACAGCCCCTCACCATTTGCAGATGCAGAAAAGAGCGAGGCTTCCGAATATGTTCAGAAGGTACTTCGTACCCTGTCTGCTAAAGAAGAGAAGGTTATAAGGATGAGGTTTGGTATAGGGGTTGATCGAGACCACACCCTCGAAGAAGTTGGCCGGCACCTCTCTATTACACGAGAGCGTGTGAGGCAGATTGAGGCAAAGGCCCTGCGCAAGTTAAAGCACCCTAGCCGTTTAAGGGCACTGAAGATTCTTACGTCCTAGGCACCCGTGCCGTTGCGGATCTGTGCGCTTCCCAGGTCCGCCCCATTGAGTTATATGTATCCTCTTTATATTTACCGTGAAAATACATTATCATGTGCGGGGGTGAATGTACCCTATTCATGTCTGTTTCGTAGTAACAATGCAGTTCTTGAAACCAGCCATAGATATAATCGTCTCCCACAAGGCAGTTTTTAGGCTGCCTTGTGGAAAGATGAGTAAGTGGATCTTATTTATCAGGGAGAGTTCCTTCTTGTGGTTTCTGTTTCTTCTTGGAGAGCTTTTTGGGTTTAGGTTGTTCCGTATGCTTATCTACAGGCTGTGTTGTGGGTACCGGAGTTGGTTCTTTGACTTGTTCTGCCGCCGGGTTTGGTTCAAATTGCAGCGGGGGCAGTTCCTCTAACTGTTCAGCGGGAGTCATATCAGGTTCTGTCTTAGAAGTCTCTGGTTTTTTAACGCTAATCTCTGTTCTGTAGTTGGTATTGTCATCCACGTCGTAAGGGTCATATGCAATAAAAACACGATTGAGATTGTAGTCGGCTACCCACAAGTTTCCTTTCATCCACTGCAAGGCTGAAGGTCTATTGATTGCCTGAGGGAGGTGTATAGCCTGTGTCACCTTACCGCTTTTTATATCGAGCTTAACGAGCTTAGGACTCTGACACTCCTCCGTAACATGTCTGCACGTGTCATAACCCACAACCCATAAGCTCTCACAATCCCACGCCAACCCAGCTGGTCTTTTGACAGGTGAATTAAACTCCTCCATAACGCTGCCATCCTCAGCAGATATCTTGTAAATCTTGGATTCTTTAACATCAGCAAGCCATAGATTCTGTCCATCAAAGGTTAAACCGTGAGGGGCCTGTCCGGGCGTCTTGAAGGTTTTTATAATGTGGTTGCTGTTGAATTCTATCTTTACCAATTCTTTGTTTTGTGAGTCAGCTACCCACAAGAATCCGTCTTCACAACACTCACCCTCCCACGCCATGCCGCATATTGTAAATAGTTTAGGTAATGGAACAGGAAACCTTGAAAGCATGGCCCTGCCGTCAGAGGTAAACAGATCATGTATCGTTGAGTAAGGTCCTGTTCTTATGTTGTTCAGAGTAAAGACGGTGTCTCTGTCGCCAATTAATAGATCTCGTCCGTTGTATGCCATAGCATTTGGTCCCCAGCCTTTAGAATCAAAAGGCTGAAACATAGGCGTCTTAAACTGTTGAGCACATGCAGTCAACCCAAATAGTAAAAGCATAAAAATAGTCAAAGACTTTGTGCTTGCGTAAAATCTAAGTACCTTTGCTACATTGATTATTCTCTGAGATAGCATCGCCGGTTCCTCACTGTGTTCGTTTTTTCTATAAAACTACACCACTCATTTTCTGGATTAATATCGTTTATATGCATTTGCCCTTTCCTTCTTCTAACTGAGTTGCCGTTAATAGTTTCTGCCCCCGGTTAAAGGGCATCGCAAGTAAGAGGAAACTATAGTCTGTTAACAACGATCAAGCTGTCTTATGTCTGCATCGTTTGTATGTTGACTATTCGTTATTGACGGCATCCTTAAAAGCCCTTCCAGCGACGAACTTAGGTACCTTGGCCGCCGGTATTTGAATTACCTCGCCTGTTCTTGGATTACGTCCTTCTCGTGCATTTCTTTCAGTCATTGAAAACGTCCCGAAACCCACTAGCGTAACCTTTTGGCCTTCCTTTGTTGCATTAATAATAGAATCAATTGCCGCATCAAGGGCGCGCGTTGCCTCAGCTTTTGTAAGATTAGCCTCTTTTGCAATCTGATCGACCAGATCTGCTTTCGTCATTACTACTTCCTCCTTCTAGTTTATTGTTTTATTATCACAAATATAAGACTCTTATTTTTCAATCAAAAGTCTTTAAAATCGCACGCTATTACCTAGTCTGATACTCAACATGCACAACATCCCACCAATTATACATTTAAAACTTCTTTCCTACCTATTGTTCCAACCAGCATATATAGGTCTTGTAATTTACAAGCATTAAATATTAATATAAACTATACTATAAAAGCAAACAAAAAAGAAAGCGTGTTTAGTTAATAGTTAATCTCCAAGCGAAAAAAGAAGTGAGGTACACTTATGGACATAGAAAACAAGAAGCGTTTAGTCGTGGCCTTTGGCGATAGCCTTACCGTTGGGTTTCAATCACCTACGTATGACAGTCCTTGGTATCAAGAGACTCCTTATACGGATTTTTTGAGCCAAATGCTCTCAAACAGTTTCACCTTTATCACTAAAGGTATAAGCGGGGAGCTTACCGAGGAGATGGTAGGACGGTTTGACTCAGATGTGATAGCTCACAGGCCAGATTATGTCATTATACTTGGGGGCTCTAATGACCTTGGATGGGGTATACAACCAGCTATGGTTATGCAAAACCTTAATATCATGTACAAGATGGCTCGTAACAACGGCATAACCCCCATTGCCGTTACTGTACCTTCGATAAGGGGCTATGACCCTCTTATACAGCCCCGAAAGATCGTCAATGATATGATCGCTGATACTGCCTTAAGCATGAACTTTCCTTATGTTGACATGTTTACAAAATCAGCAGAACCTGAGACATTACGTCTTGCGGCAAATTACTCAAACGATGGTCTGCATCTGAGCACTGAAGGGTATAGGCTCTTGGCTGACTTGCTTTACAACGAGGTCTTTGCTGCCTTGCAAGCGAATAGTTTATGAGATAATAAATATATGGACATATCTATACTTAAATTAGGATTGAGCATTACGGGGTCAAGGGAACTTGCCCCCTTATGGATGGGGCTGAGGGAGGGCAAAGCCCTCACTTCTTTCCCTTTTATAGAGAAATAAATCAAATAAAGGAGAATACTAATGATTCAATGGGACGAAAGCCTAACAACAGGCGTTAAAGAGATCGATAAACAGCACAAGGAGATAATCTCAAGGATAAACAAATTGATCAGCATGACTGACACGGAGAAAGAGCTTGAGATAGATAAGATGCTACGATTTTTAGGCGGTTACGTTATTGATCACTTTAACCATGAAGAAGAATACATGATCAAGTACCAATATCCAGATTACGACCAACACAAAGGGGAGCATATAAAGTTTCTCAAGAATTACTCATCGCTAAAGAAGCTGTTTGATTCTGAGGGGGCAAGCTCACTTATTATTAATGCTACAGAGAGACAGGCCGTTGAATGGCTCGTTAAACACATCCAGCAGGAAGATAAGAAGATGGCTACTTTTTTAAACTCAAAGATGAAGAAGACCTAAAGAAGCCTGTCTAGTTATACACCTTAAGAGAGCGTAAACATATGCCTCATCGAATCAATAAGTCGTTGAGGCATCATGCCCAGCATAAGGGTCATAACCAAGGTTATACCCATCGCTAGCCTTAGGGCAATGGAGGTGTTTAGCTGGATAACTGCTTGCCCCTCCTGTGGCTGTCTCATATACATGTACATAACAACCCGCAGGTAGTAGAAGGCTGATATCACACTAAACAGTATAGCAAGGATGGCCAGCCATTGATGTTGTGCGTTGATGAGGGACATGAAGATAGAAAACTTACCAATAAACCCTCCCGTTGGAGGTATCCCCGTCAGGGAAAACATAAAGACGAGCATTATAGCTGCTGTTAGTGGATGTGTCTTGGCAAGACCTTCAAAGTCCTTTAGGTTTTCGCCTTTGAAGTCCTCCGTTGTGAGTAAGATCAGGACAGAGAATGCCCCAATATTCATAAACGTATAGATAAATAAATAGTTCATAACCCCTAACACACCCTCGGCACTACGCGGGATTAGTCCCAAAAGCACATAACCAGCGTGGGCTATAGATGAATAGGCCAACATCCTCTTAACGCTGCTCTGTGCCAAGGCCATCAGATTACCAACAAGCATCGTCAAGACGGCAATTCCTATTATTAGGGTTGACCAGTGAGACGCTAATATTGGAAACACAGTCAGTAGAACCCTCACAAACACGGCAAATCCTGCCGCCTTAGGACCCACCGACATGAATGCGGTCACAGAGGTTGGCGCTCCCTCATATACGTCTGGCGCCCACATGTGAAAGGGCACGGCGGCAATCTTAAAGCTAAAAGAGACTATAAAGAGCACCACGGCTATAAGCAGCAAGGGGTTTGACCCCAACCCGTTAGTATGTATGTAGTAGCCGATCTTTTCAATATCCATAGTGCCGGTTGTGCCATACACAAGCGATATACCGTATAATATTATTGCTGTGGAGAACGCCCCCATGAGGAAGTATTTAAGCGCTGCCTCTGTTGAACGTTTTTCGTGTCTAATAAAGCCTGCCAGTATATAAGTGCTCAACGCCATTAATTCAAGACCTAAATATAGGACGATCAGATTGCCTGCTGAGACCATAAACATCATACCCACTGTAGAAAACACCAAGAGACTATAGTATTCACCGTGAGAGGAGTCTTGGATCTCCAAGTATCTTATCGACAATAAAATTGTTAAACACAGGTTAATCAAGAATATGACCTTAAAGACATAACTGTATACGGTGGACTGAAACATGACTCCGTATGAGCCATTGACAGTATAGAGGGAAAAGAACGCTAACAGTACCCCTGCTAATGCGACGACAGCTATATATACCTTCTTTTTTACTACAAGCTCCAGTAGCAGTAGGAGCATCCCTAACGTCAACAGTATCAGTTCAGGGACAAGTACAGAGAGATCTAATCCTTGCATTCTTTCCTCCCTCTTACACAGCTGCTATTACGCCCACTGCACACTATTTGTGTCTTTTGTGTTGACATCGTGTCTCCTTGAGTTAAAATCTACTTAAGGTTGCTTAAATGGCTCAGATTTTTTATCGCCTCGCTCATCGTCAAACTATCACGTACTGCTCTACCATGTACCCTGTCTATTAATGCCGTAACACTGGTGTTTATCATACTAATAAAGGTCTCAGGGTACACACCGATCCAAAACACCAATACAAGGAGCGGTAAGAGTATAGCTATCTCAAGCGCATTAACGTCTTTCAAACCTTTTATCTTTTCATTGATTTCTGTAAAGAACACCCTTTGATACAACCATAGCATATAGATGGCACCAATGATGATACCGCTACATGACACAATTGCCGCCAACGGACTCTTGGCAAAACCACCCAGGATGATCAGAAACTCACCTATGAAGCCGTTGGTACCTGGCAGTCCAATAGAGGCAAACGTAAAGACGATAAAAAATGCCGAGTAGATTGGCATCACGCTTGCCAGTCCGCCGTAATCTGTAATCTGTCTTGTGTGAGTCCTATCATACACTATGCCTATGCAGAGAAACAGGGCGCCGGTTACCACACCGTGGTTTACCATCTGTAGCAGGCCACCCTCTACCCCATTCATATTTAAGGAAAATATGCCAAGCGTTACGAATCCCATGTGACTTACCGAGCTGTATGCTATAAGCCTCTTAAAATCGCTCTGCACCATGCAGATAAGCCCTCCGTAGACGATAGCTATAGCCGACAGGGTCAACATAGCAGGTGTCAACGCAAGCGAGGCCTGAGGGAACAGGGGCAGTGAGAACCTCAAAAAGCCGTATGCACCCATCTTGATTAGTATTGCCGCAAGCACTACGCTGCCAGCCGTGGGGGCCTCCGTATGGGCGTCAGGCAGCCACGTGTGCACTGGAAACATCGGCACCTTAACGGCAAAGGCCGCAAAGAACAACCAAAATAGCAACAATTGCAGATTATACGGTATCTGCAGTGTCATCAGCTTGGTAAGCTCAAAGGTATTGCCATGCACATATAAAATGATTAAACCAATTAACATTAGTACGCTGCCCACCAAGGTGTATAGAAAGAACTTTATGGCTGCGTATATCCTGTTGCTCCCCCCCCATACACCCACAATCAGGTACATGGGTATGAGCATCGCCTCCCAAAATATATAAAACAGGAATAAGTCCATGGAGCAAAAGACCCCTATCATTGCGCCCTCAACAAGGACAAGCGCTATAAAAAACTCCTTAACCTTATCCTTTACCGTATTCCATGAGATCAACACACACAGTATCGCAGTCAAAGCTGATAGAAGCACCATCAAGATACTGATACCGTCGATACCAAGGTAGTACTGTATGTTCCATGACTTGATCCACTCGTACTTCTCGACAAACTGTAGCTCCGCTGTGCCCTTGTTGAACCCCCTTAACAGAGGGATCGTCAGTAGCATAGTAAAGACAGACACCACAAGGGCAATCCCCTTTATCAGGCCCTCCTGCCTGCGGTTGACCAGCGCCATCAGGCAGCCCCCTAACACAGGAGTAAAAATGATGAGACTTAATATAGGATAACCTGTACTCATAGAACCTTCGCTTTGTCTGCTGTCATAGTGTCTTCCATATGCTAAAGAGCACGTACAAGGCCATAACCAAGAGACCGGCCGCCATTATCGTAGAGTAATGAAACACAATGCCGCTCTGTAAGAAGCGCAGCCTCTGCCCAATCCAGTTTACTATTGAAGGTACACCATTAACTACACCCTCAATAACAGTTTTCTCCACTACTTTATTGAGGATATTGTTCGATATCCAGTAGAAGCCCTTTACTATCACTATATCGTAGAGTTCATCTACGTAGTATTTATTGAACAGCACTCTATGTACAGCGCTGAAACTTACAGAGATTTTCTTGGGCAGGTCAGGGCGCACTATATACATAAAGTACGCAGAGCCTATACCCGTCAGGGAGATTATCACCGAAAGGATCATCACTGCCCACTCCTTTGCGACTGACCCCTCGCCTGTTGGATGTCCTACTACGCTTGAGAGAAAGACTGCAAAGTTATCATGTCCGCCCAGAACGTGAGGTATGCCGACAAACCCTGCCGCCACAGCTCCTACACCTAAGACTATCAGTGGCAGTGTCATCGTGTTGGGGGATTCGTGCAGGTGTTTTCCTACCTCCGCATCCCCTCTGAAGTTGCCGTAAAACGTCAGAAACACCACCCTAAAGGAATAAAACGCAGTCAACAATGCCGCAGCCGTTCCAAGAAGCCACACTATTATACCCGCTGGGTTGTGTGACGATATAGTTCTAAACAGTATTTCATCCTTACTGAAGAAGCCGGCCAACCCTGGGATACCTGAGATGCTAAGGGATGCCACAAACATTGTCCAAAACGTGATCGGCATGTGTTTTTTGAGCCCGCCCATCTTTTGTATATCCAGTTGTCCCTGCATGGCGTGCATAACACTGCCAGCGCCAAGGAAGAGCAGCGCCTTAAAAAATGCGTGTGTGTAAAGATGAAAGATGCCGGCCGCATACGCCCCTACCCCACAGGCCATAAACATGTACCCTAACTGACTTACCGTTGAATAGGCTATTACCCTCTTTATATCGTTTTGTACCAGGGCAATAGTTGCTGCAAAGAGAGCCGTCAGGCCGCCAACCAAGGCAACTACGGTCATCGCCGTTGGCGAGGCGTTAAAGATAGGGTTTGTGCGGGCAACCATAAACACGCCTGCTGTTACCATCGTAGCAGCGTGGATCAGGGCGCTAACTGGAGTTGGACCCTCCATTGCATCGGGCAACCACACGTGCAGCGGCAGTTGTGCTGACTTACCGGCAGCTCCGCAAAACAAGAGTAAAGCAATTACGGTCAATAGATCTGTGTGTATGCCAAGGATGTTCACAGTCTGACCTACCGCCGAGGCCAGCCCTCTAAAGACTGTGTTGTAGTGCAGAGAGCCAAAGGTCAGAAAGATGAGTATAACACCTAAGCCAAAGCCGAAGTCTCCAAACCTGTTGACTACAAATGCCTTCTTAGCGGCAACCGCAGCCGATCTCTTCTCGTACCAGAAGCCTATTAAAAAGTATGAGCAAAGTCCTACGGCCTCCCATCCAAAGTACAGCTGGAGGAAGTTGTTGGACATCACAAGCATCAACATGAAAAATGTAAACAGGCTCAGATACGAAAAGAACCTATAATAGCCGTCGTCCTCGTGCATGTATCCTATTGAGTAGATGTGGACTAAAAGGCTTACCGTCGTTACTACAATTAGCATCACCGCCGTCAGGGGGTCAATGAGAAACCCCACGGAGACCTTGAGGTCCCCAGAGGACAGCCATGTGTACAGGTCAAAGTTGACGACCCTGCCGTTTAGCACCTCCTTGAGTGTCAGGAGAGCTAAGACAAATGAAGCAGCTACCCCCGCAATCGCTATCCAGTGCGAGCGTTCCTTAAATACACGTTTTCCTAACAGGATATTTAAAACAAACGCTATGAGGGGCAAGAGCGGTATGTATAAAAAGCTCGTTTCTTGCAATGCCTTAACCTTTCATCTCTCTTACTTTATCGACACTGATGGTTTCGTAATTTCTGTAGAGGAGGATGACCAGGGCAAGTCCTATGGCGGCCTCTGCTGCTGCTACCGCAATCACCATAAAGACCAGTATCTGTCCGGCCATGTCCTGGAGATAGTGGCTGAAGGCTACAAGGCTTATGTTTACGGCGTTAAACATGATCTCTACCGAAAGGAGCATTATGATGAGGTTACGTCTCGTCAAGTACCCAAACATGCCGACACAGAACATGACTCCGCTTAGCCATATATACCAGTTTAATGGAACCACTGTGTTCCTTCATACAGCAACTCTTTCATAAGTCGTATTATACACCTTTATCAAAAATAAAGTATACTAAAAAAAACTGCTTGGGCGCATAAAAAAGTCGTGGGGATTTTGGAAAAGAATGGAGGGCTTTGTCGCTGCCGCAGGGGTTCGCAACCCCCTCCCTTAGACCCTCACACAAGGGGAGGGGTGTGGCACCCCTGCCACAAAGGAGCCCCCTTGACCCCATTAATTTTTAGGTAGTCCTGTAAAGGTAGTGATACTATTTCATGGGCTAAATAGGGAAGCATTATAATGATGGATAAAATACCATACTGCTCCAATATGGTTCTCTTTTTTTTTGGAAAAAGAAAGAACTTTTCTGACTAATCTGGATATTCTTTGTCTCATTGTACAATTAAATCTTTCGATGTGGCTTGTTTTTCCACTTTCTTTTCCAACAGGACGATGTCTTTTTGATGGAATAATTC
>PEAB01000052.1 GCA_002753395.1 Nitrospirae bacterium MYbinv3 | reverse complement strand
GTATTTTCGATAAAAGAGAAAGTTGAGTATTTTTTGCGTTAATAAATACACAATAGACCTTTTGAAAGTAGTAAAGTAGATGTTTTTAAAGTTCTTCTATTTTCTTTTTGCAAGAGGCTCGTTTAATATATATTTACGGGTGCTATATAAATAAACCCCTTGACGGCTTAGTATAATTTAGGTTTAACTAAATACATGCAACGAGCCCAAGTTAACGACGATGCCGGTTTCTACGACTCTGAAGCCCTAAAGCAGATGATTGGCCAATACGTTGGAATGACTGGTGTCCCACACAAGATAAGGCTCACTGAGGATACGTCTGACTTCTTTAGTATTGAGTACAATGATGTGGTCTTATTAGGCGGTAGACCCTATCTTATGCGAAACAACCAGAAGGAGGGGCGGTTTGGTATTGACGACGAGCCTAAGTTCTGGGTCAGGAAGGCCATTGACCTTGTGGATGGCGCCGAAAAGATAATAAAGATGGTGTTTCACGAGAGATACACAGCTAACATCGGAGGCATAGCCTTTGACTGCGTAAGAAGCCCAAAGAAGGAGGCTCGTATTCTGGACAAGGTTAGCGGCCACGACCACTTCATGCACGGATTTTCTGTAAACGACTCAGCGGGGAACATAATAAGAATAATCGACTATATAAGAGGCACAAACTTTTCAGACTACGTCCTGTCGTTAAACAAAAACCACGAGCTGTACTACTACACTGACTTTAAAAGGGTCTTAGACGACTTCATTGTCCTGGTACAGGCCATTGAATTTCTGCACAACTGCGACGAAAAACACGGCGATGTCAGACGCGACCACATTATCATAGACAGTGTAACTGGCAAAGGCCGGTGGATTGATTTTGACTACACCTTTACGAGCAGACAAAACAGGTTCGGCTTCGACCTCTTTGGTCTTGGCAACATCCTGCTTTTCATAGCCGGCCGCGGTGATGTTACACTACAAATGCTTCAAAAAAACGATCCCCAAGCCCTGCAGCGCCTGACAGAAGAGGATATGAACATCGTCTTTCAAAACAGGCTGGTAAATCTTAAGAAAATCTGCCCATATATAAATGACGCACTAAACCTGGTACTCTTGCACTTCTCCAATGGGGCCAACGTGTTTTACGATACTGTTGGTGAGTTTTTGGAGGATCTCATGGAGGCAAGAGACAAGATCAACGAGTGAGATTATTATGACAAGGAAGTGTGTGCTATGAATGAAGTAGAAAGCAAGGATAACATATTTACGCTGATTAAGAACCGAAGGCTCTTGATAGCCGTGGATGACAACGAACAATCGCTGCGTGCTGTGCAATTCGTTGGGGAGCTGCTTGGAGGGCTGCCAGGGTTTAACGTCATCATCTGCCATGTTGCCATTTTGCTTGAAGATGACGCCTTCGTCTCCGAGGAGGAGTCTAAGGAATGGATCAATCATCTCATGGAAGAACGACACAAGATGGTACAGTCCTTTAGTAATATGCTGATACAAGCCGGGTTTGCTGAAGAGGCCGTATCCACAATCGTTGTCCTTAACAGAGAGCCTACACTTGCGGAGTGCATCGTCAAGGAGCAGCGCAAAAGCGGCGCCTGCATCATAGTGGTTGGCAGAAGAGGGTTATCGAAAAAAGAAGAGTTCATCTTAGGCAGTACGACAAGCAAACTGATACACATCTCAAGAAACTGTGCTGTCTGGGTCATTGAGTAATCGAAGGAACATAATAGATGAACATCAAGAATCTCACTACAATGCCTCTGCACTTTGTCAGGGGTAGAAAGAACGTCTTCCTCGACTGGCAGTTTATAGAACCCGGGTATGGCATCCCATTTTGGAAGTTTTACCAGGAAAAACATGGTCTCCTGCCCTGGTTGAGCCCTTATGGCATCGAGCTAAAGGTAATGCGGCCAGAGATCTCTGTAGAGCCGTTTGTCCAAAACGATCCGCTTGGGTTTATCGGTGCCTACAGCACCCTAATCCATGAGGATGGCCTGTACCGCCTATGGTACGCAACATATGACTTCAACGAAAAAGGGCAAGAATTCGACAAACTCTGCTACATGGAGTCCTCCGACGGCAAGAACTGGCGCCGCTCCCAACTTGGCCTATACCCATACAAGGGATCCAAAGACAACAACATCGTCTACGGTCTTGGACCAAAGGAGTGTGGTGGACATATAGGCGCTCATGGGGCAACTGTCTTTATCGACCCATACGCCATACCGGAGGAACGATACAAGATGGTACACCTTGGCCCTTCTGACAGAAATGCCACCCTGTCAAACTGGCTATACGGGGCAACGTCCCACGATGGTATACGCTGGAACACCTTGCCAGAACCGATCCTGAAATACACCAGCGACACACAATCCATAGGTCTCTTTGACGAGGAGATCGGCAAATACGTGATCTATCTAAGGGGATGGTCCCCGCAAAACCGCTATGGCTCAGGAGGGCGCCGCATGATAAGACGCACCGAGTCCAGCGACTTCAGGAGATTCCCCCCACCCAAACCCCTCATATCGCACAATCCAAGCTGGGGTGTGCACACGGACATCTACACAAACAGCTACCATAAATGGCCCGGTGCCGACAATGCCCACATAATGCTCCCTGCCCTATATCATAGAGACACAGACACCGTAGACGTCCACCTAGCATTAAGCCGGGATGCCAACGAGTGGTTCCTGCCGCAGTCAAGACCTCTCATCTCCAACGAGGACAGACCAGATAAGATAACCATCTACACAGGCAGCGGTATCGTACCCTACGGCAAAGACCTGTGGGCCTTTCCGGTGTTCTTCTCGCGCAGGGCACACAATGAATACACCGACGAGCGTCCAGCCTTGTATCTAGCAACCATCAGACAGGACGGCCTCATCGCCGTTGAGTCAAACCTAAAAGGTGAGTTCTACACCTACCCGTGCATATTTGATGGCAGCAGCCTCAACCTCAATGCCGTTTCATACACGGGGGGTGAGATCAAGGTGGAGATCCTTCAGGTCAAGCCTGCCCTGGAGCTTTCCCCCATTGAAGGCTTCACACTTGACCTCTGCGATAGAATTACTGGCTCTGCCCTGTGGCAGATGGTCTCATGGAGAGGCAATCCGGACATCTCAACCCTCGCCGGCAGGATACTTCGCTTCCGGTTCGTGCTCGTCAGATCACGACTCCATGCCTTCAGGTTCGAGTGAAGTGTGTATAGAAACACTCATGATTAGTATCCCTCTTCGCCTCAGCGCATGAAAATTGCGTAGCCCTGACCGCATCTCTCTGTCTAACTTGACTAAAAGCTATTGAGTGGGTACTATTAGACAGTAGGGCATGTACAATATCTTATGGATAAAAATTTAAAGTCTTTTATAGTTAGTGAAGGTGCTGACTTTTCATATTGGAAGTTGTGGCAAATGGTATTTCCATTTATGGAATGGCTGCCTGAGGCTAAACGTACCTGGAAGGCAGACCTTCTTGCAGGGCTTACGGGGGCAGTTGTAGTTCTTCCACAGGGGGTTGCCTTTGCTATGATAGCAGGGCTGCCACCTCAATACGGTATATACACGGCAATTATACCTACAATTATTGCAGCACTCTTTGGTTCATCAAGACATCTAATCTCCGGCCCTACGACAGCCATCTCACTTGTGATATTTACCTCAGTAGGGGCACACGCATCCATTGGAAGCGTGGAGTTCATCCAACAGGTGTTAACCCTGACGTTTCTTGTTGGCGGTTTTCAATTGATCTTAGGGGTTGCACGCCTTGGAGAGTTGATAAACTTTGTCTCACACTCTGTTGTGATCGGGTTTACCTCAGGCGCTGCCGTGCTTATAGCGGTAAGCCAGATTAAACACCTATTAGGGTTAGACTTTAAAAACGCCCCCCATTTTGCAGGCAACATTGTTTTGATTATTAAGAACTTAACGGATTTTAATCAACGTACTGTGATTGTGGCTATTGCTACGCTGCTTATAATAGTATCGCTCAAGCGCTTAAGACCGACGTGGCCTAATATGCTGATTGGGATGATTGGCGGGGGTCTATTGAACTTTCTTACTGGATGGTTTAACCACGGTGTGAAGGTAATCGGAGCACTTCCATCGCCGATACCATTGTTATCAATACATGATTTCAATTTTATCAACATAAAAGTCTTGGCTCCGCCTGCCCTTGCCATAGCTATGTTAGGTCTAATGGAGGCCGTGTCTATTGCCAGGTCAATAGCGCTACAATCAGGACAGCACATTGATGCAAACAGGGAATTTATTGGACAGGGGTTATCAAACATGATAGGCTCTTTTTTCTCATCATATGCCTCCTCTGGTTCCTTTACACGTTCAGGAGTGAATTACAGGGCGGGGGCCAAGACTCCGGCGTCTGCTATATTTGCCTCAATATGGTTGTTTGTCATACTCATGTTCGTAGCAAAGTATGCCGCTTTTCTTCCTATCGCCTCCATGGCCGCAGTAATAATGGTTGTGGCTTATAACCTGGTAGATTTTCACCATATCAGAAAGATAGTTAAACTTTCTACTGTGGATTTTTTTATAATGTCTGCCACTTTTCTGTCAACGCTCTTTCTGGAACTGGAATTTGCTGTGTACGTAGGGGTGTTATTATCAATAGGTATATATCTAAAGCAGACGGCGCATCCAATCGTATTACCAAGAATTCCAGATTTTAACAGCCATCATTTTATAGCAGTGCAATCCATTCAGGAACAATGTCCACAGTTTGGTATTGTGAGGATAGAAGGAGACCTTTATTTTGCGGCTATGACCTCTGTTGAAGAACAATTAACGTTCTTACATGCGCTGATGCCCACTCAAAACAGATTATTAATAATACTCTCTAGCGTTAACCATATAGACGTCTCAGGTGTGGAGTCCCTCAAGAATCTTATAAGAGAGTGGCGTAATGCTGGTAGAGATATTTACTTTTATGGTATTAAGTGGAGGTTGATGAATATCCTCTATAAAAGCGGTGTTATACACTTATTGGGTGATCGCAAAGTCTTCAAGGACAAGGAAAGCGCATTACAGACTATCGTAAAGAGGCTGGACTTTAGTATTTGTGCCAAATGTTCAAAGAGGTTCTTTTGGGAATGTGATGACAACAAGACTAAGATTAGTAGAGGGGTCTGATGGAGGGTAAAGCCCTCCCTTCTATTTCTAAAGTGCGCATAAGAGAGTCGTGTTTTTTTTCAAAGAAGGGGAGGCTCTGCCCACTGTCGCATGGGTTCGCAACCCCTCCCCTCAGACCTAATGCTGTTGACTTAAGCATTATTGATGTATAGCAGCGTACTTTCTTTTCTTCTTCATTCTTTTTTTCCTGATTATGTTACAATATCTTATGGAGTTTGTATTTTAATATCTAGATAGATGGAGCACACTATGAATGATACGTTTTTGCAGGCCTGCAAGGGACAAAAGACCCCATATACGCCAATATGGATCATGAGACAGGCAGGGCGCTACCTGCCGCAATATCAAAAGATACGTGCTAATGTTGATTTTCTGACCCTTTGTAAGACACCAGAGCTGGCTGCCGAGGTCACTAAACAGCCAGTGGACATATTAGGCGTGGATGCAGCAATACTGTTTTCAGACATACTCATACCAGCTGAGAAGATGGGACTCGAACTGCATTTTCCCGAAAGCGGCGGCCCAATATTTAAAGAGCCAGTAAGAAACACGGCCCTCGCCAAGAACCTCAGAACTATCCAGCCTCACGAGGACGTTCCATACGTCTTAGATACGATAAAGATACTCATCAAGGATTTAAACGTGCCGCTTATAGGTTTTGCCGGAGCACCGTTTACCGTGGCGACGTACATGATAGAAGGCGGCAGCTCAAAGCACTTTATCAATACCAAGCGGATGATGCACACCAACCCAAACTTGTTTAACCAGATAATGGGACTGATAACACAAACGACTATAGCATACCTAAGCGCCCAGATTGAGACAGGCGTTCACGCCGTTCAGCTCTTTGACACGTGGGCTGGGGTACTCTCTGCCACAGATTACAGAAATTGGGTCTTCCCGTATGTAAGAAAGACCATCAACGCACTCAAACCCCTTGGAGTGCCCATCATCTATTTCGTCAACAACTGTGCCGGTCTCCTGCACGTGGCTGCTGACTCAGGGGCCGACGTCATCGGCGTAGACTGGCGCATAGACATAGACGACGCCATAAACAGGACCAAACAGATGCCCGTTCAGGGTAACCTCGACCCCTGTGTATTGTTCTCAACCAGACCGTACATACAGATTGCAGCCAAGTCGATAGTCCTAAAGGCATCAGGGGCCAGAGGACACATCTTTAACCTTGGCCACGGTATCTTGCCAGAAACCCCGGTAGACAATGTCAAGGCCCTAGTTGACGCCGTTCACGAGGTTAAAAGACCACAGTAGAATGAATATGAAAGAAGCTGACAGCATGAGATCCACGGGTGTTCTCCTGCTTAACCTTGGAGGGCCGGACTCATTGAAGGCCGTAAGACCCTTTTTGTATAATCTCTTCTCCGACAGATTGATCATAAAACTAGGACCGGCATTTTTGCAGCGTCCCTTAGCCGCTCTGATCGCCTTGATGCGATCGCCAAAGACCAGGCGGATGTATAAACTCATCGGCGGGGCCTCTCCCATTCGTGAGCTTACCTCAGTGCAAGCCAAGGCGCTGCAAGCAAGACTGGATTCAGAATGTACCCCAGATGGCTGTAACAACATAAAGGTCTATGTGGGGATGCGGTACTGGCGCCCGTTCATTGAGGATGCCATCAAAGAGGCATATACAGACGGTGTTCATAGGTTGATTGCCCTAAGCCTGTATCCTCACTACAGCCTGGCAACGGCTGGGTCAGCCTTTACCGAGCTTGAGAGGGTGCTAAAGGCCTATCCAATGAAGTGTGAATATATCCGAAACTGGCCGCAAAACAGCTTTTACGTTGAGGCACTTGCAGGGTCTATAAGAGATACTATTGATGAGGACTGTGATGGGGTTGATAGTGGTAACTGCCACATCCTGATGAGTGCACACGGCCTGCCCGTTTACTTTATCAAGAACGGAGACCCATACCTCGATGAATTAAACAAGACGATAGAATCTGTGAAGAAAAGACTGCCAAACCTAACCTATCACCTGTCTTTTCAAAGTCGAAGCGGCCCAGTGAAATGGCTTACCCCATCCACCGAGGATATGATACGTCAGCTTGCCAAGCAGGGGGTAAGACGGCTCGTTATAGTCCCCATCAGCTTTGTCTCCGACCATATAGAGACGCTGTATGAGATTGATATATTGTATAAAGATTTTGCCTTAAAACGTGGTATAATATTAAAGAGGGTTAAGCCTTTAAACGACAACCCCTTGTTCATAGAAGCACTAAAGAGCCTTGTAGAGAAGACACTTGTAGACAATGCAAACGATCGGTAGGTAGAGAAGATGACAATTGTGGTAATCGGGGGCGGCATAGCTGGATTAACCATCGGATACCTCTTGTTAGAAAGATATCCGGCGTTAGACTTACAGATATTTGAGGGACAAGAAAGACCAGGGGGCAAGATTTGGACACAGAAAGAGGGGGGTTACCTTATCGAGAGCGCTGTCAACGGTTTTCTAGATAACAGAACAAAAACCCTTGAGTTAGCAGCGCTGTTAAACCTCACCCCTGTAAGAAGCAACGACAGCGCCAGGTGTCGCTACATATACTCTGCTGGGAGGCTGCACAAAGTACCGGAGGGTCTATTACCGTTTTTAACCACCGAACTCCTGAGTGCTGGGGCCAAGGTACGTGTGATGCTGGAGGCGTTTACACCGTCCAAAGACCTTGAGGATGAAACACTTGCTGCCTTTGCCACCAGGAGATTAGGCAGGGAGGCTTTCGAGACCTTGATTGACCCAATGGCCTCTGGCATATATGCAGGAGACCCCGATCAGCTATCACTTAAGGCCTGTTTTCCTAAGATACACAACCTTGAGGTCAATTACGGCGGCCTGATACGTGGTATGTTTACGAAGATGTGGGAGGCAAAAAAGAGCCAAAAACGCACTGGCATAAAGAAGGCCGTATCAGCTGGCCCAGGGGGCATACTAACGTCTTTTGATGATGGCATGGAGAGCATAATCAGCGCCCTGAGCAGCAGACTAGGCCAGAGACTCAGGACAGGGCACGCCGCTGTCGCTGTTGAAAGGGTGGGAACTCGATACGTCATACACTTTAACAACAACAGGCATCCGGTTGAGGCCGATGCGGTCATCCTTGCAGCTCCAGCATATGCAGCATCTTTGATGGTGAGGGAGCTGGACAGACAGTTGTCTGTCGAGTTAGGAGGTATCTCCAACCCTCCGGTGTCGGTGGTGTGCATGGGTATCAAGAGCGGGCAGCTCAAGGGCGGTGCTGACGGCTTTGGATTTTTGATTCCTTCTAAGGCGGGAAGGAAGATATTGGGCACCCTGTTTGACTCGACAATCTTTCCTAAACGGGCGCCGGAGGGGTACACCCTCTTGCGAACGATGGTTGGCGGGGCTAGAGCACCACATATAGCCCAGCTTAAGGACGACGACCTCATAGCAACAGTACTCACAGAGCTTACCGATATCATTGCTCTAAAAGATACCCCCGATATGATTAAAATCTACAGACACGAAAAAGCCATCCCCCAGTACAATAAGGGACATGCCGCTATGCTGGACAGGGTCAACGCATTGATTAAAAACCACAAGGGATTGTATCTGCATGGCAACTCGTATAAGGGAATAGGAGTCAACGATTGCATTGAGACTTCTTTTACGTTGGTTGAGAGGATTACAGACGAGTTGTTTGCTTCGACAAAAAACCTCAAGACAACAACGGATAACGCTTAAAACGTATTAGATTAATAGTATTATAAATAGAATTAAACCTTTATAAAGGAGGTAGAAATGACAGAAGACGAGATCGTTGAGAGATTAAAGTCAGACAACGAACAGTTCAGGGTATTGTATGAGGAACACAGACATCTTGATCTACAGATAGATGAGATGGATAAGAAAAGGTATCTGACCGCCGAGGAAGATTACAGAAGAAAGGAAATAGCTAAAGAAAAGCTGTTTAAAAAAGATAGACTTGCAGAGATGATAAGGCAGTACAAGAAGCTGTCAACTTACTCGGTATCCGCTGAGGTGTCCGCAAAGGGAGTAAATTAGTACATTTAGCATGGTGCATAAGTTTTTCAGAGGTAGATATAAAAAGGAACTAGTATAAATAACGGCGTCAAGGGGATTGGTCCCCCTTGTGGGTGGGTCTGAGGGAGGGGGTTGCGAGCCCCTGCGGCAGAGGTAAAGCCCTTCCTTCTCTTATGTTTTAAATAGAAGGTTGAACTATTACGAAAGGAGGTATGGTTTGCGTAGTGACAAGGTAAAAAAGGGGCTGGAGAGGGTACCTCACAGGACGCTTCTCTATGCAACAGGGATTCCGGCAGCAGAGATGAATAAGCCTTTTATAGGCGTAGCAACGAGCTTTACGGATATCATCCCTGGCCACATAGGGATGCGGGAGTTAGAGCGATTTATTGAAAAAGGTGTACACACGGGTGGTGGTTATCCGTTTTTCTTTGGCATCCCCGGCATATGTGACGGCATAGCTATGGGACACAGTGGTATGTATTACTCACTGCCCTCGCGCGACCTGATAGCCGACATGATAGAGACCATAGCAAACGCCCACCAGTTTGACGGACTTGTCCTGTTGACCAACTGTGACAAGATAACCCCAGGCATGTTGATGGCTGCGGCACGGGTCAATGTACCCTCAATAGTAGTTACGGCTGGCCCGATGCACTCAGGCAATCTAAGAGGCAGGCGTCTGTCGCTTGTAAACGATACCTTTGAGGCCATTGGTAAGTAT
The DNA here is from genome assembly GCA_002753395.1 of Nitrospirae bacterium MYbinv3. GTDB lineage: Bacteria > Nitrospirota > Thermodesulfovibrionia > Thermodesulfovibrionales > Magnetobacteriaceae > Magnetobacterium. Next base: position 15,161 of record PEAB01000052.1, on the reverse strand, counting down.
CAGAAGGGATTGATTGGGGATAGCGAACTCCAGTCACTTGAGATGTGTGCTTGTCCTGGAGCCGGTTCGTGTCAGGGGATGTACACGGCCAACACTATGGCGTGTGTGACGGAGTCAATTGGTATGAGTCTGTCATTCTGTGCCACAGCCCTGGCAATCTCCTCTGAGAAGAAACGTATCGCCTTTGAAAGTGGCAGAAGGGTTGTGGAACTGGTCAAGGACGACATAAAACCGCGCGACATAATGACCCGTCAGGCATTTGAAAACGCCATGCGTGTTGACACTGCCCTTGGCGGTTCTACCAACACGGTGCTTCACATACCGGCCATAGCCAACGATGCTGGAGTGCCGTTACCTATAGCTACATTTGACTCCCTTAGTAAGACGACCCCACATATAGCCAACATGCTCCCTGGTGGAGAACACTACCTTGAGGATCTGCACTATGCAGGCGGCATACCAGCCGTTATGAAGAGCCTTGTCTCGCTGCTTTACAACACCTCCACGGTGTCAGGCAAAGACATTCACTCCATAGCAGAGGCAGCGGTCATCGTAGATGAGGAAGTAATCCGTCCACTGGATAAAGCGCACCATGCCGAGGGCGGTATTGCGATCCTCAGTGGGACGTTGGCTCCCGCTGGCGCTGTGATCAAGCAGTCTGCCGTAGTGGAAGGAATGATGCGCTTTGAGGGGACGGCCAAGGTCTTTGACTCAGAGGAAGAGGCAATGGCGGCTATCTTAAAGGGCAATATAGTGCCTGGAGACGTGGTAGTGATCCGTTATGAGGGACCCAAGGGCGGCCCAGGGATGAGGGAGATGCTCTCGTGCACGGCCACGATTGCGGGCATGGGGTTGAGCGAATCGGTTGCACTTATCACTGATGGCAGGTTTTCAGGCGGTACACGCGGTCCATGTGTGGGACACATTTCACCAGAGGCGATGGAGGGCGGAGTTATTGCCGTCATCGAGGATGGCGACCGGATAAGCATCGACATCCCAGCAAGAAAACTCGACCTGCTCCTGAGCCAGGATGAGATAAACGAGCGGCTTAAGAATTGGCAGCCTCGCCCCGCAAAGATAACCACCGGCTACCTTAGCAGGTACGCAAAGATGGTCACATCAGCAGCCACAGGCGCTATAATGAAAACGTAAGAAGGGGTGAGAAGAAAAGAAGTAGGGGGCGCTCCGCCCCCCTCAGCCCCCCGCAATGGGACTTGTCCCCTTAACCCAGTAAATGTCCACCGTGGTTGTTTATAAAGTATCTGAACAACGTTTTAACGGATTAAGGGATTACCAGGATCGTTTCAAATATTTATTCCTGCAAATCGTTTAATCTGTGTAATCCTAGATCAGACAATCCCTGAGACTTATGATAAAATACATCATCAAAAAAGCCTCTGCACAATCATGGCTACAAATATCTATCTTATTCCTGCTGATGTTTGCTAATGTTGCACCTATGCTAGCGTTTTCGCATGAGACGATACTAATGACTCAACAACAAATACAGGATCTACCCATAGGCTCACGGATAGCCTATTGGGCGGAACAGTTCGTTGGCGTACCCTACGACCCTGACCCGCTTGGTACCTACGTCAGAAAAAAAGTGATCGAGTACGATTCCCTGATAGACTGTATGTACCACGTCTTTCGTTCCGTAGAGCTTGCCTTTGGCCGCACACCGCAGGAGTCCACAGAGATTGCCCTTGACAAAAGGTTTAAGGACAAAGGGGCGCTGGATGAAAACGGTAATGTCCGAAACTATGATGATAGATTTCAGTACGGTATGGACATGATACAGAGCGGTAAGTGGGGGGAGGACATCACGGTGGATATAGGTAAAACAATAAACATCAGAGGCGCCAGGACTATACAAACCGTTACCGTCCTTACCCCTCATGGTATCAGAGAAGGGATGTCTAAACTACAAGACGGCGATATCCTCTATTTCGTAAAGGCCCCGGAGAGGCGTTCTGGAGATGAGATTGTTGGACATCTCGGTATTATAAAAAAACAAGATAACCTCTCATACCTAATACATGCAAGCGGTGTTAAAGGCTGTAACAGTAAGACCGTTCCAACGTCTGCTGCTTCCAATACCGTAAAGAAGATATCCCTGGACTCCTACATATCACATATGCCGTTTATTGGTATAATAGTTACACGCTTTAGCACACAATCAGCATTATAGACACACCGCCGATATTCTAATATACCCCTGTCTTACCGTTCCAGAGTTGACTGCTTATAAGCGTATGTCTTATTAAACGTCATCCCTGCCCTTGTTGCCCTGCTTGCTGCCAAGAGACCGTTAGAGCAGGAATCCTGTTCATCTATTTTCTCCTACGGGAAAACTTCATCTTTCTACGTAGTTTCTTGTGTTTGTGTTTTGACATCTTCTTTTTACGCCATTTCTTTACATTGCCCACTTAATCACCTCCTTATATTTAATATACAAGTAACCAGTATCTTTTTTATATTTCATGGTAACTATGCTTTTACGCTTTCTGGATTCCTGTTTACACAGGAATGACATATTTGGAAAACACTCATTACTGTCATTCCCACGAAAGTGGGAATCCATAGTCTTGAAACCATGAACATTTTTACCCTGCTTTTTAAAGAGGATACAGTAATCATTTATCTTCAAGCTCTACTCTTTGCTTGTTCGATGAAGGCATCTAGCTGAAGCGCTGTCATGTTTGACTCGGTGCCATCATAGGGAACGCTAATACAGGGGACACCATAATCTCTGCTTATTGAGCGCAAGAGGGCTGTAACAATTGTCCCTGGCATACAGCCAAACGGCATCACGTTTACAATACCAGCCACCCCGTGTTCGATCAGGTCGATGGTCTTGCCGATGCTTAATATGGTCTCCCCTTCAAATGACTCATCTACATATGGTGCAGCCTTAGCCGCTATATCACGTGTATCTGGTTCATGCAGCGTCTGTAGGAAGCCTTTAAAGTATCTGTGATATCTCATCTCTATATTCTTTTTATAGACCCGCTTTACAAAGCTATCCATTATAGCAGAATAATCTCTTTTTATCAAGGCATGTTTAAATGCTATGTAGTTGACGTAGAATATCCATTCTTCCATCGGTGCAAGCCAGACCTTTGCACCGTGTGACTCTATCTTGTCAATAATGTTTTCATTAGAAAAACTGTTGGACCTGACAAATATCTCACCGATGACACCGATAACTGGTTTTTTGTCGCTGTTTTTGGGTATTGCCTCAAAGTCCTTACGCATCTGACTCAATACGCCTTCTATAGAGCCGTTGTTGCCTATCAACGTGTTATACAGGAGCTGTAAGTATCTGTCATAGATCTCCTTAGCCTGACCTTGCTGCCGCTCGTGGGGTCTTGTCTCATGCAGACACTTGATCAACAGTTCAATGGCCACGATGCCCTGCCAGGTGCGAGCAAAAAAATCCTTTCCTACAGTTCCCAAGTCTTTATAAAATGAGATGTCCTGCACGGGTGAAAATATCTTTACGTCTTGCAGGCCGAGCTTATCTAATATGAGTCTTTGAAGTACGTTGTACTGACCAAATCTGCATGGTCCGGTACCACCTGGCATAAAGAAAACCGACTTTTCTGCATCAAAACCGTTGGAGGTAGCCTTTTTAATGACATCTCCTGTGGTTACAACGCATGGGTAGCACTCCTTCCCCGATAGATGTTTCTTGCCTAACGACAATGCCTCAGCATCCGTCTTGGGAAGCACCTCGGAGCTGACGCCGCAGTGCTGAAGGGCTGCAGCCAATGCGTAGGAGTGATCGGACATCAGCGGTATGTAGACGGTTGTCTCTGCCAGAGACCTCCTGGAATTGGAAGGTTTTGCCGACCTTACAGTGGTGACCGGTTGGTTTAAACGCCTGTTTTCGATGCTGTCCAGAAACGCCTCGCATCTGGTGATTGCCCCGGCGTCGGCGCTATGCTCGTCGATCTCAAGGTGCAGGAAGGGCTTGTCACCAAGCTCCTCTCTAAAGAACTTGAGGATAAACGAGTCGGGGCCGCAGTTGAAATTTCCTATGTATATTGGATAAAGCAGGGGATTTGACTTTATGTATCGGGCAGCTCTGATTATCTTTTGGCCGCTCCTCCAGTACATGTCTCTCCACCGGTCTTTTATGTCAATCCCCTCTGTTGGGAGCATGTCCATTGGGATGGAGGCGACCCTGATGGTGGCAAGTTTTTGCGGGATCTGTAGATTCACGCCTGGATCAAAGGAATTATACGCCCGCCCCACTATCACAATCGTCCGCTCCGTTAAGGAATCCACAACACTCCTGCCTTTTTGACGCAGTTTTACAAAAAACTCCTCTTGTGCTGCCTTTGCCTTCTTGAGGGCTCCTTTGATCTTTGATGATGATAGTCTGTACGAACTAAAGCTGTTCTGGATTTCGCTGATGAGAAATCCGTCGCCTCTGGTAAGATCAACTATCGGTCTGATAACCTCAAGCTCTCTAAAGGCAGCCTTGGCCAGATAAGGAATTGTCTGGGTATAGGGACAGGGCGAGCCTTTTGAGAAGTCGTCCCCTCCATTGTTTACGTTGATGAAGGATGGCAGAAAGACCGTATTAACCCCAGTCTGCATCAAGTATCTTACGTGTCCGTGGGCGACCTTGACGGGAAAGCATGACTCCGAGAGTACAGTTTCCGTGCCGAGGTTCACCACCTGTCTGTTGGTCTTTGGCGACAAAACCACGCTAAAGCCAAGCTCATACAAGAGGGTGCACCACAATGGCAGATACTCGTGGAACAGGAATATATATGGGATGCCTATGACAGGACCAGCCCCTTTTGCCATATCGGGTTTGTAGTAACTGCGCAGGAGCTCCTCTCTAAAGACAAAGAGGTCTTCTATGCCGTGGGAGTTGTCTCTTTTTATGTCGTAGCGCTCGCATCTGCCGCCGTAAAAGAGGTGTCCTTTTTCACCCTGTAGACTTACGCGGTTAATCTCACACAGGTTGGAACACGCCTTACACTCAAACGACGTAATGTCGATGGAGCGATTGATGATATCAAACCCCTTAAAGGCAGATACCTTTTCCTCGGCCTCTCTCTGTTGATCTCTGACGATGAGCGCCATGCCTATGGCCCCGGTGACGTCGTGGTTGGGGGGGACGATAATCCTGCGTCCTGTAAACTTTTCAAACGCCGCAACGACGGCCTTGTTGTATGCCGTACCGCCTTGAAAGAATATGTTTTTGCCAATACGTTTACCCGCAACGACTCGGTTTATATAGTTCTCAACTATAGAATATGCCAGGCCGGCCAAGACGTCTTGCCTCTCTGCACCCTTTTGGAGATTGGCCATCAGGGAGTTTTCCATAAACACGGTGCACCTCTCTCCAAGGCTGCATGGGGAGGTTGAACAGAGCGAAAAACGGGCAAACTCTTCTTTGATGGAAATGTTGAGTTTCTCCGCCTGTTCTTCCAAGAACGAGCCGGTACCGGCGGCACAGGCCTTATTCATCTCAAAGTCAACGATCACGCCATCCTCGATGGCGATGTATTTGGAGTCCTGCCCGCCTATCTCAAAGATCGTATCCACAGATTTGTCTATAGACAGGGCACCGGCGGCCTGAGCGGTTATCTCGTTTTTTACGATGTCGGCCCCAATGAGGTCGGCAATCATGTATCGGCCAGAGCCAGTGGTGCCCACGCCCATTATCTGTATGTCGTCTCCTGCCTCCTCACCTATCTGCCTGAGACCGGTCATAACAGCCTCTATGGGTCTACTGGCTGTCATGAGATATTTTCTGGCCAGGAGGTTGCCATCCTCATCGATTACGGCAAGGTTTGTACTAATAGAGCCGATGTCGACACCCATATATGCTTTGATCTTCGCAGAGCTGCCGTTGTCACCCGCGTGCACTTGATGAAGCGGATTCAGCGAGACTTTTGACCTTTCGTTGATGTGTCTCTGGTAGAACTCATCACCTTCCTGCACTAAGGGAGGGCGTCCCTTTTCAAAACGCTTGAGCGAGCCAATGTAGGTATGCAGTGCCTCTATGGCAACGTTTTTATACAGGTTGCCGCTGTCCATATCCTTTAGGGCAGCGCCGATGGCGCCCATAAGTGCACAGCGCTCTGGTACGATCAGGTTGTCAAAGCCAAATACCTCCTTAAAGGCCCTAACCATGCCCACGTTTAAGGCCACTCCTCCCTGAAACGAGACCTCCGGTACACTGGGTCTGCCCTTTACGATGGTGCCCTTGAAGTTCCTTGCAACGGCAAAGCAAAGACCGGCCACTATGTCCTCCACCGGTGTTGCTATCTGCTGCAGGTGGATCATGTCGGATTTTGCAAAGACACTGCATCGGCCAGCAATGCGGGCGGGTCTGCTGTTTTTTGCGGCAAGCTCGCTAAACTGCTCGATAGTTAATCTCATCCGCTCAGCCTGCTGGTCCAGAAACGAACCAGTGCCGGCTGCGCAAACAGAGTTCATCGAAAAATCCTTGATTGCGTTATCCTGAAGTATTATATATTTAGAGTCCTCACCACCCATCTCTATTATGGTTTTAACGTCAGGCAGCATCTTTCTTGTTGCATATGCACAGGCTGCTATCTCATTTATGTGTGCTATGTGCAGTACCTCTGCAACAAGTTTCCCTGCTGAACCGGTTAGTGATAGGGCTGAATCGCGGCAATTAAATTCTTTCAAAAGCCTATAGGCAACGCTTAAGGGATGTCACCGGTGTCTTTCATATACGCTGTCAACGAGATCTGCGTTGTCGTCGAAAACGGCTATCTTGACGCTAACCGATCCCGCATCCAATCCAATGTGTCTCATCATCTACTCCTTTTCTGCAAACAGGCCTTACTTAGAGCCTTTCTAAAACTACCATTTTAAAAGCTAATGCAGTTAGCCCCTGGATGTGTTTATATGCAGCTATTCTATCATAAATATCATTATACAACCATCTAAAGGCTACATTATACTAAAAACACATAAATTATGCAAACTACAAGGGAACTCGCAGCGACCGTAGGGAGCGGTCTGATCAATGAGTGTAGCGCTTGTGGACGGGTCTGAGGGATGGGGGGGTGCGAACTCCTGTGTTAGAGACAAAGCCCTCCTTTCTTAATACCTATAGTTTTGCACTTTCTGGATTCCTGCTTACGCAGGAATGACCCCTGTTCAGGCCAGGGGCAGGCATGGAACAGATAGAAATGCCATTTGCTGTCATTCTCGCGAAAGCGGGAATCCACTCCGTAATCCCGTCAAGACGCATAGATTCTTGCTTTCGTAGGAATGACATTTTCATATTATTGGATGTCAAGGTCAAATCTTTTTGCAAACTCCATTAGTTTAGTATATAGTTTATAGTACAGGTTAACAATTAAGGGCAAATAAGTATTTCATGGGAGCAGTGCTATCCCTCTACTTACCTGGGAGTGGCGTCTGGCAGACCGCCATCTACCGGGATAGTTGCACCGGTGGTTGGCGTCTGCCTTGTTGCGAAAAACAACACCGCCCTGGCCACGTGCTTGGCTTTTATAGACGCCTTTAACAAATTACGGCTTACGTAATAATCCTCTAATCCCTTCTCATCGAGCCCTCGTGCCTTCATACGATCGGGGCCTATCTCCTTCCACAGACCGGATTTTCGGCTGCCATCGGAGAACACCGCATCTGGTGAGACCATGTTGACACGTACATCTATCGAGGCCAGTTCCAGCGAGGCTATCCTGGCAAGCTGATGAGCAGCCGCCTTTGTGGCGCTGTATGCCCCAAAACCAGCCCCAGGGGCGAAGACGTTCTTCGTGGAAACCAGGACTATGTCTCCACCACTACCCTGAAGCCTGAAGAGCCTGGCTGCCTCGCTCAGTACAGTGAGGGTGCCATCGATGTTGACCCTCTCCACCCTCCTGAAGGTCTCAAGCGACATGTTCTCAAGCATAGAGACCATAGCGATCCCTGCGTTGGGTATTACCAGGTCAACCCCACCCCAGACATCAACAGTCTTAGCAAAGGCTTGGCCGACGGAATGGGTATCCGTAACATCCATTGAGACGCCCAACACACGCTTATAATACAGAGAGCTAAGTTCCTCAACAAGCCTATCCAGTGCCTCACCGGGAAGGTCGGTAACTGCAACACAACAGCCATTTTCCAATAGCTCACGACATATGGCGCTGCCAATTGCACCGGCGGCACCGGTAACAAGAGCCACGTGCCCACACATTGGAGGCTCTACCCTTGCACCTACCTTTGCATGTTGATAGTGCCTGTACTCCATCGTAAACACTTCAGACTCCTCAATCGCCCTATAAGTGCCCATTGAGGCAATGGCGCCCTTTACCACTACGGACTGCTCGGTAATATCAGAAGCAATCCCTGCTGAGCCGGCATCCTTCCCTGCACAAATAGCCCCAATGCCTGGGATAAATATCACTCGAGGCAGAGGGTCAAATGCGCTTAGGCCATCCTGCATCTTGTGACGGTTTACGTAGGCCTCGTACTGGTCTTTATAGTTTAGTATTGCCTCAGACAACTGCTGCCCTATGTTATCGAAGTCTGGATTTTCTATCCACAGGGGGAATGCCTTTGTCCTTACGAGATAGTCCGTGGTGATGGGGGGTGTCAGGGCAACTTCCCTGCCCCTTTCTGATTCGACAAAGGTCAGGACATCCTCGCCTGAGAGGTGATTAAGGATAACCCGATGGTAGGAGTCCTCAGTTTTTAAGGACAATAATCCTCTAACAATGGGTGCTATCTTATTATATCGCAGTCTGGCCATCTCAACAGTGGTGGTTGACATTGCATTGACAGAGAATCTCTCTATATATTTTTTGGCTCTACGGACAAGCTCTATGGTTAAATCATAAGATTCTTTTGCGCTCTCCCCAAAGGTTATCAACCCATGATACATAAGCACAATCGCCCTACAGTGTGGACTGCCTGAAAGGGCCTTGTAGACAGCCTTTGCCAGCTTGAAGCCAGGCGTTATGTAGTTAAGGACAACGACGTCGCTGCCTAAAGCGTTCCTTATGTGGGCGTCGGCATTAGCCTGATTGGTCAACGTCAGGATCGCATCGGGATGCGTATGGTCTACGTACTTGTAAGGGATAAAGACGTGCATGAGGGTTTCAAGCGAGGGGTTTGGACAACGATAATCAAGGACGTGCGTTCTGATTTCATTTATCATATCCTCATCTGACAGATTATCCAGGGTGCTCAACCTCTTTAGGTAATCAAGCTCCAGTCCAACATAACCCTCCTGCCCAACGACGGCCATATCGGCGCCAGAGGCCTTAACGTAGATGACTGCTCTACAGTCTCCTAGTATGTTTGTATGAGTCGTCTTTACAGAGGCGTTTCCCCCGCCATGCATGATGAGCTGCCTTTCTACACCGAGCAGCCTGCTTGTATAGATCCTTTGTGCGAGGTCGTCTGTGGCGGGCAATTCAGTATCATTCCATTTATTTTCCATAGCATCCTTATGTGACTTTAATGTTCTTTAGACCTTGGCGTTTTTGAGTGTATTGTATAGTTCATAGGCTTGTTCGGGTTTCATACCCTCGTGAACCACCTTTCGCACCGCCTGAATCATAGCTATTGGGTCATCTGATTGAAATATATTTCGTCCCATGTCAACACCGCTAGCGCCCTGTTGTATAGCATTGTAAGACATTATCAGGGCGTCCAGCTCAGGTATCTTCTTCCCGCCGGCCATAACGATAGGCACAGGACAAGAAGCCGTTACCGTGTCAAACCCCTCGGGTACATAGTAAGTTTTGACATAGGTAGCGCCAAGCTCTGCGCATATCCTACAGGCCAGACGCAGGTATCTGGCGTCTCTGACCAGCTCCTTGCCCACAGCGGTTACTGCTAGGGTGGGTATCCCATACCTGTTGCCAATGTCAACCAGGCGGGTCATGTTGTGTATGGATTTTGTCTCAAACTCCCCACCGATAAATACCTGCACTGCCATTGCTGCCACGTTGAGGCGGATTGCGTCCTCAATATCGACAGCTATCTCCTCGTTGGAGAGCTCCTTTAGGATGCTTGGACCACCACTAGCCCTCATCACGATTCCCTTGTTATAGGCAGGCGGGATTGTTGTGCGTAATATCCCTCGGGTCAACATCAGGGTGTCGGTGTAGGGAAGAAGCGGCAGGATGTTGATATCCACACGTTCAAGCCCCGTTGTAGGCCCCTGAAAGTACCCGTGGTCAATTGCCAGCATCACGGTCTTGCCAGAGGCAGGATTGAAAATATTCGATAGTCTGTTTTTCATGCCCCAGTCAAGGGCATTTGAGCCTTTAAGAAAAAACGCCTCGTTCTTAGCAGGGACGTCAAAATAAAACTGCTTTCCTTCTTTCACACTATCAGTATCGGCCATGTGTCATCTCCATTTTTTATTTTTCCTATGATATTACACCTTTAGATCGTTATTTTTCAACTGTATTAATCAGCAATTCTCACTGAATTTGCAGAATGGCTTTTTATAAGGATTTTACTGTGTATATGAAAAATATTTTTCGCGGTGTTTTTATAGTATATTGCTTATATATAAATAAGTTACATTCATTATCAGTGAGAATCGCTGTGTATTAATGTCTATTTTCAAGCTCTTCCCTAATAATACACCTAACACTAACACCTACCATAGCAACAACATCTTTAAGCGCATCTCTTAACTCTGTTTTTGTTACCATGTCCTTGATATCATCTTTAGTGACCATGTTATCTTCTATCCTGTCTAATCGTATTTCTATCTCTTCAAACCTGCGATTGGTTAGCGACTTAAAATCTTTGAAGTCATTAACAAAGTGATAGAAGTAAAGCGTAAGTCTGTCCGGTGGTTCTTTGGATAGTTCGCTAAGTGTTTCCACAATAATATCTTTAATGCCTATTGAGCTAGCTCCGGTCGAATAAAAATCAGGGCAATAGACATATGCTCTTGCCACACTATCGACCAAGTAAGTTTGTATTTGGGATAAACTCACTACATTTTAGGGTACTACTTTAGCCTACCGGAGTAAACTACATAGGCAATATATCTTTTATTGCTTCCTTCAACTCAGGTGTTACAATAGAACTGCTCATTTAACGCCTCCTTTCTTTCATCAAATGATACATTATAGCATTTTTCAAGCAATATTTCATAATAGGTAATAGTTCAGGGTGCATAAGAAAGTCGTGGGGATTTTGGAGTAGAATGGAGGCTATGTTTACCGAGATGTGGACTGCGTGATCACAAAGCACACTCTGATGCAGATCTAAAGGTCTTTATCATAGATGAAAGATCTAAAACAAGAGTGAGGGACATAGATGAAGTGTTGGAAAAGGCAGAAATGCTCACAACCTTTTAGATGAAGTAAACAATAGAAAAACACAAATACCCAGCCCGCAAGTATACAAAGAGGGGTTAGGGGTTAGAGCTTCTAACCCCTAACCCCTCTAAAACGTAGTCTTTTTACAGTTTATTTCTTGTTAGAAAGCGTCGCATAAATGAAAGCCCCTGACCTGTAGACCAGCAGCAGGATATCGTCGTCCTTCTTGATGTTGGTTACAGCGGTTTCGTAATCGTTGACGTTGCTGACGCGTTTTCTATTGATCTCTCCGATAATGTCACCGGTGCGTAAGATTGATGCTGCCTGGCTGTCTTCATCAATGCCAGTAACGATTACGCCACTGACCTTGGCCGGTACATTAAACCTCTCCCTCAGAGAGGGAGTCAAGTTCTGTACGCTTACTCCACGCATTTTGGTCTCAGAATCCTGCATAGAAGGCATCGAGGCAGCCATCTTCTCATCTGGCAGCTCTCCAACCTTGACACTTAAAACAAGCTCCTTGCCCTCACGAATCACCGTAACGTCAATATTCGAACCAGGTTCTATTGAAGATACCACATTTCGTAACTGCCTCGTGCTCGTGCTTTCCTTGCCATTTACCTTTATGATAACGTCACCTCGCTTAACACCAGCCTTATCAGCCGGTCCACCCTCAATAACGTCCGCAATCAACACACCATTTTTCTCGGTAATCCCAAACGATTTAGATAGCTCAGGTGTTAATGGCTGTATATTTACACCAAGCCATCCCCTCACCACTTTGCCCTTTTTCATGAGGCTTTCCATCACGCTTTTAGCCATATTGCTTGGTATGGCAAATCCAATGCCCTGATACCCACCACTTGTTGAGAAGATGGCAGTGTTTATGCCTACAAGCTCGCCATTTGTACTCACAAGGGCGCCGCCAGAGTTACCTGGGTTAATGGCTGCATCTATCTGTATGAAGTCCTCGTAATCAGCAATCCCAACGTCAGACCTGCCTACAGCACTAACTATGCCCATCGTAACAGTCTGGTTCAGTCCAAAGGGGTTACCTATGGCAAGGATAATTTCACCTGGCATCAGCCTGCTTGAGTCGCCTATCTTTATGGTTGGCAGGTCTTTGGCATCAATCTTTATTACGGCAAGATCGCTCTTGGAATCGGTGCCAATAACCTTACCCTTGTACTCTGTCTTGTTGTTGAGGATGACCTTGATCTCATCAACATCCTTTACGACGTGGCTGTTGGTGAGTATGTAACCGTCATCTCTGACGATTACGCCAGAGCCAAGGGCCCGCGACTCATGCTTTTTAGGCGAATGAAACTGATTGTCGTCGCCAAAAAATCGCTTGAACAAAGGATCTTCAAAAAAGCGCCCCATAGGGTTATCCTTCAAATCTATAGTCTTATGCGTTGAGATGTTTACAACAGCCGGTTTGGCCACTTCAGTCACCTCGGTCAAGGCACGGCTAAACTGCTCAAGTAGCAGCTTGCTTTGTGCTGGGACTTCCTTTGACTGTGCCACAGACTGATTCTGGATGTTAAAATTAGAGGCGAGGATCAATCCAATGACAAGCCCAATTGCTACTAGAGATGCTGCAAAAGCAAACTTCTTCTTAAATATCACGTTTTATCCTCCTTCGTTGAATACTTCTAAAACAGTGCTTATACCCACTTCCTCATGACATAACAGTAAGAGGGTCGATGAGGATAACTAGGGCAGCACTGCCAATGCCTTCAAGGCTGTGGTTTCGTCAAGATTGTACACAATATTCATGTTCTGAACGGCCTGTCCTGATGCACCTTTTATAAGATTATCAATGACGCTTACCACAATCAAGGTATTTTTCCTATTTATGGCAATACCTATCTGACAGTAGTTAGTCCCTCTTACGTTTTTGATATCAGGAAACCTACCTTTTTCGAGAACCATAACAAAAGGGTCATTTTCATACGTACGTTCGTAGAGCGACAACACCTCATCAAGGTCTACGTTAGCGGAAAGTTCTGCATATACGGTGCTCAATATCCCTCTGTTGACCGGCAGGAGATGTGGGGTAAATGAGACCGTTACCGGTTTTTGCGCACTCCATGACAACTCTTGATCTATCTCTGGCGTATGTCTGTGGGTTGCAACCCCATAGGCACTAAACCCTCCATTTAGCTCGCTAAAAGACAACGAGACCTCCCCTTTTCGCCCTGCTCCAGACACCCCAGACTTTGAGTCTACCACTATGTGATTTACGTCAACCAATCCGTTTTTCAGGGCTGGATAAAGCGCAAGTATCACCGATGTTGGATAACATCCTGGATTTGCCACTAACGACGCCCCCCTGATTGATTCTCTGTGTATCTCAGGAAGGCCGTAGACGGCATCTTTTAGGGTTTCTATATGGTTGTGAGGAGTTGCATACCATTGTTGGTATACGAAGGGGTCTTTTAACCTGAAGTCCGCAGAAAGGTCTATAACAGCCTTACCGTTTCTGTAGAAATAGTCTACAACCTCCTGTGAAGCAGCATGTGGCAGCGCTGTGAAGAACACTTCACCCTTTTCAAGCAAGGTCTCCTTCTCTAACGGTTCAAAGACATAGTCTGTATAATCGTAGAGGTGTGGAAACAGATCCGTTACGGTCTTTCCTACGAAGCGATCAGCGGTTATAGCCGTTACTAACACATCTGGGTGGTTAACTAGCAGCCGTAACAGCTCACTACCTGTATAGCCACTCCCCCCACATATTACTACTTTTAGCATTTTATAGCGTTGTATTTACGGCCATTCAACCGGTTTTTTACCCCTATGCCCATTCTAGCATACGTAAAAATAAGCACATAGTTATCTCTTAGAGAACTGGAATCTCTTACGAGCTCCTTTTTGGCCGTATTTTTTCCTTTCTTTTTCTCTTGGGTCTCTGGTTAGGAGTCCCTCTCTCTTTAATTTGGGTCTGAAGTCGGAATCCGAGTTAATGAGAGCTATGGCAATGCCGTGCCTGATGGCTCCAGCCTGTCCTGCTGGTCCGCCGCCGTTTACCCTGGCTACAACGTCGAGTTTTCCGACCATTCCGGTTATCTCAAGTGGTTGGTTGATGATCATCCGTAGCGTTTCTCTTGTAAAGTAGGTGTCGACCGATCTATTGTTGACAGTAATCTGACCTGCACCCTTTTTCACTATAATCCTGGCTACTGAGGTTTTTCTCCTCCCTGTTGCCGTGTATCTGACCTCCGTCATTAAAATCTCCTTATGATAGGTTTAAAGTTTCTGGTTGTTGTGCTGCATGAGGATGTTCAGCCCCCCTATAGACCTTGAGTTTCTTTATAAGCGCCCTGCCAAGCCTGTTTTTAGGCAGCATTCCCCACACTGCGTCTCTGATCATAGTCTCAGGCGACCTTTTAATCCTGTCCTTTGCACTCTCTGTCTTGAGGTTGCCTATGTAACCGGTATGATGGTAGTACATCTTCTGCTGTAGTTTATTGGCCGTCAAGACGAGTTTTTCAGCATTTACGACTATTATGAAGTCACCTGCATCAACGTTTGGAGTGAATATTGGTTTGTGTTTGCCTCTCAAGTAGCTGGCAATCACCACAGCCATACGGCCTAATACCTTCCCATGAGCATCCACACGATACCACTTCCTCTCCACTTCACTTTTTTTAATAAAAATTGTCTTCATTGATATTCATCCTTCCAAGATCTTTGTTCAATCATTCTATCATAAAATAATCACTTAAATATGTCAATATGTCAATGCCTGAAGTGTAATCATTTTATATCCTCCTTTGTAGCGACAAGCTAAGTGTTTTGAGGAAGGCAGGGATGAATCTATATTTACTATCCTTTGGGTTGTTCATGATGAAAAGCAGG
>PEAB01000051.1 GCA_002753395.1 Nitrospirae bacterium MYbinv3 | reverse complement strand
GTGTTTGAGGTTGTGCAGGGTATAGCATACCCTCGGATGGGTCAACCCAAGATTCTGGTAGATGCCGTATAAGAGCACAGGTACCAGCCCTGTTTGCCAGTCGTGGCAATGAATGACATCAGGGTGCTTGCCAGCCTTAAGCATAAACTCAAGGGCTGCCCGGCAGAAGAAGGCAAACCGTTCAACATCGTCGTAATGGCCATAAAACACCCCTCTGTTAAAGAAGTTCTTGTCTATGTGCGGATCTATGAAGAAACACTTCCGGCCATGAACAAATCCAAACCACACACTACAGTGTATCCAGTGCTCAAAATACGGGACCCACAGGTCGCTAAACACCTCGTGTAGCCCCCAGATCTGGTCATACCACATACAATCGTACTTGGGTAGTATGATCTCCACAGAATTGCCTCTAATCTCAAGCTCACGGCTCAGTCCATACACAACATCCGCCAGCCCTCCCACCTTGGCCACAGGTGCAATCTCTGGCGATACCATAACTATATACATAAGTTGACTCCTTTTACTCGTTACTTACCTTGCCTTAGTTTTCTTAAGATCGCTATTATATATAAAAGAAGGAACATAAATAAAGCTGTGTATAGGGAGGGGCGCATAAGAAAGTCGTGGGTTTTGTCAAAGAAGGGGAGGCTCTGCCTACTGACGCAGGGGGTTCGCAACCCCTCCCCTCAGACCTAATGCTGTTGACTTAAGGATGTAAAGATGCAAAAAAATAGGGAGGGCAGGATTGATAAAACCGCTTCCTACAGGCACTAGGCCTCCTTATTCATCTTCACAGCCTTAATAGGTCTGAGGGAGACGGGTGAGTCTACCAAAGCATTGTGTTTACTTCTCAATTAAGGCTGACAGGAGGGCATTGGCTAGTACGGGCGGATTGATTGTGAACATTGCCTTTAGATATTTTATGTCTCGTTTTTTCCTCAATTGTGAAAAGTACAGGTAAGCTCTGCACTGTTGCACCTCCGATATGTACTGCGGATAGTTTCCTTCAACTAGTGCAAGTGTCAACAGGATATCTTCAACAAAGTCAGATCTGGATATATTGGTTGAGTGCCTCCGGTATCTAGTGAGCACCCTATCTTGATGGCCAATCTTGCCGTGCATAGACATCTCTATAAAGAAATACCAGTCCACCATCTTCTTGATTGATGGATTCACCCGGAAAGGGCTTTGAGGCAGATTTCTGAACATCACAGTGGGTGTGTGCACGTGATTGCCAAATTTTATAAGATAAGCCGTCGTCCTGTTTTTCGTATTCAACCAACGAAAGAAATCCTTATAGACCTGCGCCGTTTGTGAATCAAAGACCTCACACTGATGAGTTGCAGCAATGCAGTCAGGGTTGTTTTCCAGAAACTCCAACTGCTCTTCCAATCTATTGGGAAGCATCACGTCATCACCCTCAAGGATTGCTATGTAGCGGCCCTCGCACATATCGAATGCCTGATTTACGTTTATGGCAATAGTGTGCCTGCCCATGTTCTTGTCTTGAACGCAGAGCTTAATCTTATCAGGATATCTATCCATATACTTTCTGATAATGTCCACGCTGTTGTCGGTTGAGCAGTCGTCGGCTATACAGATCTCGAAATCCTGAAAGGACTGACTCAGACAACTCTCGATGGCCTCGCTTACAAAACTGCCGTTGTTATAGATCGGCATCGCTATGGATACAGTCTTTTTGCCCATACTACAGTCACCACCTCTAAAGGTTGTATTTTAATGGGGTTAAGCGGGCAGCGATTTCCTGGCTCAATGGGGACTGATCCCCTATATACCTCTCATAATTGCTTAGAACCGATTCCCTGTCTCTCTCTCTAATGCGTTTGTTGCCCACGTAGACGCCCCAGGGTTGAAGGTCCCTTGTAACCACGGAGCCTGCCCCTACGGTTACACCCTGTCCAATGGTTACGTCTGGCAGGATGACAGAGTTTACACCTATGATGACAAACTTCCCAATGTGTATCTTGCCTCTTTTTACATTTCTATATCTCTCCGGTATCGTAGAGTTTCCAAACCCCCAGCCCTTAAAGTCATCAGTGCCGAGGACTATCCTCACGCCTGAGGAGAGGGCAACAAAATCCTCAATGACACACACCCCACCCCCAGTTATGGATGTGAAAGAGGCTATGTGTACGTTATTGCCGATCTTCAACTTATTAGTTGCATAGATAAAGACAAAATCATCGATTATGATGTTTTCTCCAAACTCAATGTTTTCCAGACCCACGATCTTGGTAAACTCAAAGGTCTTAACGCCAGTTATCTTATAATCCATAAAAAGCTCTCACAACACCGTTGACCGTTTCTATTATACGCTCTTGGTCGTTGATATCCAAGGATTCATAGATAGGCAGACAGAGTATGCGTCTTGAGACGCTGTTGGAGATGGCAAGAGCGCCCCCTCCTACAAGGGAAGGAGCATGTGGTATAGAAAGAGCTGCCTCTTTGTTTTGCAAAAAGTACAATGTATCAAGAGATGGATAGAAGTACCCTAGCGGGTGGATATCCTTTTCTTTTAACGCCTTTTCGACCTTTAACAGTAAGGCCTCGGTCTCAAAAACAACAGGGAAATACGCATAATTATAGGAGACATTTGGATTATGACACTGAAGGATTATCTTGTCTGATAATGAGTTTATATATTTTACATAGCGGGATTTTCTAAGACATATAATATTATCCATATCGTCAAGCATACTCAGGCCAATGGCCGCATGGAGTTCGCTCATCTTGGCATTGATACCCAGCGTCACAATGCTCTCAGGGCCTGTGATGCCAAAGTTTATCATCTTCCTGACCCTTGCCTCAAAACAATCGTCATTAGTGACGACAGCCCCGCCCTCTGCGGTGTGAAAGATCTTGGTGGCGTGAAAACTCAACGTAGATACATCCCCCCAGCCAAGGACACTCCTGCCCTCATAACCAACTCCAAAGGAGTGTGCTGCATCATAGATGACCTTTAAACCGTGCCTTAATGCAATCTGCTGGATATCTTCCAGGGCGCAGGGATTACCAAAGACATGAACCGCCACTATCGCAGACGTGTTATCTGTAATGGCCTCCTCGATCCTGCCAGGGTCTATATTGTATGTCTTTTGGTCGATGTCGACAAAGACCGGGGTTAATCCTTCCCACGCAAGGGAGCTTGAGGTGGCAATAAAGGTGAAGGGCGTGGTTATAACCTCGCCGGTCAATCCAAGCGCCTTATAGGCCACCTGTAGTGCAAGCGTCCCATTTGCCATCACTATCACATGCTTAACTCCAAGATATATGGCAAGCCTCTCTTCCAACTCACGAACGTACCTGCTGTAGTTTGTGAGCCACCCACCCTGAAATATCGACTCCACGTAAGAATGATATCGTTGCAGATTGGGCAGGTATGTCCTTGTGACGTTCACAGTCTGGCGTTTTTCCACAACGTATAGGACGCTTTTAGTGGTTATGGCTGCCCTTTTAAAGACGTCTTCTCCAAGATGGTCAACGCCAATACATTTGACGCTAAAACCCGCCTCAGATAATCTGCCGATATAATCAGCCTTTGCGTAGACCCTCACGTGATCTGGCTGACCAAAATGCCTTCTCCTGCCTTCATCTGTAGTGATCGAGGGGTCCTCAAACGTGTCTACAAGGTCAAGGAGCACAGGGCTTTGTACGATCCCCCAGCCTCCTTTTTTTAAAACCCGATACAACTCACGCATAGCACTCTTGTCATCGGAGACGTGCTCAAGGACGTGATTGCATATGAGGCAGTCTATTGAGCAGTCGTCATAGCCAGCCATATTGGTTATATCCACCCTGTCATCAACATCAGTTCTGAGGAGGTCTGCGCTGCGGTATTGGAAGAGGTTCATCTCTTTTATATACTCAGTGAGAGAGACCTCAGGGGCAAAGTGAAGCAATACGGTCTGAACATTGAGCAGACCCTTCCTTACAGTTGCCAGGTAAAGCGCCGTCAATCTATCCCTATCTGAGCCGCCGCACACCGGACACAGATAGTTCGCTATATTAAGGGTCTCAAAACTTGAGGGAGCATATGTTCGGCCTTCTATTTCAATCTCAGACTGAAACTGTTTCGGTAAAGGATACATAAGTCTTAAGCTGCTTTGGCACAGGGGGCATTTATACAGTAAGCCGCTATATCTGGTTTTCTTTATTTGGCGTATGAAAGACCTAAAGTCTTTTGATATAATATCTTTACCTAATTTTAGTGAGTTTTCAGAGGCATCCATTATTATATACTTATCAGTATATCACACCATTTAAGATCAAGTAAATAGAAAGGATGGGCGAATAAGAAAGTCGTGGGTTTTTTCAAAGAAGGGGAGGTTCTGTCCACTGTCGCAGGGGTTTGCAACCCCTCCCCTCAGACCTAATGCTGTTGACTTAACGGCTGTGAAAATAAATAAGGAGGGCTTTGCCCTCCCTAGACCCTCCCACAAGGGGACCAGTCCCCTTAACCCCATTAAAGTATGTTTTTGTTCCCATAAGTTTCTTATGTGCTCCCTCTCCTTTTCTGGTGAACCTAAGGATGAGGTTTATGATATAATTACATCTACCTAATATTTGAATGATGGAAACCCTTAAGATCAGAGACTATGAGTTAGAGGAACAGCCCTTTGGCAGGGGAGGGATGGGGGTTGTCTATAAGGGACTCCACGTAAACCTCAAGGCACAACGCGCCATAAAAATCCTATTCTCCAACACCAGCGAGCACGAGGACAGACGTAAGAGATTTCTCCTTGAGGCAAAGACTCAGTTTGACCTCAGACATCCAAATATCATAGAGGTCTTTGACTGTTTTGAGGAGGACTCAAAACTCTATATCATCATGGAGTACGTCAATGGAGTGACCCTTAAAAAGCTGATCGAACACAGATACAACCCTAATGACTCCGGTACCTTACCAGCAGAGTTTAGAAACTTTAGATTAGACCGTGCAACCTGCATTGAAATCCTCTGCCAGTGCCTGGACGCCCTAGAACACGCACATAACAACAAGGTCGTCCACCGAGATGTAAAGCCAGCCAACATCATGATAGCAGTGACCGATGAGGGCAGACCCATAAGCAGCACTCTTGATCCTAATCATATCAGGGTTAACAACGCTGTACAAAGCACCTCATCAGGAAAAAGCAGAACAGGGCGCTGAAGAATCAAAAAAAGCGCAGGAGCCGCCAAACGAAGAAGATTTCGCGAGTTTAATGTCTCAGACACAGTCATCTTACAAGCAGTTGCACCTACGAAAAACTGTAGCCAAGCTATTCGATAATCCTCATCTGGAAGCACAAAGACAAGAGGCCTGGTTATCAATAAAAGACCAAAAGGTCACCCTGTTTGGCCTTGCAAAAAACATAGTTAGAAATAAAGACCGAGTTGAAATCACCGTCCACAATACAAGACTCGGTACGGATGGCTTTAACATGCAGGTAATCGGCCTCGATTCTGCTTCACATAAACAACCACTCATAGATCACATAATAATCTTTAAGGATACTATATCCAGCTACATAGCCGGGGGATCTACAACCTACCTCGTGCTTATCATAGATAATGCCAATATATTAGATGTATTTGAGAGAAAACAAGAGAAAGGATGGGCTCACCCGCTAGACAGCCGTAAATAGCGGGACGTGATTTGCTGTTAGCCGGGTGCATAAGAGATCGTTGGAGATTCTGTCATTCCCCTGTTCAAGCCAGGGTCAGGCTCTGCGAAAGCAGAAATCTATTAGCTTGTGGATTGCCCTGTCATGCTCGGCAATGACAAAACGACCCATAAGTTTTATATGCACCCTGTTAGCCCTGTTTATGACATAAGTTACCTTATTTAGAGTATAATTATAGAAGATGATGAGATTCACTATTGGAAGAAAGATAGGGGTTTTATTACTCCTTATGCTGCTCACGGCCATATTTAATATGGTAATCATGTACAACTACAAATATGTGCCGACACAAGAGGTTGTCCAAAAAAACGAGGTGCTCCTGGTGATTGTAATGTTTGGGTTTGACGCGTGCATATTCGTTATAGGGATATTTCTGTCCGTTGCACGACTGTCCAAACCACTGAAAACCCTGTCCATATTGGCTGGCCGGATAGGTCATGGAGATTTCTCACAAAACATAGCAATCCCAAGCTCAAAGGATGAGATCAGTGAATTGACCGAGGCGTTTAATGACATGATTGTCAACTTAAAAGAGAGTACTGTCTCCAGAGACTATGTAAATAATATCATAGACAGCATGACCGACAGCCTCATCGTTACCGATCACATGGGGAGGATCAAGACCGTTAACACAGCCGCATGTAAGATGCTGGGTTATAGCTCAGACGAGCTTATGGGAAACGACGTGGCGGTGTTTTTTTATAAGACAGAATCCAGCGTCGAACAACCAGTCGATGCTGCAAAACACAAGTGCAGTCCCAGGATCTGTCCAACGAGTAACTTCACGGACAATATGGAACAATACCTGAGAAGAAGGGATGGCAGCGTGATATCTACTCTTTTCTCTGCCTCTGTAATGCAGGACAAAGGCTGTGCAGAGAAACCTCACGACGTTGTATGTGTCATAAAGGACATCACCGAACGTAAGAGTGTAGAGGAAAAACTGAAGAAAAACTACCACATACAAAGCGCCATAAGCGATATCTTAAAGATTTCGTTGAAGTCTATCTCTCTGAAAGAACAACTTGAGCGCATCCTGGACCTGATACTCTCTATCCCCTGGATAGCTATGCAGGCCAAGGGCTGCATATTCCTCGTTGAAGATGACCCTGAGGTCTTAGTAATGAAGGCCTACCGAGGGCTGCCTGATGAGCTAGTGCATGTGTGTGCTGAGCTCCCTTTCGGTAAATGCCTTTGCGGAGCTGCTGCAACGGCCAAGTCTATGGTTTTTAAGGACCGTGTTGACGACGATCATCAGATCAAGTTTGAGGGAATGGAGGATCACGGCCATTACGTTATTGCCATTCTTTCTGCCGGTAAGATACTTGGCGTGCTCAATTTGTACATGAATGTGGGACATAAAAGGGATCAGTCCGAGGAGGTATTTCTCATTGCGGTAGCCAACACCTTAGCTGGTATCATAGAGCGCAAAAGCATAGAGGAGGCTATCCAAAAGGCCAAAAACGAGTTAGAGATAAGAGTGAAGGAGCGGACTGAGAAACTCAACGCCTCCTTAGAAGAAAAGGAGACCCTGCTTACCGAGATACACCACAGGGTAAAGAACAACCTGCAGATAGTCTCAAGCCTCATCAGACTACAATCCAGAGGCGTTACGGATGAGAAGTATGCAAACATATTCAGAGACAGTGAAAGCCGTATACAATCTATGGCCCTTATCCACGAAGAGCTGTACCGCTCTGAGGATTTTTCAAATATCAACTTCAAGGGCTACATCAAAAACCTGATAGACAGCCTCTTTGTCTCCTATGGCATAAGCAATGAGAAAATCCGTTTAAACCTGCAAATAGAAGAACTGATGATAGGGATTGACAGCGCTATACCCTGCGGGTTGATAATCAACGAGCTGATTACTAATTCCATAAAATACGCATTTCCTGATTCCAGAAGCGGTGAGATATCCGTCAGGTTACGCCTATGCAGCGACGATAATGCCTGTGAGCTGACGGTTAGCGACAACGGCGTTGGAATTGCGCAGGGGCTGGACTACAAACGAACAAAATCAGTTGGCCTCAATCTCGTTGTAAACCTCGTTGAGAACCAGCTCAATGGACAGATCGAGATACGCCACAGACAAGGGACAGAGTTTCTTATTAAGTTCAAAAGACATTCTTTAACAGAGGAACGTATATAGGTTATGTCAAAAAAAAGGATCCTGATAGTAGAGGACGAATGGGTAATAGCCAATGACATAGAGATACGGCTACAGGATATGGGGTACGAGGTCTTAGCCATCGTATCAACGGGAAAGAAGGCCATTGCAAAGGCTCAAGAGCTACAGCCGGATCTTGTCCTTATGGATATCAAGTTAAACGGAGAGATTGACGGGATTGAGGCAGCCAGTCAGATATATTCACAATTCTATATCCCTTTTGTTTTCCTTACCGCCTTTTCAGATAAAAAGACGCTTGAGAGAGCAAAGATCGCCGAGCCTTTTGGCTATCTGATCAAACCGTTTAAGGAGCGAGAGCTACAGATAGCAATAGAGATAGCGCTCTACAAACACGCAGCGGAGAAAAAACTCAAAGAGAGTCAGGAGTGGCTCTCTACTACGTTTAATAGCATATGCGATGCGGTTGTCACAATTGACGCAAAGAGCCTCATAACATATATGAATCGTCATGCCATATCGTTAACGGGCTGGACAGCAGAGGAAGCGTTAGGAAGACCTCTTAACGATATCTTTTGCATCATAACGGAGGATACGGGCAGAGAGGCCGGCTATCTTGCAAACATGGTGCTTGTCAGCGGGCAGCCTATTACCTCTATAAGCTGTATCTCAATCCCAAAGGGCATGGGTAGTCGCAAAGACAACATAAAGATGTATGTTGAGGGCAGCGCCGCCCCAATCAAGGACAACATGGGAGGTGTTGTAGGCGCTATACTGATATTCCGGGATGTAACGCAGGAGCGGTTGATAGAGGAGCGGGTGAGGCTGGCTGAGCGGCTGGCGGCCCTTGGCAGGATGTCTGCTGGCGTAGCTCATGAGATAAACACCCCTCTAACTGGTATTATCATGTTTTCGTCGATCATGTTAAACCGCTTATCTCCAGACAATGCAGACGACAGAGAGTCCCTTGAGCTGATCATAGAGTCTGCTCAAAGATGCTCAAGGATAGTAAATGGACTGTTAAGGTTTTCATCCACTATAACCTCAAACAGGATCGACGTAAACGTTAATGCCATCATAGAGGCGCTACTTGAGGACCTGTACAAGCCCTCAGACAGCATAACATGACCCCTGAGAAAGATTCTTAAACAATCAAACTTTGAAAATATCTCCATAGAGACTAACCTTGACCCATCTTTACCATCAATAAAGGCAGATGCGACACAGATAGAAGAAGTCTTTATCAACGTCCTCACAAACGCAGCCGACGCTATAAACGGTGTAGGGGCGCTGCTTATAAAAACCCGGCAGTTCTCGTGTGAGCAAAAGCCTTGTGTTGAGATAGAGTTTACCGACACAGGCTGCGGCATAGACGAAGGGCATAAACACCGCTTGTTTGAGCCATTCTTTACGACTAAAACCGTGGGTATAAGCACCGGTCTTGGTCTTGCTATAAGCTACGGGATCGTCAAGATACACGGCGGCGATATCACCTTTAAATCAGAAACAGGCAAAGGAACCAGCTTCTTCATACGTCTACCATGCAACGGCTAAAACTCTCCCCCAAACTTAAGGCTGTGAAGATGAATAAGGAGGGCTTTGCCTCTGCCGCAGGGGTTCGCAACGGGTGCATAAGAACCAAATACTTACTCCCCATGTTTTTCTTATGCACCCTCAGACTTCCTCTTCTTTCCAAAGGGAGGCTGCTAATGTTATGATAGTATTATGCTCAGGTACGAGGAGATTGATATTGCTGGTGACATAGGCCTGAAGGTGCATGGTAGCAGCGTGGAAGAGTTATTCGCCAATGCTGCCTTAGGGCTTTATTCGTTTATAACCGACACTGACGATGTAAACGGCTCCACCACAATAACAGTGGACTTGACTGAGGAAACAACGGAAAGACTGTTAATAGCATGGCTTAACGAACTCATCTACCTGTTTGACGTAGACGGCTTTGTAGGAAAAACCGTCGACATCAAGGGCCTTGACGGTACACACTTAAGGGCGGAGTTGAGAGGTGAGCCTTTTGATCTGCAGAGACATAATCCTGGAATACTGATAAAGGCCGCCACATACCACCGCTTAAGCATAGAGAGGCAGCCACAAGGCTACTGCGCAACAGTGATCTGCGACGTATGAAAAAAGGAGGTTTTAGGTAATGGAACAGCTTAACAGGCTAGACAAAAATAGACTTGAGGTGCCCATCGGATTTAAGGATGGGATGCGGGTGCACGGTCTTATATACGTAAATAAGCGTCTAGAGCAGTTACTCGAGCCCCAGTCGATACACCAGGTGGCCAACGTGGCCATGCTGCCTGGGATCGTGGGGGCCTCCTTAGCAATGCCCGACATACATACCGGCTATGGGTTTCCAATAGGCGGGGTGGCAGCCTTTGATATAGACAGTGGCGGTATAATCTCACCCGGTGGCGTGGGCTATGACATAAACTGAGGGGTCAGGCTCCTTAGAAGCAACCTTGACAAAAAGAGGGTGCTTCCAAGGATGAAGGACCTCGTTGGGGTCCTTTACAAAGAGGTACCATCGGGGGTAGGCTCCCACGGACGATTGAAACTCAATAGCGACGACCAGCGCAGGGTCATTGTCAAGGGTGCCAGATGGGCTGTAGAGCAGGATTTTGGGAGCCCGGAGGACCTTGAAAAGACCGAGTCCGGCGGCTGCATGGGGGATGTAGACACCTCCGTTGTAAGCGATAAGGCGTATGAGAGAGGTAGGGCACAGCAGGGTACTTTAGGTTCGGGAAATCACTTTATGGAGATACAGTACGTAAGCGAAGTATACGATGAACAGGCGGCCAATGCCTTTGGCTTGTACAAAGATCAGGTCACCGTTATGATCCATACGGGGTCTCGTGGGTTTGGGCACCAGGTGTGTACTGACTTCTTATCCTCGATGAATCTTGCATCAAGGAAGTACGAGATACCACTAGCAGACAAGGAGCTGGCCTGTGCCCCGTTTAATACTCAGGAGGCTCAGGACTACTTCTCGGCAATGAAGGGAGCGGCCAATTACGCCTGGGCCAATAGGCAGTGTGTCATGCACTGGTGCATGGAGTCGCTCTCAAAGGTCTTTGGTAGCAGCCCGCAAGGGCTTGGCCTTGGCCTCGTCTATGACGTTGCGCACAACATCGCCAAGGTGGAGATGCATAACGTCGGCTGTGCGTCCAAGAGACTTGTCGTACACAGAAAGGGCGCCACGCGTGCACTTCCCGCAGGACATCCAGAGCTTGCTAGTGCTTACAAACATATCGGACAGCCGGTGTTGATACCGGGGGATATGGGACGGGCGTCGTTTGTTCTTGTTGGAACACAGGGGGCTATGCAGCAGACCTTCGGTTCCACCTGTCATGGGGCAGGCAGGGTGCTGTCGCGCCATCAGGCCATTAAGAAGGCCAAGGGTCGAGCTATCTGGCGAGAGATGGAGGACATCGGGATAACGGTTATGTCTGCAGGCAGAGGTACGCTTGCCGAGGAGATGTCAGAGGCCTACAAGGACGTTACAGACGTGGTTGACGTCGTACACGAGGCTGGTATATCAAAGAAGGTGGCCATGTTAAAACCCATTGGGGTGATAAAGGGGTAAGGTTATCTCTGCCCCTGAGATATTAAGGATAGGCAGGATAGATTTTGCCAACCTCTACCCAATCTTTCACTGCCTTGAAAAGCTTCGCTTTGCACCTACCTCTTTATGCGACGAATCCCTATGCTGTCCCCAGTCCTTTGTTGGGGGGGCTGCTAGGGTACAGTATGAGTTTGTACGTGGTGTGCCTTCCAAGATAAATGCCCTTATGAGGCAGGGATACATTGACGTTGGGCCGGCCTCTTCGATAGAGTATATAAGAAACCCTCACCTGTACGACCTCGTAGAAGGCCATTGTATAAGTGCACAGGGTCAGGTGATGAGCATCATCCTCTACAGCACCGTGGATATAGAGAGGCTCAACGCCGCCACTATCCTGACGACCGCACAGTCGGAGACCTCCACTGCCCTATTAAATATCATATTAGAGAGGTTTTATGGTCTTGACTGTAGTTTCATTGACTCAGATGTACCCCTAAATGAAGGTTTGTCTACGCATCCAGCCTATCTGCTCATAGGCGACAACGCCCTCCTAGAGCATCAACGACTAGGGCAGCACCAAAAGGATGTCTACGCTTACGACCTCAGCACCATATGGTATGAACATACTGGCGAACCTTTTGTCTATGCCCTGTGGATCGCTCAAAAGGGCTTAAACTCAGCTTTGATAGAAGGTCTGATGAATGAGCTTGACCGAGCCAGGAGTAATGCCCTGGCAAACCTTCACGAGATAGCTGTCAACTCCCCATATGCCAGCACCCTTTCAGTTGATATGCTGTACCAGTACTGGAAGATCATCGGCTATGAACTGGGAGACAGCCAAAAGCGAGGGCTTAGACTCTTTGAGCAATACCTGCAACAACTAAAGAAGTGAGGAAGAGGTAATATATTGGAAATATCCTAATTGCCTATGTAGTTTACTCCGGCAGGCTAAAATAGTACACTAAATAGGTAGTAAGCTTATCCAAAATCCAAACTTACTTGGTCGATAGTGTGGCAAGAGCATATGTCTATTGCTCTGATTTTTATTTGGCCGGAGCTAACTCAATAGGCAATATCTTCTTTTTCAATTCGATGATTCGCTCCTCACGGCCAGTAGCAAGGCGGTTAAAGCGCTCGATCTCCTCGACCCGCTTACGGCCTGTAACGTCAATTATCCAAGCGAGAATACCACTTCTACCATTGTCCTCAATAGGCAATAGGGTCAGCTCAATATCTCGAATCACACCATTGGGACCAAACATTTGAACGTCGAAATCCCTCACAACCCCATGCTGTCCTAATAGTTCCAGAACTATCAGCCGGTCCGATGAACGAACATAAAAGTCGATGACCGGTACACCGGCCTTTGCACAAACCAACTCAGTGGCACGTGGGTTAGCATATTGCGCAACACCTTCTTCTGAGATGACAATACCAACTGGAGCGGTGTCAAGAATGTGTTGCAGGTGCTTCCGTTCCTTTGCCAGGGCATTCTCATGATGCTTACGTTGCGTGATATCACGCACTGCTGCACACACACTGCATCCTTGTCCAGCAAGGGCCGGGAGCTTGGCAAATCCCACTTCAACAGGGAACTCAGAACCATCCCTACGAAAACCCCGCAATTCCCGGCTAAAGGGGACAAAGGTACCAGGGTCATTAGACCTTATAAAGTGTTCACGCAGGCTGACATGTTTGACAGCAATGTCAGGGGGCACAAGTACCTCAATCTTCTGGCCAGCCAGATCGCCCCTATTGTAGCCAAACATATCATCGAGCTGGTGGTTAGCCAAAATTATGGTACCCTGTTCATCGACAACCAACATGCCATCTGGGGCGGACTCTATGATGCTTCGATACCAAAGCTCGGTTGCCTTTAGCTGATCTCTGTGTGACAAGAGCTCCTTTGACTGCTTGCTTGTTTCTTCTAACAGGTACTGGGTGTGCAAGTTACGCAAGAGGATTTCAAGGTTTATAGCGACAACGGGCATTAACTCATTTAGCATGGATTGTCTCTCCTCATCGATAAGGTTCACTGAAGCCAGCTCAATAACACCCAGCAGCCGGCCATGTTGAATGATAGGCAGCAGTATAACTGTCCTGGGCGCTATGTCCGCCATTGCCAGGTTGATACGTAGAGCGCTCTCCTCTGGAGAACTGAGAACAATTGGTATCCTACCTTTAGCACATTGTCCAACCAGACCATCGCCAAGGGAAAAGGTCATCAGGTCAACTCCCATGTAACCATAACCACCGTATGGTGTGAGTTTTTCTGTCTCCTTGTCAAAGATATATACAGTGCCTTTTTCTACACCTATCAGCGGTGCAATAAGAGATAAAAACTTATACGACAACTCCTCAAAGGTGATGCACTTCTGTAGTTTTATAGAGATCCTGGCGACATGTGACTTGACAATGTCGTTACGGGTGAGTATCCCTTGAACATGCCTGTGCTCTGATATCTGGCTCCTAAGCCTGCGGTTGAGGCGCAGGAAGACGAATGCAGAAAAACCCAGTGCCAAGCTGATCACACAGAAAACGCTTATGGTGATCCAGAGCTTCCTGACGTCGGCCTTCCTTCTTGGGTCATAGACGATACCGGAGATGTACGTACTATGTGGCATCATTCCAAGCTCGGCATATACCTTGGCAATATGCTGCCAGCGTACCTGACTCTGATATCCAAGGTCTACTAAATCTGCCTGGATCAGCGCCTCGCTCTGGACAGCCTCAAACATCAATGCGTCTTTGCTCTTCTTACGGGAATATTTTTCTAATATTAGCTCAACGATCTCTGTCTTGTTTGACAGTGCATAGTACCAGCCACGGATGGTGGCCTCACGAAAGGCGCTTACCTGCTCGGGCTGTTTGTCGACCTTATTGCTGGTAGTGAAGAAGTTGTCTCCGTAAAAATCGATACCTAAGGCACGGGGAGAGAAGGTAACGTAGGGTTCACCCTTTTGTTCAAACACAAAGGGTTCATTGGTGCTGTAAGCAACCATCATATCAGCTTTATCATTAATTAGGTCGGCGGGATTGCCTTTGTGTGTAACTCGATGCAGCCGGGAGTAATCAATCCCGGCCTTTTTCAACATGGCATCTATATCCTGAGAACCAGGGGTATCCATCAGGCGCTTGCCGGCAATGTCACTGATACTACGGATACCGCTTTTGCGGGTACTCAGAAGTACCGCCGGAGAATGTTGAAATACAACGCCTAAAACTACGAAATCCTTGCCAGCGCTGCGATCTATCAAGAGACCGGAGGTGCCTACTCCGTAATCGGCATGCCCCATTTCCACTTCCTTCGTTACGTCAATGTTGGGGCCACCCTCGACGATCTTGACATCAAGACCTGCCTCCTGGTAGTAGCCCTTCTCAAGAGCCGCATAGTAGCCAGCAAACTGAAACTGGTGGAGCCACTTAAGTTGCAGTACCACGCGCTGCCCCCGGCCTGATGCGGGGGAGGCCGTACCACAAAAAAGCATTAGGATACTGACTACAGACGTTATAACAACCGTAATTAAATTACTAAATTGGCGCATTTTGACTCATTAGTGTACGAGTTCCCTATCATTATACCAAGTTGCGTTCACATACCAGTATTGGTATAGAAGGGGAGACTCTGTCTCCCCTCAACCCCCTCCGCAAGGGGAGGGGTGAGGCACCCCGGCCACAAAGAAGTCCTCTTGATCCCATTATAATACAACATCTTACATTCTGAAACATAAGATACCTCTTTGAATGCAACTTAGTATTACGCATCTAAACCACCACTTCAGCCGAGTTCGATTATGAAGGAAGCGCCGTTTTCTATGTTCTCTGCGTACAGTCTTCCGCCGATATTTTCCTCGATTATTGTCTTTGACATGTATAGGCCCACGCCTGTACCCTTATTGAGTTCTTTTGTTGTGAAGTAGGGTTCAAAGATCCTGTCCATTATTTCAATGGGGATGCCGGTGCCGTTATCGCTTATTTTTATGGTGATTTTATCGTCATTCTTATAGAAATCTAGGTTGATGAGGCCGTCATCTATTAGTTTCCGGTTTCTTTTTTCGATGATGGCGTCTTTTGAGTTATTTATTAAGTTTAGGAGGACGTGTTCAAATTCGCTCTGATATGAAAAGATCTTAAAGTCCTCACAACATATCTCTGTGTTTAAGTCGTCAAATGACCTATTGTGGATGTGGCAGGCGAGTCTATACGATATCGAATTGTTCTTCAGTTGAGCGGACAGCAGCGATAAAACATTAATCGCTGCCTGTTTTACATCAAAGAGCTTCTTTTCCTTTAATGGCTTATAGAAGTTCCTGAAGTCGTCTATTGTTTTTGACATAAAGGTTATCTGTGAGACAGAGTTATTTATCGATCTCTCTAAATATAGTTTGTCTAGTTCACCGTAGTCGTAGGCGTCTCCGATGTCTTGAATGATAATAGAGAGGGCATTTAGCGGCTGTCTCCATTGGTGGGCTATGGCGCTTATCATTTCACCCATAGCCGCCATCTTGGACTGTTGTATAAGCAGTTGCTCTTGTTTTCTCCTCTTTTCAATTTCGTCTCTGACTAGGCTTTCAAGTTTTTTATTTAACTCCATAAGTTCGTTTTCATATTGAATTCTCTCTGTCACATCATGCATAATGGAAAAGAGCAACACCCTGTTGTTGACGTTTATAGGCGTTGAGTAGATCTCCATGTCTCTAATAACGCCGTTGGCCAATCTATGTTTGAATATGAAGTGGTCTTTTTTTCCTTTTGCGGCTTGTCCGATCACCTCTATGGTTTGTTCATTGGGAAGTACTATAATGTCTGTGGCCTTCATATTAATTAATTTCTCTAAAGGATAGCCATAGTATTTTTCAGCCGAGTAGTTGGCGTCGACGATATTGCCTGTATCGGGGTCTATCAGGCACATGATGGCGCTGTGTTTAGTGAACAGGTCTCTGAATTTCCTCTCACTCTCTATCAGTGCCTCTTCC
Organism: Nitrospirae bacterium MYbinv3; assembly: GCA_002753395.1. GTDB lineage: Bacteria > Nitrospirota > Thermodesulfovibrionia > Thermodesulfovibrionales > Magnetobacteriaceae > Magnetobacterium. Next base: position 8,775 of record PEAB01000051.1, on the reverse strand, counting down.
ATCGACTTTCTTATGCTAATGTCACGGGCTGCAATGATTACACCGACGACGGCACCAGTCTCATCTCTGTATACTGAGGCATTGCACAATACAGGTGTTATCTGGCCGTCTGAGCGCAGGATGTTTAACTCGTAGTCGTGAGCGGTGCCGCTTTCAAAAGCCTTTTTATAAAATTCTGCCGCCTTTTGAGGTTCTTTAAAGTAGTTAATCAGATCGGCCTCAATGAGGTTTCTCCTTAAACGGCCGGTGACTATCTCTGCAGCAACGTTGACGTCTCTTACCTTGCCGTCGGGGTCTACAGATATCATAGGGTCAAGGCTTGCCTCTATCAACTTCCTATTGTACTCGTTAGCAATCCTTAGGGCCTCCGTTGTCTTTTTAAGAAATTCGTTGGCCATGTACAGGTCTTCAGACTGTTTCGTTATTAATTGTTTTTGCCTGTGCAGCTCGAGAAACACATTTACCTTACTCTTTAGTATTGTTGGTTCTATGGGTTTAACCAGATAGTCAACTGCGCCGCTTTCGTAGCCCTTAAATATAAACCTCTGTTCTGTACTCACGGCGCTTATGAATATAATAGGGAGGGTCTTGGTCTTGTTGTTCCTTCTGATGAGTTCTGCGGCCTCGAAACCGTTCATATCAGGCATCTGTACGTCTAACAGGACGAGGGCAAAGCTCATATTTAAGAGCTGCCACAAGGCTTCATGTCCTGAGGTGGCCTTGACGATGTTTACATCAGGACTCTGAAGTATGGTATCTAAGACCAGAAGGTTTTCAAGCCTATCGTCTACTGTAAGGATGTTCTGCTTTTCCATTTAGAGCCTTTTCTACTTGGATGGATAACTCAAGATCTCAACTATAAAAAATTTTAATTGCGTATCTCATATCGTTATCTTATAAACAAGAGATAGGATATATTCCTGCTTTCGCAGGAATGACACATGTAAACAGGGTGCATAAGATATTCATGGGAACAAAGATATATTTTAGTGGGGTCAAGGGGACTGGTCCCCTTGCGGAGGGGTCTGAGGGGAGGCAGAGCCTCCCCTTCTTTGCACCCGTATCTATTCCTAATCGTCATATTAACCAACTCCTGTCTCTGATAGTTTTACAATAACAGATACGATATCTTCAAGTGGTACTACGTAGTCTATCTTGGAGGCTGCGATTGCCGATGTTGGCATTGAAGGATACTCTGCTGTATCGGGGTCTTGTACGATAGTCAGCCCACCGCCGTCCTTTATTTTTTTTAGTCCACGACTTCCGTCATTGTTGGCCCCTGTCAAGACAACGCCAATCAGAGAGGCTCCGTATACATCTGAGGCGCTTTCAAAAAGCACGTCGATGGAGGGCCGGGAGAAATTCACAGGCGCCTCAACGGAAAGTGAAAACGTCCTGTCATCCTCTACCAGGAGGTGATAATTGGGCGGTGCAAAGTAGATACAGCCTCTAACTATACCTTCTTTCTCATCCGCCTGCTTGACCTTTAACCGGCATGAGTCATTGTATAAGTCTGGCATATCGTTTTTTGAATTTGGATGCAGATGCTGAACTATGATCACAGGTAAGGAAAAATCCGCCGGCATAGACGACAATATCATTTTTAATGCATTTGTACCCCCGGCTGAGACCCCTATCACAACGGCTTCATACTTCTTCCTGTATTTCTTGTTCATCTATCTATATTAACAGTATTAATAAGGCTTTGCAACTCATCAAGTTTTTTTATAGCATCTGAGATGAGAACGGAGCTTTTCCTGATTACACTACCATCAAGTCTCTCAACCTGAGGAACTGGATCAACGGTCTGATCGGATATCATGCGCTTTTTGTATATTTTTTCTTCTTTTATGAAGTCTTCAAAGTTGTCAGAGTACTTCGACAGTCGTATGGTCTCTTTTGATCCTAGACATAGAAAGCCGTCCTCACATAGACTGTCCATAAAGAGCCTAAAGACGTTGTCCTGTAATTCTCTGTTGAAATATATAAGGACGTTTCTGCAAACTATAACGTTCATCTCGCCAAAGACGCCGTCTGTTACGAGGTTGTGATTAGAGAACGTTACGTTCTTTTTTAATGACTGATTCATTATAGCAGAGTCGTATTTGGTGCTGTAGTAGTCGGAGAACGATTCGATACCGCCTGCATGTTGATAATTTGATGTGTATTTTTTCATGTCGTTGAGCTTATAGATACCATCTTTGGCCTTGTTCAGAGCTGCTTGACTGAAATCAGTGGCATAGATGCGGGTCTTTTCGTATAACTTCTCCTCTGTTAAAAGGATCGACATCGAATAGACCTCCTCACCCGTAGAGCAGCCGGCAAGCCAGACCTTTATATATGGCAGTTCTCTTAACTCAGATATTACCCGATTACGTATTGACAGGAAAAAGGACGGGTCCCTAAACATCTCCGTTACGTTGATAGACAGGTCGGTGAGAAACTTATCGAAAAACAGTCTATCATAGAGTACGTTGTGGATCATGTCAGAGATCTTCTCAAGCCCCGATAGGGTCATCCGCTGGTTTATGCGTCTTTTAAGAGAGGCCTTGGCGTAGTTTCTGAAGTCATAACCGTACTTGAGGAATATCGCCTCAAGAAGCATACGGATCTCTATGTTTTCATTTTCATTATGGTCGTCAGAATTTACGTCTTTGTTATCTTTCATTTGCCTACATTACAATATGGAATATTTACTACGTCCATTGTATCTAATTTAACAATAGTACTTGCTTTGTCAATATCAATCCCTGCAATGTTATCACTCTCATCAAAGTCTATTACGATACCAGGCAATATTTCAAAAGATGATACACTCGTTTTTTCACTTAAATCTATATACAAAGAATCAGTATCATTGTAATATTTCATTCTAACTATAACAGTCATTGGAACTTCTTTATATTTTATGATAACTATGTACGCTTTCTGTATTCCTGTTTACACAGGAATGACAAACAGCCATTACTGTCATTCCCACGAAAATGGGAATCCATAGTCTTGAAACCATAAAAGTTCTTACTATGTTTTTTAAAAACGGATACATTTATTTCTATTATTGATATAACCATACACTTAGAAGGGAAAGTAGTCTATCGGCGTCAATGGGCTTTGCCAGATAGTCGTTGGCTCCAGCCTCGATGCACTTTGTCTTGTCTTCCTTCATGGCCTTGGCAGTGAGCGCAATGATGGGGAGATCTCTGTGCTCATACAGCTTCCTTATCTCCCTGATAGCCTCATAGCCATCCATCTCAGGCATCATAATATCCATCAACACCAGATCAACGTCTAGATTGCCCTTAAGCTGCGCTATGCCCTCCCTGCCGTCTCTCCCTACCAACACATTCATACCCTTGTCCTCAAGCACGCTTGAGAGGGCAAACACGTTTCTTACATCGTCATCGACAAGCAGGATCTTCTTGTTTCTGAAGATGGTTTCTTTATCGTGTACCATGCTGATCATCTGCTGTTTCTCCGCAGGCAGTTTCGACTGCACAAGGTGGAGGAACAACACGATCTCATCCAGCAGTCTTTCGTTTGATATAACCTTTTTGATAATCAGTCTATGGCAGTACATGTTTAATTTGATTTCGGCCTCTTTAGAGAGGGCTTTCTTGCTATATATAATAACCGGTATATCGTTAAACGTCTCCTCTTCTTTTAGCTTATCAAGCAGGGTAAATCCCGATATCTCATCGAAACTGAGGTCTAGGATAATGCAGTTAACACGATCGGTTTTCAAAAGCCTGTGTGCCTCTTCAGGAGAGACAAAGACGATTGCAACCTCCGTGCTGCCAATCAACTCTGAGAGCGTATCCTTCTGTGTCTTATCTAGATTGACAGCTAGTAACTTCTTGTCCTCTTGAGCGAAGGTGTTTTCAAGTTTCTTAAAGGCGTCGTCGAGTTTTTCCATACTTACCGGTTTGGTGATATATCCGATAACACCCGACTTCAAGCACTCAATGTTCTTATCGGAGGCTGAAATGATATGCACGGGGATATTGCGCGTCTGTGCGGAGTCCTTTAAGTGCTCTACAACCGTCCAGCCATCTATCACCGGAAGCCCAACGTCTAATATTATGGCATCCGGCATATAGGTGTTTGCATACTCATAACCCTTCTGGCCATCTCCAGCCACTATACACTTAAACCCCTTCTCTCTGCTTATGTTAAACAGTATCTTTGCAAATACAGGGTCATCCTCAATAATGAGTATAGTCTTATCACCAGGACGGATGGCTTGCCTGTCATCCTCTGTAATATCAGTGTCAAGTGAGGCGGGCACAGAAAGGGGCTTATTATTAAGTGGCTCAAGGGAGACAGGCACACCGGATTTTAGCTCAGGTGCGGCGTATCTAGTTTCAGACCTGTGGCCTTGCTGTTGAGTCAGCTCAGGCCTGAATACCTCAGGGATGTACAATGTGAAGGTGCTTCCGGCGTTTTCGTCGCTTTTTAGGTGCAGGTGTCCGCCAAGGAGTCTTGTCAGCTCCCTTGATATTGTGAGGCCAAGTCCGGTGCCGCCATATTTCCTGCTCGTTGTACCATCGGCCTGCTTAAATGCCTCAAATATGACTCCCTGCTTGTTCGTAGCAATACCTATGCCAGTATCAGAGACCGATATAGAAATGGTGTTTTCAGCGCTTACACCCATGCCAGGTATTGTTGAACTATTGAGAATACGAGAAATCTTTACCGTGACCCCGCCTTTTTCTGTAAACTTGATAGCGTTGGAGATAAGATTTCTTACTATCTGTTCTAACTTTTGAGGGTCTGTCCTGATAGAGTTCGGGACGTCCTGTGCAACAACCACGTCTAACGTCAACCCCTTGCTCTGTGCGACATGGCCAAAGGTACGCTCTATGGATGTGGCTAATTCCTTAAAACCCAGCGGCTCAATGTGTAGTTCCACTTTACCGGACTCTATCTTAGAGAGATCGAGGATGTCGTTTATAAGCGCCAAGAGATCCTTGCCGGAGGAATGAACAGTCTGAGCGCACTCCAATTGTTTAGGCGAGAGATTATTCTCTTTGTTGTCTGATAGATGCTTTGACAACAGCAGAATGCTGTTTAAGGGGGTTCTTAGTTCATGGGACATGTTGGCAAGGAATTCAGACTTGTATCTGCTTGTTACCTCAAGCTCCTTTGCCTTTTCTGTGGTAATCTGCTGGGCTTTTTCAAGTTCGATGTTTTTCTGCTTTATTTCGTCGCGCTGCTTTTGCAGCACCTTTGCGCGCTCCTCAAGTTCCTCGTTTACCTGCCTGAGTTCTTCCTGCTGGCTTTGAAGCTCTGCCTCTGATGCCTTTAGGGCATTTGTTTGTTCGTTGAGCTGCTCGTTTGAGGCACGCAGTTCCTCCTGCTGTACTTGCAGCTCCTCAGCCTGATTCTGTGTGGTAAGGAGAAGCTCCCTCATGGTATCACGTGAGCGGGCTACGTTAAATGCTATTGCTATGTTTGGTGAAACGGATTCTATAAATTCAAGCTGGGTATCTGTAAACCTGCTGAGTGAACCAATCTCTGTAACACCCATCACCTGACCTTCGTATAAAAATGGTGTAACAAGTATGTTGACGGGACCTGATTCACCAAGACCTGATGTGATCTTTATATAATCATCAGGCGCCTCAGTTATAAGTATGCTCTGCCTTTCAAGGGCAGCCTGCCCCACTAATCCTTCGCCAAAGACAAACGAATTTGATATGTTTTTGCGTTTTTTATAGGCATATGTGCTGTGTAGCCTTAGCGTCTTGTCATTGTCAACTAAGTAGATCGCCCCAATTTGAGCATTAAGGTATTGAGTAAGTGAGCTAATAATATTTTGTGCAAGCAGCGTGATAGACTGCTCCCCGCGCATCTTATCGTTTAGCTGGGCAACACCGGTCTTTTTCCAATCCGCTCTGTCCTTCTCTGCGATGGTAGCTTTTAGTTGTGCGGCCATATTTCTAAAGGATCCGGCCAAATTCCCGATCTCATCGGTAGAGGTGATAACTATCACGGTATCCAGTCTTCCAGCGCCTATTTCATTGGTAGCGCTTATAAGCTGTTGTATTGGTCTGGTAATACCCCTGACGAAGATAAATGATAGTATCATGCCAAAAATAAATGTGATAGTTATAAGTATGTATATCTGATTTTTAAAATCATTACTTGTTTTTTGAGCGTTGGCATTAAAAGAACCGGCTTTATTCAGAGCAAACTCATAGACAGCCTTGACATTAATTTCCAGATCCGAGGTATATGAAGTATACTTATCGTTGTTTATGATCGCCTGTGCCTCGCCAGGCTTATTATCTAACAATGACATGAAGATATGTTCAATAAAGGGGGACCATAGATTCACTTTTTGCCGTGCATCGCTGACCAGTTTCTTATCTCCCAAAAACCGCTTCTCTACGATATCGAAATCCCTGTTTACATTGGAAAAAAGTAGAATCACCTGATTTTTATATTTTAAGATCTCATCGTGTTCGATCGTATAAACTGCTCTTCTCATAATTAAACGAACTTCAGTTATGTCTCCGTCAATGCGCAGGATCGCGTTACTTACGGTGAAGGGATGGTCATACATCATCTGAAGCTGACTTGCTATGTAAGAGATTCGATTGACACCAAAGATAGAAACGCTGGAAAAAAGCACAAACAACAACACAAAGACAATTGCTAACCGCAAGCCTATTCTAGCATTTCTTAACATCGTTTATTATAACATAAAGATGGTCTTTAGTAATTTTGGGAATCCATGTCTTGAAGTCTTGAACTATGATTTGTCTTCCTAATAGTAATCAGCTAAATCGTAATAGTTCAGTATACGATAGAAACATTGTGTATAAACATGCGATATAATGGGGTCAAGGGGGCTGGTCCCCTTGTGGGTGGGTCTGAGGGAGGGCAAAGCCCTACCTTCTTAATACGCATATGGGTGAACTATTACCTAAATCATAATTCCAAGACAAACTGTAATCACGATCTATGAACTTTTTGATGGTATTAACGCATTAAGCACTGAGATAGAGCAATCCAAGTGTTTGACGTAATCGTCTACTGGCATTAAGTATGCAAAATTGTTGCAGGCGTTAGTGGTTGTGTCAAATATGCCTGCGTAGACACCTCCTTTTACAATCTCCTCGCTGGCAATGCGTTTGGCCTTTTCAAGGCATATCAGAGCGAATTCTAAACCTGTGACCATGTTGTTGCTTTGATCTTCAGAAAAAGGGTTTTTTAGTGTTTTGTTACTGAAGATATCCCTGACGACAAAGGCAAGGCATTGCAGGACGTTTACGCGATAGTGAGGCAAGAGGATCATTTGATAGTATTGTGTAGTTTTATCGATAAATATGTATATCAAGTCCTCCTCTGAGATATCCTTCTTAAACCACCCTAATTCATACCCTATTTCCTTAAACGACTCGTAGCTGCGTTCGCCGCGCAACACCCACAACCAGAAGGCGCAGCGCAACTTGTCTATTCCATATAAGGCTGCGCTTATCATAGCGTCCAATGCTTGTTTTTTTAGTGTATTGAGGTTGTCCTCTAAGTTTTGTGTACGGAGAGAGTTATTAAATGACAGTACCAATTCAATCAATATAGACCAGTTGTAATAGAGCATTCCTATCTCGATATACAATTCATCGTAGTGTCTTTCAAGCTCGATGGCATTTGTTATGGCTACCTCTGCCTTCTTATAAAATACCTCTATTGCTTCTAAGATATTGTCCTTGTGTTTTGAACTTCTGAGCATATGCTGTATATTGATGGTGCCCTTACCATAATAGCACATGCCAAGCATCACCCAGGCTACAGGTATGTTTTTATTGACCCACAGCACCTTCTCTAAGATATCAATGGCTTTTTGAAAATCTATGTTTAGATAACAACGTTTGGCAATCATTATCCCTAACCATATGTTAGAGTAATCATTGATAAATATCTTTTCGCACAGATGAAATTCTTTTTTGTTGAGACCAATCTCATCGTTCCAGTACATCCATTCGTAAAAGCAAAGTATCTCGTGTACAGTCTCATCAAGTGCTAACCCCTTAAGGTGCACCTCTTTTGGCTTTACCCAGTGAACTTTTATATCTGCCTTAATGGCTTTCTGATAAGCCTTCCTGCTCAACATTATGCGCGTATAGTGTCCATATTCACGTGCAGTACCCTCAACCCTCTTTGCTAAACTTATAGAATAGCCCTCGTAACCTCCCCTATCGTTCATAAAGACTCGTCCGTAATTAATACCGATGGCAATGTCAATTGGCCTTTTGTACTGCTCTGTTATCCTGTTCTTGTTGAAATCGCTCATTAACCAGCGTACCTTGAGTATCCGAGCGAAGTTTATTATATTCATTACCTTGTAGGCTTGATCGCCATTGTCATCACAGAGCATGATCAACAACACCTCATCGCCACGAACGTCAAAGTGATCAACCCCCTTGGTCTGCTCGGCAAGCTCGTAGGACATGTCGCTGAATTGCCGCAAAATTTCGGCGTATTCCTTAAATGGCAAGACGTCTGCTAACGCCACAGAGCCCATGATATCACCTATCAGGATAAAGGCTGGTACCTGAACAATCTCCATAGTGTATAAACCTCCTAGTTCAGCTTGTTTCATTACAGTATAATACCATACAATTTCATAATCGACTCTGTCCACTATACAACAAGCATTGGGTGCATAAGAAATTCATGGGGAATTATGCAGCCTTTTTTAGATGGTCGACAATATTGTTCCATTGACCAGACAGATATAATGCTCTTAGTGATACAATAGGTTGCACGTTT
>PEAB01000050.1 GCA_002753395.1 Nitrospirae bacterium MYbinv3 | reverse complement strand
TCCCTACAACGACAGTTTAGAAATAGAACATGGCAAAATAAACGGTTTACATGCTTTGGTGTTATTTGAAGTTACCGCAGAAATCAACCGTTTAGACTGGAAGTGACGTTGTAGGGATAGGCAGGATAAAGGAGCGCTTACCTGTGCGTCGGATAGAAACCAAGGCGGACTAGGATTTATGGGATTATACAGGATTGATTTACATGATGAAGTATAGTGGTTGGTATCAGACTCAAAATGGCGGAAAGGATTAATAGAGACTGTCTGAACTATGATTACACGGATTATGCAGGATTGTACAGGATTGACATACAAGATGAAGGATAGTAGTAGTATTAAACCCAAACGGCCGGAAGGATTAACAGGAAAAAGCCATAAAGCACTCTTTAATAAATCCTGTACGTCTTTGAATCCGTTAAATCCTAGTTCAGACAAAAAAATAACAAGCAAACAAGATAGAGCATAAAAAAGGAGGAAACAATGTTGAAGAAGCTTATTTTCGCTGTACTGTTCATCTCTCTATTCTTACCCGTGACAGTCATGGCCGCTACCGTAAGCCTGCCCAAAACCGGACAGACAACCACCTACGCCACGGGCGACGACGGTGCGCTCCAGAAGGGCGTGGCATGGCCAAACCCGCGCTTTACCGACAACAGCGACGGGACGGTCACTGACAACCTCACGGGACTGGTCTGGACCAAAGACGCCAATCTTCCAGGTACTTATAAGACATGGCAGGAGGCATTGGACTATGTTGCATCAATGAACAGCGGGGCCGGCACGTATGGCTATACCGACTGGCGGCTGCCTAACAGAAAAGAGCTGTTTAGCTTGGTCGACCGTGCAATGTATAACCCATCGCTTCCATCCGGCCATCCATTTACCAATGTGCAGTCGATTTACTACTGGTCGTCTACTACCTACGCTAGCAATACGTCCAACGCGTGGGTCGTCCGCATGGACGATGGCTACGTCTACGCCAACGATAAGTCCCTCAGCCCCTCTGTTTGGCCCGTTCGTTCTGGACAAGTTGATCCTTTGGTTAATTTGATCATTTCAATCTACGGCACAGGCGACGGAACCGTCACAAGCTCACCCGCCGGGATCAACTGCGGCTCAACGTGCTCCGCCTCATTTGCTGTTGGCACATCCGTGACCCTGACCGCAACAGCCAGCGACAACGCAACCTTCGCCGGCTGGAGCTGGGACTGCGTGGGTACCAGTTCAACCTGCACGCTAACGATGTCGGCAGCAAAGAGTGTCACTGCGACGTTTAATGCAACCACAGAAGAGAACGGCCCCAACGGAAACGACCCCAACTACGACGGCAACGGCGATGGCGTCCCCGATAGACTACAAGGCAACGTGGAGTCTTTTCACGCTGCTAACTCGCAGTACATAACCGTGGCAGCCGAGCCATCTGTAAGAATTGCCTCCATCAGTTCAATTACAACCCCTGACCTTGGCGGCTTAGGGCTGACTACAGGCAACGCGAGCACAAAGCTGCCCGTCGGTACCTTGTCTTTCACCCTGACAGGCGTCCATTCTGGCGTCAATCAGGTAAAATTTTATCTGCCCAAGGGGGTTGTTGTAAACCATGTAAAGAAATACGGCACTAGCGGATGGTATAATTTTGACTGCAACGGCCAATTCAGAGGGACACCCTGCGGCGAGATAAGCGGAGGGAGGAATAATTTGGTAGTAACGCTTTATCTGATAGACAATCAGCTTGGAGACAATGACAGCACCGTAGGGACGATCCAGGACCCCGTGGCGCTTTTAGCGCCTGATCTGGTGACCTATACGCTGCCATACCTGCATACAAATACCATTAATGCGACCTACTGCGTCATATCGAACATGACGGCGGAGCTTGCAACTGTGGCTGTCCAGGTTACCGCAGCTGCGGCTGCTATGGAGTCAAGTCCATCTATTGACCTGACTGCAACAGAGAAAAAGGCTGAGAAGCAACTCAATCCCTATCATACGAGGATGCTAATCTTTGACGGCTTTGATATCTCCCTCGATACAAACCGGATTGGCAGCGTATTTGGTGTGGCTGCTGCGTCAAGCGCGTACGGCGTCCAGATCACCCTTACTGGTGAGACCACCACAGACCCTTTGGGGTTGACTTGTAAAAGCGTCCCGATGGCCTGCTTCCAAGGAAAGACGAATCCTAAAACGCAACCTGGTGGGCTATCTCTGTAAATCAAACAACAGCGGTGAGGTGCACACGTACTAAGCACCGATGATTTGACGGTGATGGGGTATTCCCTGTCGCCGTTAGTTGGTCTGTACAAAAAGTTCTGGCTATTTGGTAAAATAAGACTATGCAGTTTGTATATGACCTAACGCTGAAGGCCATCTTGAAGGATGTCCCCAAGCGCTTTTTTAAGATAATCACCGGCTTTGAGGAGGCCAGGTTTCTGGATGTCCAGTTCCCTTCTATCAAGTACAGACAGCCGGATCTACTGATGGAGCTTCCCGATAATTCCTTATGGCACCTGGAGCTGCAATCCCACAATGACAGTAAGATGGACTGGCGGATGCTCGATTATTTTAGCATGATCCACCAACAGTGCAAAAAGACACCCAAACAATTGCTGCTATATGTTGGTGATAAAAAGTTAAGGATGGGTAAGGGGATACTTGAAAGTCTAAAGTTCAGGTACCATACAATGGACATAAGAGAGATTAACTGTTTTGATCTCCAGGACAGTGATGATCTAGGGGACGTGCTGCTGTCCATCCTGTGCAGGACAGAAGACGCTAATGCGACGGTAAGAGGGATTGTGTCAAGATCATCGCATTTACTAGCAAAGGAAAGAGAGACATATGTATTGGAGTTATTAAACCTGTCAAGGCTTAGAGGTCTTGTCGATACAACAAAAAAGGAGGTAGAGAACATGCCTGTAATGATTGATGTAAGCAATGATACACTTTATCTGGAAGGTACACGTAAGGGCTTACTTGAGGGTAAGCGTGAGGGTAAGCGTGAGGGCTTGCTTGAGGGGATTGAAGGGATGCTGGAGATAAAGTACGGCGCTGTTGGACTGAAGATTATGGCTTCTGTAAAAAAGCTTGAGTCTATCGAAAAGATGGAGAAGTTTAAGGAGTTTATTAAGACATCTAAAACGCTTGATGAGTTAAGGGGATTCTTTTAGGTCTTGTCAGGCTAAACTATAGTTTTGCACTTTCTGGATTACTGCTTTCTCAGGAATGCCCCCTGCTCAAGTCAGGGGCAGGCATAAAGGGGCTAAATGCGCCATTTGCTGTCATTCCCAGGTAAACGGGAATCTATATCAAGTCATGGTTCACCGGGTACGGTTGGTTCTGACTGGCAGATTAAATAAATAGGCTAATGGGAGCGGCTTTAATCGACCAATAGGATAAAACGGGCGCATAAGGACTCTTTTCGTTTTTTACCTGTTGGTCATCTGTTCAATGGCAGAGATGCTATGAAAGTTGGAGGGGATCTCTGATTTCATAGTATCAAAAGCCGTGCTTACTGTACGGTTACAGTCCAATTGCGACCCTGAGCCTGCGGTCGAGTTCATTCTGAATTGCAGGGCTTATCTTGCCAAGACGCCTTATTATCAGGCTCCTTTGCACCGTAAGGAGTTTGTTCATCCTCAAGACAGAGGTTTTTTTAAGACCTGTTGCTGGAAAATCCGTATGTCCCAAATCAAGTATATAATCGGTTGATAAGACTTTTTGATGTATGTAGGATGATATGAAGGCGATAACAACGTCTGTGTATTTCAGGTATAGAGTAAGCACCAGGGCGCACCTGACTTTTTGAGAGGAGAGGTCTGTAAAGGGAAACGGCACGAGGACTATGTCCCCACGCTTGAGGGTCAAACCTCCTCTCCGTCCCGTAAGGTGTATATGTCCTCAACCTCTTCTTTGAGGAAATCTAAACTCCCACTCTCTTGGGCCATACTTAATAGCTGAAACTCCTCCGAGGGATAAAAAACGATCTTGTACCGCCCATGCTCCTTGGCGGCAACCTCGGTCAAGGGCTTAAATGCCCCTTTTTCAAATACAGCGTCTATGATCTCAGGCGTAAGTGTATCACCTTCCTCTTTTCCAGATTAATACAGCAGATGGTATTTAGTCAAGAGGCAGGGCAAGAGAGGGCGGTTCCGCCCCCTGCCCCTCCTATTTTCCTTGATAAATCTGGCATACCTCCAATGCAGATAAAAAGCTGTTGACATAAGAGATAATCTCCTGTACAATAGATGTATTGAGCTTAGTTTGAGCCGCTAGCTCAGTTGGTAGAGCACCGCCCTTTTAAGGCGGGCGTCCTGGGTTCGACTCCCAGGCGGCTCAAGTGCTGTCCCCATCGTCTAGCTCGGCCTAGGACATCGGCCTTTCACGTCGGTAACACGGGTTCGAATCCCGTTGGGGACGCCAAATCTATTCTTGACACTGTAACATTGCATATGTTTACTCCTCTTCACCCTTCTTAATTCAATCGTTGACACAGGCCAGCTTTAGAAGTGTATAAGAAACCTATGGGTCGTTTTGTCGTTGCCGTGCTTGACTGGGCTATCCACAAGCTTATAGATTCCTGCTTTCGTAGAGCCTGCTCCTGGCTTGAACAGGGGAATGACATGATTTCCCACGACTTTCTATGCGGCCAGCTTTATATAGCATTTGACAAATTAGGTGTAGTTATGTAATTTTAGTAGGGTAGTATATTCTTGCATATGCAGTTGGCATATATGTGTATGTCTTTGTTTATGCTTTAATTTTTATGATTAAGGGGTTATGTGTAGATGGCATTAAAGATACTTTTAGTTGATGACTCGAAGGCCTCACGTCTTGGTCTTCGGAACTGGCTTTCCAAAGAGGATGGTGTTGAGATATTTGAGGCAGGCGATGGTCTTGAGGGGGTGGAGCGGTTCAAGGAGCATCAGCCTGATATTACCTTTCTTGATCTGACTATGCCGGTAATGGACGGGTTTACAGCGTTGGAGGAGATGAGGAAGGTTGATCCCGCTGCCATAGTCGTTGTGCTTACAGCAGACGTCCAAAAAAAGACTACTCAGCGGGTGGAGGAACTGGGCGCATTTATGGTTTTGAAGAAGCCGCCTGTTAAAGAAAACATCATCGACGCTTTTTACAAGGGCTTAAAGGCGCGTGGAAAAGAAAGGTAACTATACCAAATGACAGACAATAGAGACGTGGTGTTTAACGAACTTGAGATCGACACCCTCCACGAGATGATGAACATCTCTTTTGGAAGGGCAGCGAGGGACCTCTCCGAGGTTATTGATATCTACGTTGTTTTAAGTATTCCCTCTATGGAGGTCATCAATGCATCGGAGCTACCACAATTCATTCAGGAAAACATTCAGGAAATCACATCAGGAGGCACCATTATTTGTCAGAGCTTCCTTGGTGATTACAACGGTATCTGCCTTGTTGTTTTTCCAAGCGATGATGAACATAAACTCCTCAGACTCTTTCAAGACCAAGACGACAGCTTCATGGAGATGATGGACGACCCTGATAGTGAGGTTTTTCTTGAGATCGGCAATATCCTCATTGGAACGTGTGTAAGCAAGATGGCTGAACTCATTGGTGAGACGGTAATCTACCAACCGCCAGCCGTTATACACAGCAACCTGATCTCAACAAGCCTATACTCATCCATCTTTGACATCTCGAACCTAGCCCTCACCCTTAATACGACGTTTAAGTTTAAGGAGCTGGATCTACACTGTTATCTTTTTCTCATTACGAGTTGTGCAACAGTGCCGTTTCTAAAGAAGGCCATTGTTGATTATCTCAAGCAGTTTGAGTAGCGGCGTTTAATATTGTTTCGTTGTAAAAATCACAGTTAAGCAGATGTTTTTCACAGTCCTCAGGCCTTAAAGGTTTACTGAAAAGAAAGCCCTGCATCTCATCGCAGTGCAGGTAACTCAGAAAATCAAGTTGATCCAGGGTCTCCACACCCTCTGCAATTACTCTTAGATTGAGGCTGTGAGCCATTGCGACAATGGCAGTGACGATTGCTACGTTATCGGAATCATTTGGAATATCATGGATAAACGATGTGTCTATTTTCAGTTTGTTAATGGGCATGTGCTTAATGTAGCCAAGTGAAGAATAGCCGGTGCCAAAGTCATCAATGGAGAGATATAAGCCCATTTCACTCAGTTTTTTCAGGTTATTTGATATTATGCCTGAATCGTTAAGAAAGATGTTTTCAGTGAGTTCGAGTTCAAGGCATTCGGTTGATAAGTTCAACCCTTCAAGCATTTTTCCAAGGGCGTCTATGCGGTCGCTCTGCCTGAGATAAGAACCAGACACGTTAATTGCTATGCGCGGAGTAGGTACCCCATTTCCCCGCCACTTTATGATCTGTGCACAGACAGACTTTATTACCCAATCGGTCATTTGTACTACAAGCCCCGTTTCCTCAGCTATTGATATGAACTTCATGGGGGGAAGAAGACCTAGGTAAGGTTGGTTCCAACGTATAAGCGCTTCTAATCCTACTATCTTCTTTTTGTTTATATCCACCAGTGGCTGGTAATGCAACAAAAACTCATTATTCTTAATCGCACTGCGCAGGTTCACCTCCATCTTTAAGTGCTCATGTGCGAGGATATTCATCTCCGGTGTAAATAGTCTAAAGGCATTCTTGGTATCTTTTTTTGCTATATACATAGCCGTGTCAGCATTGCCTAAGAGCGTCTCTATGTTATCGCCATCGTGTGGATAAATTGTGATTCCGATACTGGTGCCAACACCGCATTCATGCCCTTTCAGATAGAAAGGTTTATTGATTATCTCTATTACTTTATTAGCAACCGATGTAACGTCATTTACATCCCTGATTGATGTTAGGATGATTGTAAACTCATCTCCTCCCATACGTGCAACGGTATCAGATTTACGCAGGATCGATTGCAATCTAAAGGCAACCTCCTTCAGGAGCATATCGCCAATGTCATGCCCTAGTGTATCATTGACGAATTTAAAGCGGTCAAGATCGAGATACATTACGGCTATGAGTCTCTTCTCTCTTTTAGCCATTTCAAGAGCCATATTAAAGCGTGTATTAAACAAGACTCGGTTGGGCAGCGACGTAAGTGAGTCGTAATGGGCTAAAGATTCAAGCATCTGCTCCATCTTTTTGCGCTGTGTTATATCTCTGACTATGCTCACAGTCCACCGGTTGTCTCTCATCAGATAAGAGGATAGAGAGACCTCTATTGGAAACTCCGTTGTATCTTTTTTTCGCCCGTATAGCAGGAATATCATCTTGTTGTTGCCCGTGCTGTGATGTCTCTGTGCATGTCCCGATAAAGCCATTAAGACATCGTCAGTACACGATGAGAATGGAAAAATACTATAAATGCTTCGTCCAATAATTTCATTACTAGGATAATCAAACATCTCTTGTGCAGCTGGGTTCCAATAAGATACGTTGAGCTCATGGTCTATCAATATAATGGCGTCCATTGCCGAGGATGTGATTGTGCGGAACTTTTCTTCATTCTCTTTAAGACGTTCCTCCATCTTCTGCCTCATCAAGAGCTCTTTCAATGCGTTATCACGCATGACCTTATGCTCTTTTAATAGAGTGATCAGGTCAGTTACATCCTGGATTACAAAAATGGCATAGATCTCCCCAGCTTCTAACCTTAAGGCTGTGACGGAGGCGTTCTGTAAACGCATTTGGCCATTACTGAGGGGTGTATTTATAATGTTATTATGAAGATAAGCCGAGAATAGGATTGGTGGCCAGCCTTCAAAGATAACCTTGATCCTGTTAAAGTACTTTGGGTTTTTAAAATGAGCAAATCTATCACAGATATTAACCCCTGTTATCTCATCCTTGGATATCTCAGTCCACTCCTCAAGACACTTATTCCAAAACACTACGGTGAATTCCTTGCTTAAAATGAATATCCCTAAGGGTACGTTATCAAGTATCTCAAATATTCTTTCTCGGCCTTTCATAGTGGCTCGCTATAGGTATTAAACATAGTGTTAACGTAGTTAACTATAACATCGAAGGAACTTGCGTCAAGACATATAAGGATATCAGCGTTAATGAGTTGATCCTTAATCTCAAAGCAGGTTCGAGCCATTATGATAACAGAACCTTGTTCAAACCTGTTTTCTGAGATCAACTGTGGGGCAAGGAGCTCTCGATAATCAGGTACTGAATAGTTGAGTTTGGCATCAAATAAATTTACCATCGTACCGATAACACCGTTAAGGACAATATTACCAACCTCAATAAGCGCTCCGATTTTGATCAAGTCCAGGACACTGTCTTCTGACGTGTTATCGCCAAGCAGGTCTACAAGGTTTGAGGCACTGCTTGATTGGAATAAGATATATGATGTGCCGCAAAACGTCCCACTAAAAGGAAACCAGACAACAGAGACACGTTCCCTCCACAGATGACTTACCTCGTTATTTAGCTCTTCCTTAAGGATTATCTTGATGTCTGGGATCCTAAGGGTTATATGCGTATTAAACATCTCGTTTAACAAACCAGCAGCCTGACCAATCCCCATGTTGATGATTTCCCTTATTGAGTCGTTAACAAGAGAAGTTAATATCATCCCTCAGTCTTCCCTTTCATGTGATAGTGTAACATTTTTGTCCCGGAAATAGGTAACGTACATCATATTGTCTCAAGCAGTTATGGGTCCATAAGTATATGGTATCATTTAGAAGTTTCTATGGTGAGAACAGTGTTAATGCAAAAGCTACAACATTATAGCTATGCTTGTTGTCCTTTTTTTCTGTTCACTTCTGTGAAATTAAGTATGTCGAGGTACTCCCATTCTCTATAGGCTACAGCGTAAAGGCCCTTTTTGTTTGCTCTGTTGACTATGTCTCTCCCAATTACGATGCTCCCCAGAAAATGTATTATCTCTTTATCAGCACATTCAGGAAAAAAGCTTGTAAACCTCTCCGCTTTTTTCAATATATGATCGATGTCTTCGGCCTTTGGTTTGGCTTTCACCTCTATCATAAATGCCTTGTCTTCACAGATGAGCAAAAGATCAACCTCAAAGTTTTCTCCTCCCATCCTTTTTTCGGTTCTTGGACGAACATCGTCAGGCTCACATTTAAAATATTGTCTAATCAATGATTTTACACCTGGAGCAAGTATGTCCTCAACGATAGTGCCCCTTTTGCTTGCCTCATAGCCTCGATCTTTATTTATCTCTTTTATACTGGCAGACAACTCCCTATGTGTCTCGGCTATCTTTTCATTAAACTCCCGATTTGTCTCAACCATGTTTTCAGACAACTCCCGATTTGTCTCAGCTATCTTTTCAGATAAACTATCAGATAGCTGAGTTACCATCTTATTCATGAGGTCGATTACCTCCCTCATCTCTTGTCGAAGTGTGTTGTCTGATTCCTTGAACTCCCGGTTTGTTTCCTCTATTCTAAGGTTGGTCTCCATAATACAGGTGGCTAAGTCATGAATTACCGACCTCAACTCTATAGTTGTTTGAGCAACTATACTCTCCAATTTATCTACTCTCTCTTCTAATATCTCCATGCCTATTGTCCCATCTACAACTATGATAACACGTTGTGCTGCTGTTTGACAAACAGGCTTAAAGCAGCTCAACAGTTCTCATTGACCTGAGTCGTCTTCTCCTGATAGCCATTATTTAGTATTCAATTACATGGTGCTCTCCATATGATTGAAATTTCTGGCTGAATTATTTTAGCATAAGGAGAGCTAAAACATATGTTTTTGAGAATTTTGTAAGAGACTCTGTTAGAATAGAACTGCTATAGATGGTTGGTTTTCTTGATTATGAAAAATCTAAAAGAGGTGTATAATGGATAGAGGATTGAAGATATTTATCTCTGTAAGCGATCTGGCGGCCTCGGATATGATGAAGGGGTCGTTGTCTTACTTAGGATATACGAGTGTCTCGGTTGTAAATAACACGTCAACTGCTCTTGGTGCATTGCTTAGAGACAGGGGAGATATTTTAATAAGCGACTACCCCAACCTTAAAGGAGAGGGGGTAAGCCTGTTAAAGGCTATAAAGAACCACCAGGAACTATCTCGCCTGAAGATAATCTTCTTGGCTGTAAAGGATATAGAGGTGAGTGAACTTAAGCAATTGTACAAGGAAGGGATCAATTCCGTCATCAAGTTTCCGTTTCAGATAAACGATCTCTCCAAAGCCATCAATGACGCCGTAAGGAGTATACCCGTGCAGGTTACGGACACGTTCCTTAAGATACGGCAGCTAGACTTTTTCTCGTTTATGGACGATGAGGAGATTTTAAAGCTCCTGAAGATGACCAAATGCAGGAAGTACAATAAGGGCGAGATAATATTTGACGAGGGGCAGCCCGGCGACCGATTCTACGTTATCATAGAAGGTAGCCTATCCATTCTCAAGGTCTTGGGTGACAATAGTGAAGAGGTGCTGGCAAGATTAGAAAGGGGTGCTTGTTTTGGTGAGATGGCTATACTGGAAAACACAGCCCGCTCAGCCAGGGCCAAGGCCGATGACACCGTGCTGCTGTTTGAACTAGACAGTAAACTCATGGATGGTTACGACGACATCATCACTCTAAAACTCTTTAAGAAACTGGCCTATGTCTTTAGCGACCGCCTTAGAAACGCCGATAAGAAGATCAAAGAGATGGCGCTGTATTCTTATAGCAAGTAAGCCCGCCCCTGGTGGAGGACGTTGATCGTCGCACCTGTGACGTCAACGAGCGTGGAGGGCATGTCGCCGCTGGTATCGCCGCCAACAGGCTATGGGTGTGCGGCTCCGCCCACCCGCGCCCTATATGCGCTCAAAGCCACTGTTCAATTTGACAATGTCAGACTTAAGTAAACATTAAGATTGTCTGAACTAGGATTACACAGATTAAAGGATTTACAGGAAAAAGAGATTAACAGAATCCTGACAATCCCTGTTAACCGCAGGGGGTCGCAACCCCTTAAATCCGTTAAATCGTGGTTCAGCCATTGGAAAAAGTTTAGCGGACAGTCTATTTCGCCTTGCCCGACAGAGGGTTGCTCGAACAAGGCTGAAGTGGGCGCACATGTACAGAAGGATGGTTTAACAGATCGCAGTTGGTACATTGTCTTGTCCAGTGTTACAGAGACAAAGCCTTTTACGAGTGGTAGGGTTGTTACGACGAAAAACACGATGGCTATTAGAATAATAAAAATTGCCTATTGAGTTAGCTCCGGCCAAATAAAGATCAGAGCAATAGACATATGCTCTTGCCACACTATCGACCAAGTAAGTTTGGATTTTGGATAAGCTTACTACCTATTTAGTGTACTATTTTAGCCTGCCGGAGTAAACTACATAGGCAATTAATAAAATTACAAGCTGCAAAGCCAACTAATTATAGACAAAATCTGATTTTCGTCCGTTAAATTGGCGGCATTGCTAATTATTCCATCTTCAAGTAAATCCCATATTTCACCGGCCATTTTTTTCTCAATCGCTGCACCAATGAAAAATGTTAGTGGTGTGTATTTTGCGAACCCCTTATGAATTCTTTCAAGTGCTGTCCTTGCCGTTTTCCAGTGCTCATCAGCACCAGCAGGATCAATCCCGCCTTTCAGCTCACCCAACGCGATATATTGTTTGGGGTTTCTTGTAACATTTACGGAATAGCTCTCATAAAATGAGTCAAAGAGACACATGTCAATGTTGTTTTTCACAGCAGGCACAATGAGATTGTAAATCAGTGTTCTATTGCCCTTGCTATTTCTCCATGCCAGCCCACTTAAGTTAAGTTCAATATCAGCATCATCTATAGCCCTACAACGACAGTTTAGAAATAGAACATGGCAAAATAAACGGTTTACATGCTTTGGTGTTATTTGAAGTTACCGCAGAAATCAACCGTTTAGACTGGAAGTGACGTTGTAGGGATAGAAGATGCACCAACAGTCCATGAGGTTTTTTTCTTATCAGTCCACCAATATTTTGTTCCTGCCAAATTCAAGTATGAGATAATTGACCTAGTTAATTTACGCTGCGCAATGACGCCTCCAACATTTCTCATTGAGCCACCCAAGGTATCGCCTCGTGTTAGCAAAAATCTGAAAATTAGTTCCTCCACAAAATCCACGCCAGCGGGTTCGAGGAATTTTCCAATTAGACCCTCTATTGCCTCGATCTTGTCAGATTCCTCTAAATGACCCGATGCCTTATCAGAAACTCCTGCTGCCGTAAGAAGCGCATTGCGGATTTCCATCATTTTCAAGAGATCACATGGCTTCTTGGCTTTGGAAGCAACAACCTTCAATTTTCTAGCCTCGTCAACAAAAGGGGTTGCCCGTCGGTTTCTCTCCAATGCCAACGACACAAACCCAGATCGATACGCAGGATAGCTTGTTTGCAGATCAGCACCAGACACCAAATGGTCTCTATATGGTTTAATGGCGCTCACATTTTTCTCCACACATAGACACATTTTCGAAGGCTGTCGCGGCCGTGCTCCCCCATCTGTTGACTGCTATTGCCTTTCCCTTTGGGCAAAACGAGTATCTTTTCCACACTGAAATCCAACTCGCTGGCAATATCAGACAGGATTAAATCTACAGGAATGCTTGCGCCGGCATAACGCACATTGTCGTTTACCATTATCAACAGAGCACCCCTCTTCAAGACACGGCTGCACTCATAAATAATACATGCCATTTCATAAAAGTATCCTCGCACCATGCGCGTTATTCCATTGTTATTTAGCACCCCGCTCTCTTTCTGTCCATTAAGATATGTAAGAACCAGTTGAAGTAGCTCATGTTGATTGGCCGCGTTTATGGCGGACTCCCAATCAGGATTCATGACGAGCAAATCCTTTCCACGGTTTTCGACCGTGCAACTAAGCATATCCTGGCGTAATTCACTCAATAGCTTTTCATCAACGCCGAGGAGTGCAAGTTCAAGCGCATAAGTGCGCGTGTAGTCATACCTATTGCAATATGGAGGTGAGGTGATAACGCAATCGAAATGCGCGGCTGGCAGTTGTGGCAATATTTTAAGGCAAGACCCGGCGTGCAATTTCACGCCACCACGTTTGAAACTCTTAGAGAACAAACCTATCGACTGCCCATCTCCAGCCAAATCCTCCACAATGTCCTTTAATTTTTTAGACATAGCATCATCAAATGACATAATCTCACCCTTGTTAAAGGGTATGTTTCCTTGAAGCCTCCGTTCTGCACGATGATCCCAACGCAGATATTGACCATCCTTACGAGTGAAACTTATTTCTTCCAATATACATAGAAGGGCAAAAAACAACACAGAGACCACTTTTGGAGTTTCCTTATCTATGGAGAACAAAAATTTCTCCATAGATGCGACTGTTTCTTTAGGGTACGCACCTTTTGTAATTCGTAATTCTGGGATGAGGTTGCGGCCTTTGCTTTTACACCACAGTGCAGAGTTAGCCCACTTTTCTAACGCATTTAGTTCATCCTGCGTCAGCCCCTCGTCTATAAAATTTCTTGTCTCGATAATCGTCTGACCTATAGGCAACAGTTCGATTCCTTCAGCTGAAAAACCCATATTACACGATGCAAATAAAGCAGTGCCACTTCCTGCAAACGGATCAAGCAGTACACCCTCATTGATCCCATAGCGTTCAAGTAAATACTCAATCAAGTCTGCTGAAAACGCCTCTTTGAATTTATACCATCGGTAAACAGCACGGGATTTATTGACCTGAAAACTTACAAGGCCACGACTTAGAGCAAACTCTGTTTTAATGTGTCCATTATAACGGTTTTCAATTTTAGCACTAATTGCCTCAATTTCATCACGTAAACTAATTGGAGCAACTTCAATTATATCTTGCGCTCTATTATCAGTTTCTAAGGCATTTTTAGCCATGTTGTTAACGCATCCTCACATGCCCGATTGGGAACCTCATTCGTCATAAATCTGTCTTACCTAATTATTGATAATTTTACACATTTGATTTTTTTGGTTTTACGATGACATAAAACTGGAGATGCAATGTGTTTATAAAACCTTACATATAAATGCTTTAGATAAAAACCTATGTCTGGTTTCCACTAAATGTTTAATTTAATCCAACATTGGACAAATAGGATTATTTTGTCTAATGTTATTGAATCCTTATGCCAACGGTTTATTGCGGTGCTGCCCATCACCTGCCCAGCGACCAGGTACGACCTGGAGCGGAAAAGAACTGTAAGGAGCTAACCGATTCGTCATGATTCTAAAATCCCTTTTATTGATTACATCTGTAATTATAAGCATATCATTAATATTTTTTCAAGAGAAATTTTTTTTACATCCACTTGTCTTGCCTTTTTTTCTCTTCTTATATTATAACCCGCCCCTGACGCAGGACTCTGATCGCCCCACCTGTGACGTCAACGAGCGTGGAAGGCAGTTCGCCGCTGGTGTTGCCGCCATCTATGATGACATCTATGCCGGAGCCGAAGTATGACAAAACCTCCGATGCCCTTGATGACGGTGGCATGTCGGAGGGGTTGGCGCTTGTGGCAGTGATGGCAAAGGTGGCTGTACGAGCAAGCTCTAATGCAAAGGACTCAGCCGGTATCCTGATGGCGACCTTGTTATTCGTGCCCGCTATGTATGGCGAAAGGCCTCTTGCAGCCTCAAAGAGTATAGTTAATGGCCCAGGCCAGTGTTTGATCATCAGGTCTCTGTGAAGTTCTGTGATGTCCGTAGCAAGCGTATCGAGCTGCTGCATATGACCTATTATCAAGGGAAAGGGCTTTTCTGCCGGTCTGTTTTTTAGCGTATAGAGGCACCTAAGGGCGACGTTATTGTCGTATTTGACCCCAAGTCCGTAAAACGTCTCCGTTGGATATGCAACAACCTTACCCTCCTGCAGCGCCTCTACGGCTACCCTTAGCGCCTCATTGTGGTTGAGTTGGGAAAGCCTCAAGTGCAGCATGATTGTTTGACTATCTACAGCATGACGCTTTAAACAGCCATTTCCTGAAGTTTTTTGGCCTCAAAGTGGGTGCTAAGCGCGTTAAATATTTCTTCTAGGTCACCCTCAAGCACAAGAGAAAGCTTATGTAGAGTCAGACCAATCCGATGGTCTGTTACCCTGTTCTGGGGGAAGTTGTAGGTCCTTATGCGTTCGCTTCTGTCACCTGTCCCCACCTGTGATTTCCTTGAGTCGGCTCGTTCCCTATCGGCCTTTTCTATCTCCATGTCATAGAGTCTGGAGCGTAAGACCTTCATTGCCTTTATCTTGTTTTTCAACTGCGAGCGCTCATCCTGGCACTGAACGGTAACACCTGTGGGGATATGCACTATCCTGATGGCCGAGTAGGTGGTGTTTACGCCCTGACCACCTGGGCCAGAGGAACAAAAAGTGTCTATACGGAGGTCTTTTTCATCTATCTTTAGGTCTACTTCCTCGGCCTCCGGCAAGACCGCTACAGTGGATGCCGACGTATGTATCCTCCCAGATGCCTCAGTTAACGGTACACGCTGTACCCTGTGCACGCCGCTTTCGTATTTCAGCCTGCTGTAGGCCCCCCTGCCAGTGATAGATGCCACTATCTCCTTAAGCCCTCCTATGCCTGTGGGGTTAGAGTCTATAACGTCTACTTTCCAGTGTCTCAACTCGGCATACCGAGAGTACATCCTAAATAGGTCGGTAACAAAGAGGGCTGCCTCCTCGCCGCCCGTGCCAGCCCTTATCTCTATGACCACATTTCGCTCATCTCGCGGGTCTTTGGGTATTAGCATGGTCTTGAGATTGTCTTCAACTATGGGCTTTTTGTTTTTAAGCTCCTCGTACTCTTCTCTTGCAAGGTCTTTGAGGTCAATGTCAGTAGCACTCTTAATTATGCTTTCAGCCTCATCCATGTCGTGCAGCATCTTTTTGTATTCCTTGATCTTATCAATAAGAGGCTGTAGATCGGAGCTCTCCTTTGAGTAGCGGAGGAAATCCTTTTGGTTAGTGATAATCTGAGGGTCAGACAGTTTGCCTGTGATCTCCTCGTACTTTTCTTCTATGCTTCTAAGTTTATCTATCATTTCCTATCACTTTCATTTATCATTTCCGTATCTTCTTTAATTTCATGTTAACTAGGCATTTAAACTTTCTGGATTCCTGCTTTCGCAGGAATGACATACTTGGAAAATGGCTATTACTGTCATTCCCACGAAAGTGGGAATCCATGTCTTTAAACCATAAAAATAAATCTCCTGTATTTTTTTAAGAGGAAACGAATTTCCCACCATCTTTGTTTGGAACTACCTCCATTAATGCCTTAAGGGCAACCTCTATTTGTTCATTGTCGGGTTCTTTTGTCGTCATGTACTGAAGCATTAGTCCGGGCTTAATCATAAACCGTATCAGCGGGTTTTTGGTTAACTTTGCCGAGAGTTTCAGTATCTCATAAGATGCGCCTGCTATTAATGGGATAAGCACGATTCTTGATCCAAGCTTCATATAGAATTCCCACGACTTTGGGATAATTGAAAATATCAGCATACTTAAAATCATGACGATAAACAAAAAGCTTGTGCCACACCTTGGATGATGGGTACCGAAGCCCTGTATCGTATCCACAGCCATATCACCTCCAGCCTCGTAAGCAAAGATAACCTTATGCTCTGCACCGTGATACTCAAAGACCCTTCTCATCTCTTTCCAAAACCCGACTGAGACTACATAGATTAAAAAGAACAACACCCTTAGCACCCCATCAACCATGTTGAACATCAACGAGCTCTCCGCTACAATAGGAAACACCATGCCTATCAACTTGGTGATATAAAGAGGCAAGAAGATAAACAAACCAACACCCAGCAGTAGTGCCACCCCCATAGTCAACCCAATAGCAGTAGGGCTTAAGGGCTTTTCACCTTCGTCGTCGTAGGCCTTGGAAGCCGAATAGTCTATAGCCTTCATACCTAACGTTATAGACTGAAACAGCGCTACAACTCCCCTTATAATCGGCAGCTTGAGTGCCTTTGGAAGCGGGGCCAGCCGCTCGCTCTTGACGTGTATAACACCCTTTCTGTCCCTCACTGCCACAGACCAAAGCTCCTTGGACTTCATCATAACGCCCTCTATGACTGCCTGACCACCTACCTGCATGGAGTTCATCTCTTTATACCCTTCTTTACGTCTTTATGTTTGCGTATTTCCTCTTGAACTTCTCTACCCTGCCCTCCGCATCAACTATTTTTTGTTTACCTGTGTAGAATGGATGGCACTTCGAGCATATATCAACCGATATGACTGGCCTCACCGACTTGGTAGTAAATGTCTCACCACAGGCACACGTTACCTTCGCTTCCTTATAGTTTGGGTGTATTCCTTCTTTCAATACAAACCTCCATAAACTAAAATTTGTCTCTATAATCTAACAATAGACACATCTAGTTAATATAACATATACATGAGCAAATTATAAACAAAAAAAGGTACACAAAATTTCATGGTTTATCTAGAAGTACATGGACATAAGGTAGTCCGGCAGAGGTAGTGATATTGAAGGGGCTAGGGGAGGGTGTTAAGTTTACTGTTACCACTACTTGTGAAGGCCACCGTCCCCTTGTGGTTGGTTTGAGGGAGGGTGTTGCGAACCCCTGCGGCAGAGGCAAAGCCCTCACTTTTTCCCTTTTTTGTATATAATTAATTATGGGCAGGTACTTAGCATATATTTGTGCGTTTTTTAACTGTCGCTAATACAGACCATCCTCTATTGCTGTTTTACCTTCATAATAAATTATCCATACAACGTCACTTCCAGTCTAAACGGTTGATTTCTGCGGTAACTTCAAATAACACCAAAGCATGTAAACCGTTTATTTTGCCATGTTCTATTTCTAAACTGTCGTTGTAGGGTTATTTCCACTCTTCAATGAGAATCGCTGGCTGCGCACTCAGCAATTCTCACTGAATTTGTAGAATGGCTTTTTATAAGGATTTTACTGTGTATATGAAAAATATTTTTCGCGGTGTTTTAATAGTATATTACTTATATATCAATAAGTTACATTCACTATCAGTGAGAATCGCTACTACGCACTCTTGATTTTTGTATAAGGATATGTTTATAGTTTACAAGGCGCTTGTACAAACTTGAGCAAAAAGCAAAATGGAGGGGTTAAGTATATGAAGGTTGTGATCAAACGTAAGGGTTTACTAATTGTATCGTTTATTATGCTGCTGGCTATTTCAACGCTTGTATTTTCGGTACAATCTGCAAGGGCAGAGGACACACATGATATAACAGCAAAGGATGTTATCAGTGTCAACTCACACTTGTATGGCGTCGCATATGGAAGCGGAATCTATATTGCTGTGGGAGAGAAAGGTGTCATATTAAGGTCTACTGATGGTGTAACATGGGCACAGGTCAATACAGGTACCACAGAGATGTTGTTAAAAGCTGTATTCGGGAATGGTTTGTTTGTAGTAGTAGGGTATAATGGAAGCGTGTTGACATCTAGCGATGGTTTGACGTGGATTAACCCTATTTATTTTACTGATACATCACATCTGCTCATGGATGTAGCCTACGGAGACAACATCTTTATAGCATCTGGTTCTTATCATTATGCAACTAATAAGACCCAAAGATACTTTGTGATAGGGACAAAGAACGCTAATGGTAATTGGACGTGGCAGGCACAGTATCCAGTTGAAACGATGAGCAACGTATTTGCAACGGGAATAACTTATGGTAATGACCAATTCGTTTCGACCGGTTTTACGTTTGATAGCAGCCTTGGCAGTAATCCTTCGTATAACATAGTATCAATCATTCCTAAAGGCAAGGATACTTACTCTATGAAGACATACTACGTGGGTGGTGCCACACAACTGCTTAAAACATGGGCCTGGGTAGCTTACGGCAAGGGTATCTATGTTGCAACTGGTTTTGGCGGCACGATCATGACATCATATGACGGTATTACATGGACGCAGAGGGGTTCAGCTACAACTAACGATTTATACAGCATAGATTATGGTAACGGAGCTTTTGTGGCAGTTGGCACTGGTGGTAAAGTCGTATACTCTATTGATGGCATTGCATGGTACACAATAAACACTGGATCATCTATTGTCCTACAAGGGGTACGTTATTGCAAGGATTCTTTTATCGCTGTTGGAGACCAAGTTATAGTTAGGATAACCCCGCCGATACCAACAATAACGTTCACTTCACCTGTATGGCCAGACCAATGGGCAATTGGAACAACGCATGATATCACCTGGACGTCGTCCAATTTAAATTCAAACGCTATCTTGGCTATGTTTTATTATGATGGCTCATCATGGAATTATTTTGCATCAGCATACCCGTCAAGTAATTCATACAGGGTAACGATACCTACTGGAATTCACCCGATTCCATATGCTTACATCTGGATGTGCAGTTGGGTTGATGACAATTGTGAAACAACCGCATATACTGTATTTTCAGTGACAGCGTATTAAAAACTGATCAAGGGGAGACTTTGCCGCTTTTGGCAAAGGCCTCTCCCCTCCATTGTAGTCAAGGCCATAGATTAAACGGAGACAGCTATTTTTATCTCCACATTAGTTTGACAATGTCATATTACATATGAATTGCAATAAGAAATGTCTGAACCACGATTTAAAGGATTAAGAGATTGTCAGGATTGTGTTAAAAAGGCTTTCTGTCTTTTTCCTGTAAATCCTTTAATCTGTGTAATCCTAGTTCAGACAATCCCTACGTTTACTTAAAGCTGACATTATCAAAGTAATTAGAACTTTTTATAAAGCGAAACCCAGCTCATCCTGCCTGGTTGAGGGTAGTCATCAACAAAACCTATGGAAGAGATAACTCTTACATCTGAATTGAAGATGTTTTTAACCCCTCCTCTCAACGTAACCCCCTTATCTAAGATGTTTTCAGCGCTAACGGTTATGTTAGAGGTAGTGTAGCCCTTTAACGAATCTCTTGTTGATGTGATCTCTCTGACAGTTGATCCTACATAACGGGTTTGAAGATTAAGGTAGATGTCGCTTACAAAATTATAAGTAACACCTACGTTACCCAACCATCTTATTGATTCGGCTAATTCCCTGTTCGTCTGGTTGCCATGAGTGTAGGCATA
Organism: Nitrospirae bacterium MYbinv3; assembly: GCA_002753395.1. Classification (GTDB taxonomy): domain Bacteria; phylum Nitrospirota; class Thermodesulfovibrionia; order Thermodesulfovibrionales; family Magnetobacteriaceae; genus Magnetobacterium. Next base: position 6,979 of record PEAB01000050.1, on the reverse strand, counting down.
GGAGACGTTACCATCCAGCGTGAGTTTTTCAAATGGTTTAAACTCAAGTTCTATCTCAACCCCTGATGATTTTGCACTATGATCTCTATACACAGTTAGATAATTCTCGGTTAAAATTATGTTGTCTATAAGAGAGCTAAATGTCGTGATTCTTCCGGTAAAGGGAGTTGTTTTATATATATACTCAAGCTCAATTGTCTTTATACGTTCAGCAGGGATATCACGATTTCCAAGGTTATAAACATTTTGTGAGTGCATCTCAAGAAATGTTGGTGGTCTAAAAGCCTTTGCAAATTGAGCCTTCAGTATATGGTTTTGATGGGGCTTATATACCAAAGCCACTGCCGGTGAAACACCTTGCCCAGCATCACTATAGTCCTCAAATCTAACGCCGCTGGTTAAGGTCAGGTGTTCAGCAATCTTGTATTGGTCATGCAAAAACACACTGAACCTATTACGTCTCAGGTGGTCGTTCATAAAGTTTTTATCTCCAGTGAAACGTTGAGATTCGGGTAATGGTTCACCGGTTAGAGGGTCATAGTTCAGTTCATGCCAAGTGTCATATGTCTTGATATTTTCAAATTCCAAGCCTGCAAGCAGGGTATTGTCTTTCCATAATTCTCCCAGCTGAATCTCAGTGCCGCTGTAGATAGACTGTTCAGCATAATGACTAGTTGTATACTGGCCGTCCGGGAAGGTGAATAATACAGTTTTATAGCCAGGCGGGCTAATCCATAGCTTATCTGTTATAGAACTGTTCTTTTTGAAACCGGCGTATAGTTTAGGCTTGATATCATCTGTGGCTTCCATCTGCCATCCAGTCTCCACCACATACGTTGTATACTTAAAGACGCCCCTGTCTTCCATAGGAGGGAGGAGGCCATTTAGACCAAAACCAGCACCATAAACATCATAATATCCCACACCTTTAAGGTAAATACCCTTATAACTAACGTCAATGACCGAAGAAAACAGGTTCTTTTTGTCATTTATAGAACCAGGCGCATTGGAAACGCTTTCGTTTACCGTTCCAGTAGTTAGATCTGGGCCGGATTTGACGCCGGTGTGACCGTTGCCCATGCTTACAGCGTTCAGGCTTATTCTAAGGTTGTTTGTCTTATCTTCGTAGAAAAAATTACCTCCTCCGTTGTATGACTTAAACGTGCCGTACCTTCCGTAGACGCTCATCTCATCCTTTATGGTAATGACGTTTACAACGCCAGCATATGCCCACCTGCCATAAAGTACAGATCCCAGACCTCGTATGATCTCAATACGCTCAATCATCTCTATAGGAATTATGAATTCAAACGCATTAGTCATATTGATATTTAGAGGTACTGAATCAATCATATACATGATCTTACTTCCAAAATAAGAATTTCCAATCCCTCGCGCAATAGCGTATTTGTTCGTAATCTTATCGTTAGCCACAAAGCCAGACACCAGATTTAGGGCCTCCACTACATTATGTATACCGCGTCTGCGAAGATCCTCCCCTTGAAGAACAGTGACCATGCCTGGTACAAGATCGACCTCTAACTGGGTCTTTGTAGCAATCTCGGTATATACAATGGTGGACTCTTTCTTAAGCCACCTCAGCTCGGAGCCATACATGGCATTACTTTCGTCTCCTATGCCCTTGTCAGTCCCTTCTGATGAACTAGTACCTAGTATAACGCTAAAAACAAAAACGAAGAGCAACGTAATGAAGTACAGCTTGTTGCTATCCACTAAAATCTCACGCTTACTTAATCTCATAAAAGACAATCCACCAAAATAACCTTGAAATATTGTAGCACAATCATGAGCCTCTTGCAAATCTCACATCAGGCAATGGGTGCATAAGAAAGTCGTGGGTTTTTTCAAAGAAGGGTAAGCTCTGCCTGTTGGCGCAGGGGTTCGTAACCCCTCCACTAAGACCCCTTGACCCCATTAAACTCCCCATGAATTTTTTATGCACCCTCACGCAATTATTACACCTAAAAATATCATATAATATCAGCTACTTACAGAGTTGTTTTTTTTCCACATTTTACATAACATGTACTTTTGCAAGAGGCTCCTCCTATTAACTCGTTCAGTTAATTATTCAATCTTTATATTATATAACACACAGACTCAAAGAAAAGGGGTCAGGGACGCTTGGTGAGGGGTAGAGGGTGGATTCTTTACCACCACAGATAGAGTTCAAATCAGGCGATAACAGACAGAGAAGGATGCAATTGGTGTGTTTACCATAGCACAAACTATCAGTAGTGATATCGCTGATATTAATATAGTAACCATTGTATCATACCATTTAACCTTAAACACTAACAAAAGTAAACTATTACTATTGATATAAATATATCGTTATTACACATGTTACTATTGTGTGACTATTAATATTTCTATTGAATGAAATATGTGTTGTGATTAGTAGTATTATCAACAATAAAAAAGAACAATTATTATATACAAATTACTTGTATATAATAATATCACTACTATATCAATATACATATAGCGTGTTATATATAAACTAAGATTTAAACATGCAATATAATCACACATTACAATATTATTGATATCTCTATTAATGCAACTATTAAATACAAGAGACCTGAGCAAGCGACTAAAGACAGTCTACAATAAAAGAAAAACGAATTGACAAAAACTCATAACTATTGATACTATAGTTATACAGATAGCGATAAGGAGACAAAGCTATGAGTACGATAAAAGACTTGAAGGCAAGACAGGCAGAGAGGGCAAAGGCTTACAAGGAACGCATGAAGGCCAAAGGGATGCGTGGTGTGTTTGTGTATATATCAGAGGATGTGCTTAAAGAAACTGGAAGTAGCCCACAGAAGTTGGTAGATATTCATATTAACAGTCGTGGTAAAGAACATGATAGTTTGTTTCCAGAACAGCAGTCACAGGTCGTACAAGAGGTTAAGGATTTAAAAGATACTGTTAAGCAGTTAAATATCAGGTTGGAGGCATTGTGTACTGAGGTAGAGGGTTTAAAGGCTATGGTAGACAAGATAGTGCAGATCGAACCTCAAACGGTGGATACCACGGAAAAAATACCGGAAGGCAACACAAATAAGCCACCAAAGATAAAAAAGTCGTCGGTTAAATTCGACCCTGCATGGGTTGACGAGTTTAACAATAGGGTAAAGGCTGGAGAACAACTATCCAAGCGTAAGTTTGCAACAGAAAAGGGTGTAAACGTGGCAACAATCGTTAGGCATATAAAAGGCGATTCACATGGCAAAACCTGATGGGGTTAATATGACAACAAATTAAAAAGATACGGGAAGGAGGGCAGGCATGAAAGCGATAGGATATATAAGAGTCAGCACGACAGGGCAGGCAAACGAGGGTGTTAGCCTTGACAACCAGATGGCAAAGATAAGGGCATACTGTGAACTCAAGGACATTGAGCTTGTGGAGGTGATAGAGGACGCTGGTATATCTGGTGCTAAATCGACACGTGATGGCTACCAGAGGGTCTTAAGTCTCTGTGGTAATGGTGAAATAGGGGCTGTTATCGTTTTCTCAATATCGAGGTTCACACGGTCAACTAAAGACCTATTAGAGTTTGTTGACACCTACGTCATAAAAAAAAGAATAACGTTGCACTCTTTATCAGAGAGCTTGGATACAAGCACCCCAACAGGCCGGTTCATGCTTAAGGTTATGGGGGCTATGAACGAGTTAGAGCGTGAGCAAATAGGAGAGCGTACAAAGTCTGCCTTACAGTACAAGATAAGCAGGAATGAAAGAGCTGGACAAATACCTTATGGGTGGTCTCTTTCAGAGAATGGCAATACGCTGGTTGAAAACCCCAAAGAGCAAGAGGCCATCAAGCTGATTGCGGTGTTAAAGGAAAAGGGCTATACATTGAGAGCTATTTGTATTGAGTTAACCAAAAAGGGTTACACGCCGGTAGGTAAAACGTGGCATCCACAGAGTATAGCACGCATTTTAAGGAGGGCAGCATAATGAAGAAAAAGGCAAAATCTGTCACACACCGACCAGTTCGTGACAAGAAACCAAAGCAAAACATAGCAGATGACCCCGAAATGAAGGAACTTAAGGCTATCTTAGCCAGTATGAGCACAGAAGAACAACAAAGAACCCTAAATCTTGATCCATTAGCAGAGGCTTTGCCAAGCCCAGAAAAGACAATGACGCTACAGCATAAACACCTCGTCAAACGCTCTGTAGTGCCCTGTAGGACACTTTTAGGGTGGAGGTAATACCAACCCGTTGTAGGGCATTTGGTGAAAGCTTATCATGGTGTGTGGTTTGGAGACCACTTGCGGTGGCCTGCTTCAGGCAACATAACAAATTGGCGGAGTTATTATAACAAACTATAGACTTAATTATATTTAGAGGTAAACCAGTATCAGTAGCTCTTCTTTCTTCTTTTTATTCACTTAACAACAACTACTACATGCCTGTACAAACAGTACATATTAATGATCACATACGCAGTTGTAGTAGTTTTAAATATTGTAAATATTTTAAGACTTTTCGGAGGTCGTAAAACCGCATGTTAACCTGGTTTTTTGGGTCTAACTATAACTTATTTACGGTTAACTATAACTTATTTACGGTTAACTATAACTTATTTACGGTTAACTATAACTTATTTACGGTTAACTATAACTTATTTACGGTTAACTATAACTTTGTTGACATTTAGGTAATAATATAATTAACATAGAGTTGTGGCAAAAAAAAGACAAGAAAATGCAATAGTGGTCAAATCAAACGATTTAGTTGAAGCTCGTTACGACCTGACACTTACTGAGCAGAGAGTTATCCTCTACATGGTTGCTATGATAGAACCAGATGATGTGGACTTCAAAACATACAGGATAACCGTATCTGAGTTTGTAGAAATAATGGGAATAGATGAGAAAACTGCTTACAATCAAATTAGGCAAGTTACAAACAGCTTAAGAGAAAAAGCATTGAATATATATAACCCTCAAGAAGATTCTTTTTTAAATGTAGGGTGGCTATCTTCATCAAAATATTTCAAAGGCAAGGGGTATGTTGAACTTCGTTTCGATCCAGCTCTTAAATTCTACCTTTTAGGGCTTAAACAAAGGTTTACCAGTTACAAATTTACAGCAGTTGCCAGATTGAATAGCTCATACTCGATAAGGATTTATGAACTGTTGAAGCAGTATCATAAAATAGGAGTTAGAAACTTTACAACAAAAGAGCTACGAAGCATATTGGGCATTGAGGATAAGGAATATCCTTTGTATGCTAATTTCAAAGCTAAGGTTATATTGGTTGCACAGTCTGAACTGGCTAAAAGCACCGATTTATCCTTCACCTTCGAGGAAACCAAAAGTGGACGTAAGGTAACGGGCATAGAATTTACCATCACCGTAAAGCAGCCCATAGAGGCAAAGACAGCCCCTGCCACAGAGCTGATCAACGTAACTCCTGCAAAGGAGCGTCCAGTAGCAGAGATAGCCTCTGAAATTACCGCTCTTGTAGATCTGCTACCACTTGAGCACAGAGGTAAGAAGACCCTGATCGACACAATCACAACCTCCTGTAAGAAGCACTGTAATGAGTATGTTGCATATAACATTCGATATGCCAATGCTAACTGCAAAGAGAAGACCAAGTATCGGTCATATCTTAACAAAGCACTGAAGGAGAATTGGGGGGAGTCACTCAGAGAAGACGTAGAGGCGGCAAAGATACAAGCCACTGTTAAGAAGCAGGAGGTAAAGAAGAAAGAAGACACTGACAGGCATGACAAAGAGCTTTACGATAGAGCCATTGAGTACATAGGAAAGCTCAAGGCAAAGGATAAGAAGAAGTTGGAGGCTGAGGCATTGGCTTCATTTACGCCTGATATGCAGGCCAAGTACAAGGCCGGTGATTTCTTTGTAGTAAAGGGAGTCAAAGGTGTTATGGAGGGGATTGTTATGGAGCGGCTGGCAGGGTATGAGAAAAAGGATAAGTAGGATAGTGCTATAGCTGATTTTACAGAATCGGCACGACTTGGGATGATAAAGCACAGTTCCATATGGTAGAATCTCTACAGAAATTATTTTTATGGACCAAGACAAATAGTAAAAAAGGAGAATAATTGATACAATTAAGGGGTAGTCCTGTAGAAGTAGTGATGGCGCTATTTTTGTTCTTAATGGCTGATTTGCTATAATACATTGAGAATTTATTTGGTTCTTGCCAACTTTGAGTGGGTAAGATTAACAATCCCACCTATGGACAGTAGGAAAGGGGAAATGCTAAGTCTTAGGGAAAGCCCATAAAGGGCAAGGCGTTAGATTGTACTACCGCTCCCGTTGGTCGCTACCCCTTAAGTTTAGTTACCCATGCGAAATAATAAGGAACCATTTATTTTAAGGAGACTGTATTTATGACTTGCATACAATGTGGTTCAAAGGAAATTGTTAAAAATGGCAGCATTCACAACGGAAAACAAAAATTTATGTGTAAAGAGTGCGGCAGACAATTTGTAGAAAATCCACAAACATCATAATATCACAAGAAACGAGAGATTTAATTGATAAATTGTTATTAGAGCTGCAATTGTACGTGTTACTAGTGTCTCTGAACATTGGCTTCAAGATTATGTGAACCAAAAACATGATACAGTGCCTCAATGTATAGATGTAAAAAAAAAGAAAAGGGACGTCTAATAATCTAATGTGATGAAATGTGGTCTTATGTCGGAAATAAGGAGAATAAACAATGGATTTGGTTAGCATTAGATGATGATTCTGGCGAAGAGGATGGCATTAGTGGTTGGTGCTTTTGTAGGGAGCTGTGACATAGAAGGAGCTAAGGGATTATGGAAATCGCTTCCTCCAAAAAGACATCGTCCTGTTGGAAAAGAAAGTGGAAAAACAAGCCACATCGAAAGATTTAATTGTACAATGAGACAAAGAATATCCAGATTAGTCAGGAAAGCTCTTTCTTTTTCCAAAAA
>PEAB01000049.1 GCA_002753395.1 Nitrospirae bacterium MYbinv3 | reverse complement strand
CAGAGCAATAGACATATGCTCTTGCCACACTATCGACCAAGTAAGTTTGGATTTTGGATAAGCTTACTACCTATTTAGTGTACTATTTTAGCCTGCCGGAGTAAACTACATAGGCAATTAAGAAATTAATGGAAAGATATATTTTAATGGGGTCAAGGGGGCTTGTCCCATTGTAGGAGGGTCTAGGGAGGGCAGGATTGATAAAGCCGCTCCCTACAGTCACTAGGCCTCCCTATTCATCTTCACAATCTTAAGTCAACAGCATTAGGTCTGACTTGCTTTTGTACTACGTGAAGATCCAGAAGAGTAGGAAGGTGACAGCGCATCCTGTTACTGCCCCTAGTAGGACTTCCCATAGGTTGTGCACTTTTATTGTCAGCCTGCTCTGGGCAATCAATATTGCTACCAGGAGCGAGAGCAATGATGCAATGAGGTTTTTCGTTATGAGTGTTATCGACATCCATATTGAGAAGGACAGGGCCGCGTGGCCGCTTGGCATTCCTCCTCTGAGCGGGTGTCCTTTGCCGGTAAAGGATTTAAGCAGGACTACCAGGATAATCACTATTATTAATGACAGCACGGCAATCTCATTTCCACCGTGGTGGGATACATGAAATCCTTTTCCAAATACGCTTACTAGGTAGGGTAATAAGATTATGTACCCTATAACAGCTGCTCCGATGGCCGTCGTCAACACAGCGCCGGCCGCCACGTCCTTTGCAATCCGTGCCTTTTCTTGCTTATCAGGGGAGAGGATATTAACTGTTGCCTCTATAGCGGTGTTAAACAACTCCGCCATGATCACAAAAAGAGATACGATTGATATTATGAGAAACTCTGTCTTGGTAACACCTGTTATGTAGCTAAACAGGATAACAAGCGCTGCGACATAGAAGTGGTATCTTAGGTGTCTTTCTGTCTTGGCAGCAACTAATATACCTTCAATAGCATTATTGGCACTATCAATTGACTTTCGTAAGGGCATCAAAGATTTCTACCTCCACTTTTGCCATTTTCCGTGCCTTGTATCGAGAGACCTCGTGATCGTAACCAATAAGGTGCAATAGACCGTGTATGAGCAGACGCAGCACCTCGGAGTCAAGGCTGTCTGTGGTTTGCTGTTGTGCGCGGTCGAGGTTTATCACTATGTCTCCAAGCAAGAAGTCATCAGAGGATGGAAGCTCCTTATAAGAGTTATACATGGGGAATGAGATAACGTCAGTAGGGGCGTCCACTCCTCTAAACTCCTTGTTCATAACATGCATCTTCTTGTCGTTTACAAAGACAAGGCTGAGTTCAGCCCTTTCTAATCTCAATAGAGTCATGGCCTGGTTCATTTTGAGTTTGAACCACCGAGTGTCTATCCTTATATTTCGATATATGTTCTTTACCGTTACTCTTATCTTTTTCTCCTTCAGAAGTAGAGGGCTTATTAAAATTGAAGCCCGGGTATTCTATTCTCTTGTGGAATATGCCGTTTAGTATGTATGAGTATCTTTCCTTTATAGTGTTGATATCCTTTAACGTGAGGTCGCACTCACTGAGTTGTCCATCGATTAAGATGTTATTGATTATCTTGTCCACAAGACCGGAGATCCTCGATGGTGTTGGATCTTTAAGTACCCTGGAGGCCGCTTCAATGGCGTCAGCTATCATCACTAGTGCTGCTACCTTGCTCTGTGGCTTTGGACCAGGATATCTGTAGTCTTCCTACACGGGGGGGTCAGGTTGTTCTTCCTTTGCCTTCTGATAGAAGAACATCATTAGACTCCTGCCATGATGTTGTGTAATGATATCTTTTACCGGCTCAGGAAGTTTATATTCTTCAGCCAACTCAAGGCCTTCCTTAACGTGGGAGATGAGTATGAGGCTGCTCATGTGAGGGGTTAGTTTTTCGTGCTTGTTTATCGCGTTAGACTGGTTTTCAACAAAGTAGTCGGCCATCTTGATCTTGCCGATATCATGGTAGTATGCGGTTACCCTTGCAAGGAGCGGGTTAACACCTACGTCCTCTGCTGCCGTCTCTACGAGGTTGCCCACGATGACGCTATGATGATATGTACCTGGTGCGTTTATCATAAGTGATTTCATTAGCGGCTGGTTTAGATCCAAGAGCTCTAAGAGCGTAATATCAGTGTTTACCTTAAAAATATATTCAAGTACAGGCAGGAGGATTGAGACAAATGCCGCCACGCTTATCCCTGAGGTCGCAGCAAAGATGATAGGCTGTACAATGTGTTGTAAGATATTGCTTTCATGCAGGGACACAACAAGGGCTGATATGATATTTGCCCCGCTAATAAACAAACCTCCCTTGATAATATCTGTACGTTTCTTACACCGGAGTACGCTAAAAACGGCGATAATGCTGCCAGCAAATACGTAAAAGGCATAGAAGGCATCATTTTGCCATATACCACTTATTATACTTATTATAAACGAAAATATTATCGCTGTATGAGAATCAAACAAGAGGCATATAAGCATAGGGCCAGCCTCTACAGGTATACCATAGATGATAGCCTTATGATCGAGAAACCCCATACCCTTAGAGAAATTCATAAGCAGATACTCAACACTCCTGCCAAAGAAAATGGTTCCTATGAGCAAGAGCATCAACAAAAATAGCATCTTTGGCTTCTTTGTGTATGCCGGTTTATAGCGAAATATGTCCATAAACACGATTAACAGCGAGATGATACATATAAATAGCACACCCAAAAATTTGGCTGCATCAAGTGTTCTTACTACCGTAATCGATATGAGTAATGAAGAGACAATGATTAAGTAGACATTTCTTATATCAACGTTTATCTTGTTCTTCTTTCTAATCTTGTCGTTTTTCGTGTTTTTCATAAGCCTTAATTATCTCCTGTACAAGTTTGTGCCTGACCACGTCTTTTTCATTAAAATAGATAAACTCAATGCCATTAATATCAGTTAATATGCGCTCGATTTCTACCAACCCTGAGGCTCTGTCATGGGGCAGATCTATCTGGGTAACATCTCCTGTGATGACAGTCTTGGAGTTAATGCCGAGTCTCGTCAGATACATCTTCATCTGTTCGGCGGTGGTGTTTTGTGCCTCATCCAATATGATAAAGGCATCTTTCAACGTCCTGCCGCGCATATAAGCAAGGGGCGCTATCTCAAGTATGCCCTTTTCTATCAACACGGTGGCCTTATCACTGTCCATCATGTCATAAAGGGCGTCATACAAGGGTCTTAGATATGGGTGCACCTTCTCGTAGATGTCCCCTGGCAAGAAACCTAGACGTTCCCCTGCCTCAACCGCCGGACGAGCCAGGATTATTCGGCTTACCTGTTTTTTCATGTACGCCTCTATGGCCATCGCCATTGCTATATACGTCTTACCGGTACCGGCTGGACCGATGCCTACCACGATATCATGCTTTCTGATAGACTCTATATATACCATCTGGGTCTCCGTGCGAGGTATAACATACCGGATCTTGGATGCCACAGGGATGTAATAATCAAAGACATCCTTGAAGTCTAACTTACCTGTCTTCTTGATATTATTTAAAGCGTATACTATATCTTCAGTCCTTAGCACGTACCCATAAATACTGACATTGTATATGTCAAATATCAGTTTCTCCGCAATCTTGACCTTGTCTTCGTCACCCTGGATAAACACCTTGTTCCCCCTTGCGCTTACAATGATGCCAAGGGTGTCTTCAATAAGTTTCAGAGAATTATTGAGATCCCTTTTAAGGAAGTCCAGGTCTCTGTCAGTCTCAGCAGGTATCTCTAAGGTTAGCGTGTCTCCCCCTTAATAAAACCCTTTATACCCTTTTTGTTTAGTCTTGAAAGCGTTGCTGCGGCATCGTCTTTTGAATTAGCGTAATCGAGTCTGACCTTATACAACATCATGCCGTCTTTGATGGCATGTTTTGAGATATCGGATTCAAAACCCTTTTGTTTTAACTCTTCCTGCAATCTCATTGCCTCGCCAAGACTCTTAAAAGCCCCTACCTGTATGATGTAGTGCTCCTTCCCTCCCCCGTGTGTCTGCTTGCTTAGCACCTTGATCTCGTCTGTCTGTGGACGAGGCTTAACCGGTATCTCCTTTGTAATAACCACAGGAATTGGTTTCTTTAATTTTTCAGATTGCTTGGTCTCAGCAGCTGCCATCTCATGGGGTTTCTTCTCTTTAGCAGAAGATTTTGTGACGGTCTTTTCTGGCTGATGGATAACTTGAGGCGTTGCCTTTACTGGTACATTCTCCTTTGGCGTCTGAGAGTCTGGTTTCACCTGAGTTTTATCTTCTACAATGTCAGTATTTTGCTCTTCGATTGCCTTCTTGTTCAGATTCTCAACTGATTCTACCTTATCAGCAGATACATCTGCTGTATTACTACTTGTTACGTTAGAGAAAATGTTTGGTGTACTCTGCTGTCGGTTTTTAGCGGTGTTTTCCTGCACATTAGGGGGGTTATCTGTTGAGGCAATTGTGTTTGCCTCTTTGATTGAGAGCTTTTTTCCTGTAAAAAAACCAACTACAAAACTAAAGGAGGAAAAAACGATTATCACCATAATCAACAGCCCCTTGCCCTCCATGAAGCTTTGGTTAAACTTATCAAATATGCTCAATATCATGTAATAAGCATAGCATCACCATAAGAGAGAAATCTATACTCCTTGGCAACGGCCTCCTTGTATGCGTTTAAGATACATTGTCTGCCGGCAAAGGCGCAGACCAGCACAAGGGGAGTACAACGCGGCATATGAAGATTGGTGAGCAAGACGTCAACGGCCTTAAATCTAAACCCTGGGGTTATGAATAAGTCTGTAGTGGCTTTAATGTGGCCGTTGACGTACTCAGTCAACTTGTACCTTCCACTCATATAAGCCTCCACCGCCCTTGTCGATGTAGTTCCAACTACGACAACCCTGTTGCCACTGGCCTTGACGGTCTGTATCAGTTCCCCCAGGTGTGTATCAATCTCAAAGCATTCTTCCTCCATCTTATGCCCGGGCAACTCATCGCTTGTTATAGGTCTAAACGTCCCTGTGCCAACATGAAGGGTTATAGTCTTAATCGTCACCCCTTTGTTCTTAATGGCCTCCAGGATGTCATGAGTAAAGTGAAGACCCGCTGTGGGGGCTGCTATTGAACCACAGTGTCTTGCGTAAACGGTTTGATATCTCTCTTTATCTGTGTCGCTTGAGGGGCGTTCAATGTAGGGAGGCAATGGCATATGGCCGCTTTCCCAGAGCTTATCGTTGAGGTCTGCGCCGTGTAAGACGCTGCCTTTACTATAAAACACCCCCTTTGAACCGGACGAGACCTCGACATAGAAGTCATCAGAGATTAGTATCCTGCCAGTGTATCTGCCCTTTGTTAGTATCTGGTACGAACGGTCATCGAGTTGTCTCACAATAAGTATGTCGCGTACCTTACCGGCGCCCTCCGTACCTGTGAGCTTCACTGGCAATACCTTTGAGTCGTTTAATATTAATAGATCGCCTGGGTGGATGTAGTCAACGACGTTTACAAAGCGTTGATGTTTAAACCCGCCATCTTTAGAAAGCACCATTAGACGCGAGTCCTCCCTCTGTTGACTGGGTTGTTGTGCAATCAATTCTGTTGGAAGATCATACGTATAATCAACTGTTTTCATGTAATTCATTTTCTACCTATCAGCATAAAAAAGACACTCAGTAACACGCTTATTATAATACTTGTTGTTAGTGGAAAGAAGAATGTAAAATTCCTCCGTTGGATTATTATATCCCACGGCAACCTCCCAACGTAGGGAATCTTGCCTGCTATGAGTATCAATCCCCCTACAACTGCGATTATGACGCCCAATACCAGAAGAGTCTTGCCTATCTGCTCCATTGATTCCTCCTCCTATAACTCTGGAACGATGACGGCAGGGTCTTTTTGGGTATATCGTTGCATCTCAGAATATATACATCCGCAGTATTTCTGTCTGTACAGTGATAGATGTTTAGATATGTTTATACCCTCCTTCCAACCCTTACGAAAGTCCTCTACATAGAATTCGATGTCATAGTCTTGTTGCATCAACATTGCTATCTCTATTATTGTATCATATTTCTGGTAGATACTGTAAAGTAAAGTCGTCGAGAAAGCATCGTACCCACCTTGCCTTGCCTGTTTAGCGGTCTCTTGCAGCCGGACAGTATAGCAGTAAAGACATCTATCGTTTTCTTTATTTACAACGTTTCTTATAAAACTAACCAGACCGTAGCAATTATTATAATGGATATTCAGGTCCCAGGCAAACTGAAGGGTTTTAAGTGCATTTAGCCTTGCAGAGTACTCTGTCAAGGGATGTATATTTGGATTAAACCAAAAACCGTGTACATCAATGCCACGCCCTTTCATGATTGTTATCGGGTAGACGGCACAATTGGCACAACATATGTGTAGTAACGTCTTCATATTTAATTATAATCTAAAATAGGAAAAAAGGAGAAGGAGAAGGAGTAAGAACATCGCATGAGGAATAAAAAAAAAGGGGAAGAGAAGCACAGAGCTTCTCTTCCCTTTTACTCTTTAAAAGTGTCTTAATACTATTCTAGTAAGTGTATACTGAATTAGCTGGTGTAGCCGCAAAACCTGCCGTAGTGTTAGAATGCTTGCACTGATAACCTACCAAGTTACGTTTTGGTGATGTTGTTCCTTGGAAACAGGCCATCGGAGCTCTCTCACAGCTTAAACTTGCAGCGCTATTAGCTGTTACGTTTGTGTTTGTGCTTGTGAGAACTATGTATGCGCCATAGTTTCCAGATACTCCACTTACGCCACCAATAGTGTTGTTTGAGGTGTTTGTACCATCGGATATTGTAAGCAAGATGTTAGTCTGATCGAAAGTCAACATACTCGTTTGGAATGCCTGTACAGTCTTGTTAGCGGTAGTGGATGTTGTAATCTTGTCACCAGATGTTGTCGTAAGTGTGGCAGCAGCAGTTGCTGTGAGGTAAACAGCTACAGTTGCATTATCTGAGGTATTATTCGAAATAACACAATAGACCACGTTAGCAGCGGCGGTATGCAGATATGGCATCGTATAGGTCACCGTATCAGCTCCAGAAACAGTAGAAGTTCCTACTCCCACCATTGAAACTCCAAATAAAGCTACTGCAAGCAGCATTAAGTACACTAAACTTCTCTTCATAATGTTCCTCCAAAATTTTTTCTTTACATTTCCCTAACATGTAATTACTCTCCCTGCTAAGCAGGTATTATTTACTCCCTTAGTACTAACTGCACCTCCTTTCTTCTCTTTTTAACTGTACACGCTACATCAACTTTCGCATCATTTTGGCAACAGCTTATGTTAGGTATTATAAGCTAATGTCCTCCAATCTGTCAATAACCCGTACAGCTACCCCCTATCTCGAACTTGAGGATACTCTATAGTAATCATCCTCAACACCTGAATACACTAACACATCCTGCACACACCCGTTAAGCATCCTGCGTTTTGACTCGGGTCCGACTTTCTGAACCCACCTCCTTTCTGGCCCTTCGCCATTACTATATCTTAGCTGTCTTATCGGAGTGTATTGCTAAAAACTTTAATGGGTAAATGCTAAAAACTTTATAGCTTCTACCTGAACCTAAGAAAACTATCCTTTATGTCCTTTGTGACGTTGGAGGCATCATCGGCATTTGACAGTATCTTAGGTGTGATGAGCACTATAAGCTCTGTCCTTCTAACCCTGTCAGAGCTGTTTTTAAAGATATTCCCCAGGATAGGGATATCGCCAAGAAACGGCACTTTAGTCTCTGTGGTATCAACGTTCTTGGACCTTATACCGCCTATTACAACAGTCTGCCCGTTTGAGGCAATAACGGTTGTATTGATTCGTCTCTTAAGTATGAGGGGGGAGTCTATTTTAGACGTCTGATTGGTTTGAGCCTCACTTACCTCCTGTGATATCTCTAAAGTAACAAGACCCTCAGCGTTGATCGTGGGCTTAAGTTTCATCATAACGCCTGTGCTCTTATACTGAACGTTTCTCAGGACGCTTGGGTTTGTTGCCGACGTAGTGACGTCTGTAGAGGAGACCTCACTCGATATTATTGGTACGTCATTGCCAATCTGTATGGTTGCCTCAGTGTTGTCCATCACCATTAAATGCGGCTTGGAGAGGATCTCAATCTTTTTATCGGTAGCCAGCATATTGATCAGCGCCTCTACTTTTGTGTTGTCAGCGGTGAGGTGGTACAAAAGCCCTGCACTCTTGTCTAAGCCAAGCTGCCCTAACGTAGTGAGTGAGAACTTGCTATCAAGCATTCGACCAGATAGGTACCACTCAAAGCCCATATTCGTCTGGTCGTCAATATCCATCTCGGCGATGGTAGCCTCGATGAGTACCTGTCTTGGCGGTGTATCTATCTCTCTTAACAACCCTAGTATATTTCTGTACGTTGAGGGTGTTGTCATAAACATTATGATGTTTCTCCTGTCATCAGCCGCTATCTTTAGGCCTTGCGTGGTCAATTCTGTCACTGTTGGGGTTGAGGCTGGGGCTAACGTTGTAGCAGTTGACACAGCTCCAGTGGTTGACGGTCTGTTTTCAATCTTTGTCTTACTCGTCAGGGCGTCTGTCTTGTGCATGACTGTACCGTAGAGTTTCTGTATAGACTCGACAAGCTCGGATGCCTTTGAGTATCGAGGTACGTAGGAGAATATCTTTTCCTCAGTGCCGGCTGACTCTGCCGTATCCAGTCTGTCTTTCCACTGAAGCACAAAACTCGTGGTCTGTTCATCAGGCGCTGATACTAATACGCTGTTTAAGAACTTGATCTGGATGAGCATCACACCAGGGTCCCTGTGCTCTGATGCCACATGAAAACCAAGCCCTTTTAATATAGATGTCAACTGAGCGACAAACTCCTCTGGTCTCCAATAGACCAGCCGCATGAGTGAGAGTTTTTTGTGTTGAAGGTATGGGGCGTCCATGATATCTATAAAGTTAATGACTTCCTTCATAGCTGATGCCGGTCCCACTAAAATAATTGCATTGTCCTTGGGGTAGGTCTTTATGGTTAAGCCACCTTTATACAGCTCCCCTATTAGTGGAGCAAGGTCAGCAGCCGCTACGTATTTCAGGTTGATTATCTGAACAACAGGCATTGAACTGACTGCTTGTCCTCTGCCTACCCTGACGTCAACCGGCTCACCGGAGCTTGCTGACTTAAGGATATAAAGGCTGCCGGCCTTTTCACCTACTAACAGCCCCTTCTGACGCAGAAGCTCTACGACGATATCCAGGACGCTGGCAGCGGACATCTCTTTCGTCATTCGAAGCGTCACCGGCGTCTTCATCCCCTTAACCGCCTCGTCTATAAAGAACGTTACCTTTAAGGCGTCGCCAACGGCGTAGATTATGAAATCCGACAGGGGCATCCCGTCGACGTTTATCATAACGGGTTTACTCTCCAAGGCCAATCTCTTGGGGTCAACGGTCTCCAGCTCAAGGGCAAGCCTATCCTTTGCCGCCATTTCGTAAGATGGCATTTTAATCGACTCTACCCCATCCACAGACACCTTTCTAGCCACAGGCTCCTCAAGCTCCTTAAAACGATTGCCAGAGATTATCCTGGAGGTAGTGTTGTCACTCCCTCCCAACCAAAAAGTCTCCAGATCCTTAGCCCTGTCTGTAGTTGCACAGGAGCACGTCAATATCAGCATTACGCTCAATAAAAAATACTTGTTCTTCTTCATTATTCTTCCTTTATGGGATATAAAATGCGTATCTTCTTTATATTTCATGGTAGCTATGCTTTTACACTTTCTGGATTCCTGCCTACGCAGGAATGACATACTTGGCAAAACGGCTATTACTGTCATTACCGCAAAAGCTAGAATCCATGTCTTTAAATTTTAAAAGGAATTTTACCATGTTTTTTAAGAGGATACAAAAATGCAGCATAGTCTCTACCTCTTTATGTCAAAGATCTTCAATTCCTGTTCACCAGTGTCGTCTTTTAAAACTATTGAGAGGTCTTTGATTACTGACAACACGCTGCCGTTGTCAAGTCTATCTGATTCCTTTACGATATAAATAGCGTCATTATTATCCTTTAGTATGGCCAGTCGCTGCCTGGCATTTAATACCCCGACGAGACGGTAACTTTTTACTACCTTTGCTGCGACCGCGGCATCGGGAGCGTACTTACCATCAGGTGAAAATATGTTGCGCTCTGAGAGATTTTTGTATTCCACCTCTTTATGCTCAAATAACCCCATCAGTGAATCCTTATCCTCAGCTTGTTTTGTAGTGATAGCGACTCCTTTATCGTCTAATAGCGGCTTGTGATAAGTCTTGTTATAACGTGTCACTACAGCGGGTAAAAAAATTGCTATCAGGGTCACGATTAAGATGTCGAACTTATACCTCCTAAAACCAGAAAGAACGTATGTCAAAAAAACGGCAAGAGATTTCTTTATCACCTTTTTAAATCTTTCTTATGTAACCTGCTACTATGAGCTTAACTGTATAGGCGCTGCCGCTACCGTTGATCTCTATGTCCTTAACCATAAGCAACGGTCTTGTGTTTAATAACTCCTTTAAAAGCTCAATGACTGTCTTGATCTGCCCTGAGACCCTGACTAAGACAGCGGCCTCCGAAAACACTGGATCCTCTATGCTGTCAAGCATCTGAAAGTTTAACACATTCAGCGCCCTTTTTTCAGATAACATAGTTATAAACTGGATCAGTTCTGTCTGTATTGCAGTTTTATTACTGTCTTTAGGGTACAGGGTGGTTGTCAGTTCCTTTTCGAGGGCAGGGTCTTCTTTCATATCTAACGTCAGGTATCGCTGCATAAGTTGTTGTTTCGTAACATAGGCGCTTTGCAGTTCTGACAGCAGACCCTTTTTCTTTTCAATGGTTTGATGCGCTGGTACGATGACAAGGCGCAGGACAAACAGGATGATTACGAGAAAAAGCCCTTTTGTTTTCATCTCAACCTATCTCTATTGTGCATAAATTTTTCATGGGTTTTTGATGTAGAGATATAAGAGTTAGGGCTTTGCCCTCCCTCAGACCCACCCACAAGGGAACCAGTCCTCTTGACCCCATGATATCGCACGTTTATACACAATGTTTCAATCGGATACTGAACTATTACCATGAATCTCAATGTCCCGTCATTTTCTTTTTTAAGCTATCAAGGTTAGCCTTAGCCGCTATAGAATTAGGGTCAAGTGTCAAGGCTGTTTGGAACTCCTTTATGGCCTCTTCGTAGCGGCCAAACATAACGTAGACGCCGCCAAGATTACTATGCGCATCAGCATAGCGAGGTTTGAGTTTAATAGCCTGTTGAAATTCTATGGATGCTTCATTAAATTGTCGTAGTTTGAAGTAAACTATGCCTATATTGTTGTGGGCAACCGCATAATTGGGGTTGAGTTTAATGGAGATCTGATATTCCTTTAGAGCCTCGTTTAAGTTGTCTCTGCTTGCGTAGATGAGTCCCAGGTTGTTATGTGATTCTACATTATTTGGATTGAGATTGATTGCAGTCTGATACTGTTTGAGGGCGTCTTCAACATATCCAGCTTCACCGTACACAACCCCAAGGTTATAATGAGGCCTGGCCTTCTTAGGGCTTTTCTTTATAACGTCTGCCCACAGACTCATCTTATCGCGCCAGACCTCGTTTCTCATATATGCCATTATCGCTAAGGCTATTAAGATTGCAATCAATACCGTAATTTCAGTCCCCTTGACCCCATGATATACCTTTTGTTCCCATGATTTTCTTATGCGACCCTTAATAAGTATATATGTAGACATAAACACAAGACAAAAACCAACGAGAGGTAGATACAGTCTATGTTCAAATATGACGTCTGCTATGGGTATTATGCTGGATTCAACTGACAAGGTAATAAAGAACCACAATATCCCAAAGGAGATTAACCTGAAAAAACGTCTGTCACCTGACCTGTCTGATATGGTAAACATATAGACAGCCATACCCAGGATTGAAATGATGATAAGCAGGGAGCCAAGGATCTCGATACTAAAAGGCGTTCTGTATATAGTGTAGTCATAGTCAAGGTTTTGGTTTACTGGAAGGAATAAAAGCCTTATATAAGTAACGATCACCCTGAATTGCGTGATAAGGTAATCCCACCTTGTTATGTTTTGTGAGCTTACGCCACTTATAGTCTTACTAATGCCTTCAATGTTTGATATTGCACCCTTGCTCCACAACATTGTAAGAGGGATTACAGGCATTGTCAGTAAAAGAGGGATTACATAGGTAATTCTTTTTTTGACGCTTCCCTTAAAAAACATAAACTCATATAGCACTATCGTCAGAGGTATGGTGAAGGAGATCTCCTTAGTAGTCATTGCGCAAATCGTAGAGACAAAGGATATCGCATAAAGTGTACTCCTTGTGCGAAAAGATTCAGCGAGCCTCGCTCTGACGTACATTGATACAGATAATAGATAAAACAGCGTGGCAAGAGATGCAAATCTCTGGACGATGTAGGTCACCGCTTGTGTTTGAATAGGATGAACTACAAACAATAAGGCGCCCAATAAGGCACATGAATTAGGTGTGCGTGTGACGCTATATACATCAAGGTCAGAGTCGTTTGAAAAAAATGGAGCAGCAAATGTAAGAATAATAAGCCAGTAGACGAGCATAGCGTTGACAATGTGGACCAAAAGATTAAAAATATGGTATCCAGTAACATCTAAACCATTTAGTTTATAATTTATGGCAAACGATATAAAACCTATAATCCGTGTGTTGAAGAGATTTTTGACACCTTCAACGGCCTCAGCAGTATCAAACATGGACTTGTCTGTAAAGTATCTGAAATCTGTAATGAGAGGGTTATCAACAATATTCGACTCGTCATCCAGCACAAAAGGCACCTTGAACGTATTGGAATACACTAGAAGACCAACGAGCATTATTATGAATAAATGAAGCGTTGGATTATTATAAAAAACGGCATTCTCATTTTTATCAGGCTTGGATTTATTTGTATCTTCTTTATATTTCATGGTAGTTATACTTTTATGATTCTGGATTCCTGCTTACGCAGGAATGACATACTTGGAAAACGGTGATTGCTGTCATTCCCGTGAAAGCGGGAATCCAAAGTCTGGAAACCACAAAAAGAAATTTACCATGCTTTTTTAAGAGGATACATTTAGTTGTTAGCTCTTTAAGCAAAGTAAGTACCCGTATCTACTATCTTAAGAACACCTGCTGGCAAAGACCCTGAAGTCAATGTTGTCGAATATAGAGTTCTTGTACTCTAGCCATTCTAGAAAGGTAATATCCAAACGTTTGGCTCTAAAACTATCCAGCAGACGGTTGAAGTTTGACACGTGTTCCTTCGTTCTTTTCTCTGCATAGTGGGTGGCTGTACCCATGGTTATAAGAAACGCCCAATCGCTGCTTTGCGCTAGTAGCAGTTCCCTAAGCAACTGGTCTAAGACCCTGATGGTAACAGGTTGAGTTTCATTGAAGTGCTTATTGGCCATATCCTCTATGGTTGTGGCCATATAGTACAGATGTTTATACAGCCAGTCGTTTTTGTCGTTAAGCCACACGTCATAGTATCCCCTGTCTCCCCAGGTAGATGGACTTGGATTTACCATCTGATTTTGTGGGTGTCTCATTAGATACTCCTTGGGGGTGATGGCCTGTACGGTTTTATCCTTATCTATTTCACAGAAGACGTGGTACAAAAACTCAGGACCCTCAAACCACCAATGACCAAACAGCTCGGCGTCATAACAGGATACCATTACCGGAGGTCTGTCCATATCACTGGATAGCGGCTTAACCTGGCTGAACCTTTCAGAGACAAAGTGCCTGGCATGCCCCATTGCCTTAAGAAGCGCAAATTCTGGTCTGTATGGTGTTTTCTCGTCGGTAAGACCTGTTATCCTGTAGTATTTAACCCCCGTAAATACCCTTATGCCATCTGGGCTTATGTATGGTTTTATATAATCGAAATCAAGGTCGTAACCGATATCCTTATAAAAATCGCGGTACTCAAAGTCCCCTGGGTAGCCTGACTTGGAGCTCCACACCTGTCTTGAGGTAAGCGGGTCGCGGGCAAAGGCCGCAACACCGTGTGGTGTATATACAGGGGCATATACCGTGTACCTTGGACTGGGGCTGCCATCGGTCAATCCGTGGGTGTCAAGGAAAAAATAGCGTATTGAGTGTCTCTTGAGCACTTCATCCAGACCATCGTAGTAGGCACACTCGGGAAGCCATATGCCGCTAGGCGCCTCGCCAAAGTGCTTTTTATAGGTCTCTACCGCTACACCTATCTGCACTTCAACGGCCTGAGGGTTTACGCTCAACAACGGTAAAAATCCGTGCGTCGCCCCACAGGTTATTATATCGAGTTTGCCCAACTGCATGAAACGCCTGTAGCCGTTTAGGAGGTTGCAGTCTAAGTCGTTCATATAAAACGATTTAATCTCCTGAAACCTCCGGTTATAAAATAGCGCTACGGGTAGAAAGTCCTTGTCGTTACTTAACCGTCTGATCTCCTTTTCCGATAGTTCAATAAGTGTGTCTAAGTGTTTTAGGTACTGCTCCTTGAGGTACGTATCAGCCAGCATCTCTGCCAGCGTAGGGGTAATGGATGTGGTCAATCTGAAATTAACCCCTTCCTGAACCATCCTCTCCATAATCATTAGCAGGGGAATATAGGTCTCGGTTATGGCCTCAAATAGCCAGTGTTCCTCCAAGAAGTAGTCATATTCAGGATGCTTTACAAACGGCAGATGACTGTGTAGTACAGGTAACCAGTAACCCTTAGTCATGCAGGGGTTTTCTTTCAAGGTTTGATTGACTATACGTATACTCCCAAGACTCAGCCGCTTGTACAACGTTTCGAGGCGCCTCAATCTCCAACCTTTCCTGAACAATACAGTCCTCTGACTTCTGGTTCAACATCTGTCCGGTTGACACCTGTATTAATCGCAGCTGCTCCTCAGTCTGATTTAACCAGAACTCACTTATAAGCTTAGTAGATATGGCTTCAAGTCTGTATGACGGGTAGTAAATAGTCCTTGACAACAACATGTTGTAATATACCTTATCTTTGAAGACGCCTATTGCTGCAAAAGTGGGTTTAAAATTGGTCTGATAGGTTATGTACCTCCTACCTGATAGCTCTGAAACGCTAAAAGCAGCAATGTGAGTTGCCTTCTCAGGAGACAGCTCAAAGACACTTAACACGAGGACAGCACTAGATAACCCTTTCTGTCTCTGCCAGTTTTGAAAGAAGTCATCTGTAATCTCCCAATACACGAAGAGGGTGTTTTTATTGACAGGAAGTATGACCAACTCATTGATATCATATCGTTGTGGTATTTCAACCTTGTCCTCAATCGGGTAACGGCTGTCTTCAGAAGCAAAAATCTCTATCGTATGCGAATCAACCGCATCATCTGTCTTGTGCATTTCCATATCCTGTCTTTAAAGATGGTAACAGATAGATTCAATCAATGTCAACTTTAAGGAGCGGAGGGGGTGCATAAGAACCACCATGACCTTACGGACACAACAAGCAATGAAAATCCTTGATTATGTAGGATATTTTTAGACTTTCATATAAATTTATAGAAAATAGAAGTGAGGGCTTTGCCCTCCCTCAGACCCACCCACAAGGGAACTCGTCCCCTTGACCCCGTAAATATTCTTACTCTCCATGTTTTTCTTATGCACCCATGATTGCCCCGTGGTTGAGTTTTTTATGTTTGAGGTATACAATTATGGTATGATTGAAACGTTGCCAACAAGGGTATCTGAGACATTAGAAAATATGTTTGGTCAAGATGTCTCCATGGATGTGATTAAGTCTCTTGATACATATGTTTCAGACCTAATTGATTACAAGTGGAAGACGAGCAAAGATGAGATCTTGTCGGAGATGGAAAAGAAGTTTGCCACGAAGTCGGATCAGGTCATGTTTGAAACCGAGGTTAAAATTGCTATCGGTAAGGTCAACGAACGCATTACATCGGAAAGCAGCAAGATCAACGAGCACATGATGTTGGAGATTGGTAAAGTAAACGAACGCATAACGGAAGAAAGCGGTAAGATACTAAGCGAATTTAAAAGAATTGACGGGGAATTCAAAGTCTCGCGGCTAGAACTTAAGATAATGTTTCTGTTCATCATATTCTTTTTGATAATAACCAATCCAAGAGCACTTGATATAATTGCTAAGACCCTAGTTCTAATTAAGTAAGAACGGATTAGGATGGCCAAGTTTAATGCTTCCTTTTCTATCCCTCGGCGACTATTTTCGTGAGTCTTCCGAGCATGTTGACGTAGCTGCCCATCTCGTTGTCGTACCAGCCGTAGATGACTGTCTGCGTCAGGGGGATTCCAATGACGGTGTTTTTTAGACCCTCAATGACCTCTCTCTCTATGCCTATTAATTTATTAACATCGATTGTCACCTCGGCGGTGCGCGTGTGGGTCTCGTGCCCTTCGATCACAACGGCTGCCCGCGGTGTGGATATTATATCGCAGGATACATTCTGCTCCTCAGAGTAGACGACGTAGCCGTGGGGCATACTTGCTGCCTCCTTGTATATGCCGTTGATGTACTCCCTGCTTATAGTGATCCTTGAGCCTTCTTCCTGGATATTTACGACCAGGATGACAAGCGAACCTGTCGTAGTTGGGATACGCACAGACTCGGCTATAAAGCCAATCTGACTGAGTTCAGGGATAACCAGGGCAAGCGTATCGGCAGCCCCTGTGGTAGTCAGTATGATGTTATTAAATATGCTGCGATTCTTCCTGAGATCCTTATCGCCCGACTTGGCAAGCCTGTCCAAGACCTCCTGAGAACCCGTTGCCGCATGTACAGTTGCCATCGAGGCCGTAAGGATCTTCTTAGGGCCGATTGCGTTAATAAGAGGCTTAAACATGTGGGCAAGACACGTGGTAGTACATGATGCCCCAGAGATTAACCTGTGTCGTGAGCTATCATAATCGTGCTCGTTTATCCCCATTACCACTGTAACGGCATCCTGCGGCATGGGTTTTACCTTGTCCTTGATCTTAAATGGGGCAGAGACTATCACCTTCTTGGCGCCTGCTTCTAAGTGCCCCCTTAGGGCGCCTTTTGGGTCATCAGCAGGTTTTGTTGGATCAACAAACGCACCGGAGGCATCAACGACGAGGTCTACGCCGTTGTCAGCCCAGGCGATGTCCTTCGGGTTTCTCGCTTTTCTCAGGATGATTATCTTTACACCGTCCACCAACATCGTCCCTGCCTGGTCGTTGATGTCGGTTATAACCTGTTTATCGTTAAAACCATAGAGATACCTCTTTAACGAACCGTATGTAGAGTCCCTCTCTATATAGTAGGCTATGTCTTTGATGGAAGTGCCAACAGCCCTCCCCACGTTTACAACTATTTCGCTAAAATCATTGCTTGCAACGTGGTTCCACAGGGCAAGTTTGCCTATCCTCCCCAAACCATTTATACCTATCCTTGCGCCCATTATATTATATACCCTCCATCATTATATCCCTACATCTCTGTCTCTCTTATCTTAATTATCCCTTCATACACAGCGCCGCTTGAACCTTCTATGCTTATATAGTCGCCTGCAACTACAGGCCTGTCATTTAATAAAAATCTGCCTTCCTTTTCTATACAAACCATGTCGGCACAGCCCACAACACAGGTCTTACCTAGCCTGCCAGCCACAATGGAGGCATGGCTGGTGGCTCCACCCCTTGCAGTAAGAAGACCATCCGTTGCCGAGACCTCTCTTATATCGTCGGGCACGGTGTCTCTCCTGATTAAGATCAGGTTGGTCTGTGGCTCTGCCTTGCGAAAATGCTTGATATCTCGCATTGAAAACACGGCTCGCCCTGACATGGCCCCACCGCTAACACCTATACCGTGCCCAAGCAACTGTCTTGAACTCTCAGAGGTTAGCGCAAAGGTCCTAAATGCCTGTTTTTCCCTGATCTCCATATCCCTGGACTGCAATATGTAGATATCGTCCTTTTGAGGACTTTCAAAGGTAAACTCTATATCTTGAGGGTTCCACTGTCTCTCGTCAATGAGTGTATGGGCTATGTCCACAAGGCTTTGATATACCACAGGGTAACGTTTCTCAAGCGACATCTCAATCGAGCGGCTTTCTGTATATGCCTGATGGGCAGAGATTGGATAGGTCTGTACCAGACCAGCAACCACATCATCACCCTGGACGAAAAGGGCATAATCTCCCCAGGGTCTGAGGATAAACTCGGAGACCTTTGGGTTATGGGTAAAAAACACCCCTGTGCCGGAGTCAGGACTTATATTTCCGAAGATCATCGCCTGTACGGTTACAGAAGTACCCCAGTCATCTGATATCCCAATTATTCGCCGGTATACAACTGCCTTTTCAGTAACCCACGAATCAAGCACCTTGCGTATGGCCACGTAGAGCTGCTCCTTGGGAGACTCTTCAATGGTAACACCCCTTGCTAGTATCTGCTCCTTATACGACAAGGCAACCTCTCTCATCTGTTGTCCCGTAAGGTCCTTTTTAAGGGCGACCCCACACTTGTTCTTATAATCATTTATTATTACGTCAAAGCAGTGCCTTTCTATCCCAAAAGACATGCCGTAGTGTTGTAGAAATCTCCTGTAACTATCCCATGCAAACCACTCGTTTTCGTTGTGCGTCAGACGAGACCGCGTTGATAGCCTATCTATCAAACCCTGGACGATGGCCTCGTTCATACCTACGTTTAGATAGGAGTCGAGCATTCCAGGCTGTGATATGGCGGATCCGCTTCTCACCGATACCAGAAGCGGGTTGTTTGGGTCACCAAATGTCCTACCCGTAAGGCGCTCTAGGTTAGCAACTTCGCCCTCTACCCTCTCCCTGAATTGTTCATCCGCAGGTTTATAGATATCGAAGAGTTCTCTCGTCCTGAATACATCGGTGGTGATTATAAAACCAGGTGGTATTGGAAGCCCCAATGTACTCATCCTCACTAAGTTAAACCCCTTGTTACCTAGGTGGATTATGTCAGCTATATGACCCATAGGGTTAGTGATTGAACATACGGCGTTTACAGGGTTATAGTTGACGAGGAGGTGGTGTTTGTTCTCAGGTATGTTCTCTGCCTCCTTATGGAGGGTGTTTAAGATCTTCGTAATAAAAAGGTCTAGGCTCTGAAGGCCAAGTGAGGTTGCAATTGTGTCTCGTAAGAATATCTCCGAGACCTTGTGAAACAACTCTTGCTTATTCACAGGCGAGTAAAGGTACTTGGCCAGGAGCTTTTCCTCCGGCATGTACGTTAAGATGACCTTTAGGTTTTCCTTGTGGATGTTGGTAAAATTATCGTTTACTATGTTTCGTACCACCTGAGAAAATCCCTTGAAGATATCGAGAAATTGGGTAAAGGTAAATCCTCTAATCTTAAGTGCGCTCTCCAATAAATATAGCTGCCTGTCAAACTCCCTTAGCGGTATGGCGTCAACGACCAATGCCTTCTTATATAGTTTAAGATACTCGTATATCTTGTGGAGCACGGTTCGGGTTATGAAGTTGAAGTTGAAGTCCTCAAGCAGTTCCTCAAAGAGTGTGTTTGCCAGGGCCTCCAAGCGGAAAGTCAGTCCCAGGGCATCAAACTTTGTCTCGTGGTAGCTGCCATACATTGAGGGTATCTCAGTAGATATGTGACGCTTTCTGTATATATCCTCTCTGATCTCATAGGTCTGGTCTGAGATTATCAGGTTCTTTAATTCAACGAGATATTCTAATACGGCTGAGAGTCTGTTGACCTTATTCTCTTCTGATAGAGTCTTGAGTAGTCGATGAGAGTCAGGGAAGACGTTTGAATGGATCTGACTTATATAACTCTCTATCTCGTGGAAGCTCGTGCTGTATTTCTGATGCAGGAGTCTGTAAAAAGAGATGGTTAATGCGACCTTTTCTATGTCAGCGCCGTAGTTATCGCCTAATTCCTTTAGTACCTCTCCAAAGTAGTCCTCATCAAGTTTTAGCAAGTCTGAGGCATTGGTCAGTCCCTTGGTCTTGAAGATGTGTTGAAGGGCGACGTGAAGGCCGTCTATAAATTGGCCTGTTGTTTCAACTTGATTGTAGATATCTGGCGGCAGATAGGGCTTAAGGATCTCTTTATCACGCGTTCTCCAGAATTCGAGGGTAGCCTCGGCAAGGGATGTTATCTTGTTTGAGCTTTCCACGTGGCTCTGCTTTCTCAGAAAATGGATCAGCGCATCGGCTCGCTTCCATGACTCATCCATGCGAGTGGAGATGTCTCTGAGCTGTCCTTCTGCCCCAAGTTCGTTAAAGTAAGCGGGAAAAAGACGCATGAGCTGCTTTACAAGGTTATAGACCAGCTTTATATCGGAGTTTAGGAAGCCCGTTATGTCGCGCGGGAACAGGTCTGTATCCTTGATGAGTACCCCGCACAACGACAGGTGTATTATCAAAGATGAGAGGAGTTTTTTTGACCATTTTGGATTCAGCCTGATAAGTTCCATCCACGTGCGTATGTTTTCCATATGGGCGGAGTTGCTTTGGATCTGCCAGTCGTTATTGATACCCATGAAGTCCGGCGACTGAAAACCAAGCGGATCAACGGAGTAGTTAAAGAAGTTTATCAGGTCCCCGTCGTTGCCTTCATACA
The DNA here is from genome assembly GCA_002753395.1 of Nitrospirae bacterium MYbinv3. Lineage (GTDB taxonomy): Bacteria > Nitrospirota > Thermodesulfovibrionia > Thermodesulfovibrionales > Magnetobacteriaceae > Magnetobacterium. Next base: position 7,317 of record PEAB01000049.1, on the reverse strand, counting down.
CGCCCTTGCCCATGTTTAAAACGCATCTTAGTACGGTGCTTGGGTACTGCTGCACGCTGCCACTTAGGATCGCAAAGGTCCTTTGCATAAGCTCTTTGTTTTGTTCAAAGTCCTGCTGATTTATCATCAGCTTTATTATGCGGTTTATCTCTCTGAGTGCGTCCTCGTGGATGGTTGAGAGACCTGGGGTGTTCATAATGTGAAACAAGAATAGGATCTCGTAGTTGTATCTGAGTTTCTCCTCAAGCCCTGTGCGGGAAATCTTCTGCGGGATATCGTTAAACACACTGACTATGTTTCCAAAGCCAGGCAGTTCGATTAACTCTTTAAGGGTATTTCTAGGATTAACGTCTTTCCTTGATATAATTTCGTTAAGTCTGTCTTCATAGGTCTTAAATCTGTTCAACGATATTGGCTCAAGCATCTCGCTGATCTCATGTGTCAAATCCTGTCCCACTTCCTTAGTCAGCCAATCCTTTGGTTCTTTCTCAATAAGCCAGTAGTCGTAAGTATGCCTAAAAAAGTGTATCAATAACGAGTTAAGTTCCTGATAATCAGCATTTTCTGGCACTGTTTCGTAAAAGTGCCTCGCTAGTTTATTTATCTGATAGTAGCTCTTTGCAACGATAGTAAACAGCTCGTCTGAGAAATAATCCAACTGTATAAAGCCGTGGTTTATAACACTTAAAAACCTTGATAGCTCCTTACCGGTATCTCTTATAAGTTTCTGCGTAAAGAGGTAAAAGAGGCTGTAGGCATCTAATCTAATTTGGTTGTTTCTTGTACCTTGCATTACATCCATAATAATGTCCATATATAAAAGAGCGGCCTTGTCCCCCTCTGGATGGACGGTCATATCGTAGAAATAAGCCAGACAGTACGTCCAGGTCTCTTTGATGATGAACTGGCGGTTCTTATACGGGTGGCACAGCTCTTTCAGGTACGTGGTGATCCCATCTTGGAGGCCGTGGTACTTGGACATCACCCACTGAATAGGCTGGTACTTAGGATCAATTGTAACATCTACCCTGTAATCGGCAAGGTTTATCTGAAGCGCCCTCGAATTCTTAGCCTTTTGAACCATATGTAATTATAGCACAATGATCTATAGATTTAGAAGGGGGGGGGTGAACAAATTAACCGTGGGGGCATAAGTTAATGTCAGCTTTTACAAAAGATATACTCATCTCTGTTATAATAATTTAGCTCTTCATTATAAGCACGACGAACAAACATAAAGATAATAAGGAGGTATTAGTGTGATAAGCAGGCGTTTTTTAGATAAAACATATCTACGTGTGTTCTTTTTCTTTAGTGTTTTTTTCTGCTGTGATGTCTGGGTTGCCGCTATGGATGGGACAGTAGTTCAAATATCGCCAAACAGCACTGTGTCAACTAATAAACCAACTTACACATGGGAGGCATTAAGCGGAACTAAGTGGTATCAACTGTTGGTAGATGACGTGTCGGGGAATATAATAAACCTGTGGTATTCAGACTCAAGCGCAGGTTGTAGCTCTGGTAGTGGTAAATGTGCAGTCACTCCAAATATAGCCTTGTCTAATGGTTCGGCAAAGTGGTGGGTAAGGGCCTCAAATGAGGTGGTTTCTGGACAAATCAGTAGCGGGATGTCTTTTATAGTAAACAGCGAACGTTCTTTTTTGCCAAACGTAACTTCTGTCCAAAAATGGGTGGAGATAGCAAGCAAAATATCTGCTGCCGATAACTTCGCACCAAGCATCGTGCCTCTTAAGGAAGGCGGGTACAGGATTTTCTGGAATCAGGCATCTTCTGGCGGTATAGCGTCTGCCGCTTCTACGGATGGCATCAACTTCACACCTGAAAGCGGCCTGCGTCTGTCAAACGGTGCAAGCGGTGATAAGGACTGTATAGCATCGCATCCCTGGGTTATACAGGTTGAAAACGGTTACAGGATGTATTATCAGGGCAATGCAAACTGTGCAACTACTCAGGGAAGTCAACCGATCTACCGTGTGATGAGCGCGTTTTCTACAGACGGCCTGAATTTTGTTAAAGAAGGCGTGCGCATTGACATCGGTCAATCCACCGGTCTGACTCAGGCTGCACACGGGCGTACGTGTAAACTAAGTAACGGAAAATACAGGATGTATTTCTCTGCTAACTTTATAGGAAAGGACGGTCCGGCAGACATACTTGGCGCCACCTCTACGGATGGTTTAACCTGGAGTCTTGATCAGAAAACTATACTTGACAGGGGACATGACCCAACCGTTGTCATTATCAACAATACAATATATCTTTATACAACGTTTCTGGGTGATAACTTTGTCATTATGAAATCTGAGGATGGCTACAGCTTTGCGCCTGTCTCATGGGTTGAATTCTATAATGACAGTGGACAGCGCATAGAAGAATTTGGCGACGCCGATATCTTACAATTACCCGATGGTCGTTTGTTAGTCTACGGTAGCGGCAAAGGTCAAAAGGGATTAGGAATTTACGAGCTTCAATCCTCTTCAGGACCAACAAATCATACAACAGCAACGGATTTCAACGGCGATAAAAAAAGCGACATCCTATGGTACAACACCAAAACCGGCATGACCTACCTGTGGTTTCTCAATGCTACGAGCATAGTATCTGGCAACTCTCCTGCAACCCTATCCGACTTAAGCTGGCGTGTCGTTGGTAGCGGGGATTTCAACGGCGATGGCAAGGCTGACATACTGTGGCAAAACACTGCCACTGGCATGTGTTACATCTGGCTGATGGATGGCTCAACAATCAAGTGGGGCGGCTCACCTGCGACCTTATTGAACGCGAACTGGAAGATAATGGGGATCGGAGATTTTGATGGCGATGGCAAAAGCGATATACTATGGTATAACAACACAACTGGCGTGATTTCGATATGGTTTATCAACGACTACTCGCTCTCATCGGTTGGTTCGCCTGCCACAATAACCGATTTCAATTGGCAGATAAAGGGCGTTGGTGACTTCAACGGTGATGGCAACAGCGACATTTTATGGCAAAACACAGCCAATGGTATGCTCTACATATGGCATCTCAAGGGCACAAGTGTAATTTCAGGTAGCGCACCTGCCACATTGCCAGACAAGAACTGGCAGATAAAAGGTATCGGCGACTTCGATAGCAATAGCTACAGCGATATACTCTTGTACAATCCAGCAACCGGAGTATTACACGTCCTGTTGATAAAAAGCTCGATAAGCGGCGGTGTTGTGGCAACGTTACCAGATTCAAACTGGCAGGTAACGACAATTGGAGACTTCAATGGGGATGGCAAAAGCGACATATTTATCAAAGACACATCAACAGGCAATCTATACGTCTGGTTAATGGATGGCGTGAAGGCGTCAACCAAGGGATTGTTATTTGTGTTAAGAGACAACAACTGGCAAGTCAGGCCAGATGGCAGTAATATGCTGCTTTTCTAACCTTTCTATCTCATCTATCTCCAATAGGGGACACTCTATTATGGTGCTGTTGCCATAGCAGAGGGGTTTGGGTTTGCAGTAGAGTTTACCTACTTTTACCAGGAGGGCGTGGTATTCGTTATAAAGATGTACATCGTGGGGCAGGTTTTCATAAAACAACCGTTGGAACTCGTCGTAAGTACATTTGAAGTCCAGCATGTTGTGCCGCGACAGCACCCGCTTCGTGTACGTGTCGATCACAAAGACGGGTCTGTCAAGGGCATAGAGCAAGATGGAGTCGGCCGTCTCTGGTCCGATACCATTTAAGTCCAGGAGTTGTTTCCGCAAGTGTTGTGTCTCTACCGCCTTCATGTTTTCTACATCGCCATCATAATTGTTCATTAAAAACTCTATAAACGACTTTACCCTGCGGCTTTTTACGTTAAAATAACCGGAGGGTCTTAAAAGCTGTGCAAGATCCACCTGCTGCATATGATGTATCTTGTGCGCGTTTAGGCAATCGGCCTCTTTAATGTTGTTGATGGCCCTTCGAACATTTTCCCAATTGGTGTTCTGAGTAAGTATGGCCCCCAAGGCTATCTCAAAAGGGGTGTCCCCCGGCCACCAGTGCTGCGCTCCAAAGGCAGCATACAAAGTGTCGTACACACGCATTAACATATCATTTTTCCTTTTATGTACGATGTGGCAAGGTGGTATAGAGCATTTGCGACGATAGGTGGTGCATAATAAAAACATAGGGAGTAAGCATATTTATGGGGTCAAGGGGACAAGTTCCCTTGCAGAGGGGTCTGAGGGGTAATGCTGTTGACTTAAGCATTAACATGTATGCACATGGGCGACATTTTAAGCAGCCACGCCTGACATTTACAGGGTCAAGGGAACAAGTTCCCTTGTGGGAGGGTCTAAGGGAGGGCAAAGCCCTCCCTTTTTTCATCTTCACAACCTTAAGTCAACAGCATTAGGTCTGAGGGGAGGCAGAGCCTCCCCTTCTATTTCTAATTGTAAAAAGCTAAAAGGGTAGTTCACCGGCCTGGTTGTTCCTTGACTCAGCGTTTTCTTCTTCAGTGGATTGCTCAAACTCTTTTAGTACGCCGTTTAACTCCTCTTCTGTCTTTCGCAGCCTAGACTTGCAGCCCTTTATAAGTTCAATGGCGCTCTTGACGCGTACCGTCAGGACATCTACGTCTATGGTCTCCTTCTCTATCTCGGAGATGATCTTTTCTATATCTTTAATGGCCTGAGAATAGGTCTTTTCTTCTTTCATCTATTACCTCAGCAGTGCTTGTTTTTGACTTAAATCGTACAGTACTTTCAACCTTGCCGCTCATCAAATGTGTGGTTATCGTATCGCCCATCTTAACCTCATCCGTTGTCTTTAAAACCCTTTTGTTGAGATAGGTTATACTGTAGCCACGCTTTAAGACGTTTTCAGGATTGAGGTGATTTATGTTGTCAGTCAGGGCTTTAAGCCGTTCAGTCTGTCGTACAATATACCTCTTTGCATTAAACAGGAGGGTAGAGGTGTAGTTAAACAGGTTAGTTCTGCGACTCTGGATATCCTTGACGTCTCTGGCCAAAAGGAGCCTGAGCCGCTCCTTCATAGAATCAAGAACACTCCTGTGCTTTGTGATTAAACGCTGGGAACTATAGAGCACCCTTACGTAATTATTTAGCGCATACTTATTTTTCATAATTATGGCGCCTGCGGCAGTCTTGAGCGCCTTTGCCAGTGACTCGATCCTCTCTTCAAAGGCCCTTACACGCTCAACTAAAAATGCAGCGGCAGCGGTGGGAGTCTTGACTGCCATGTGCGCAACAACGTCTACGACCGAACTGTCCCGCTCATGCCCGATACCAGATATGACAGGTATGGACATCAATGCTATCTGCTTGCCTATGGGGTAGCTGTCAAAGCAGTCAAGCTCGGCTGCCCCCCCTCCGCCTCTTACGATGACCACAACGTCGATGTTGCTCTTTGCCTTTTCACAGGCAAGGAGCGCCTTGATGATTGACGCCTCCGCACCGTCTCCCTGCATGAGGGCAGCAAATAGTCTGACAGAAAAACCGTATCCAAAAGAGTTGGACTTGAGATGCTTTGTAAAGTCCTCGTAGCCGGCTGCCTTCAACGAGGATATAACAGCAATACGCTGCGGGACTAACGGCATCATAAGGTCTTTGTTTCTGTTGATAAGCCCTTCGCGCATCAGGCGGGCAATTATCTCTTGCCGGTTTTTTACCATCTCACCAAGGGTATAGGAAGGGTCTATCTTTAATATATTCAGGCTTAGGCCATATCTTTCATGGTAACTTAGGGATGCCTCTATGAGTATCTTTAACCCTTTAGACAGTGCCCGGCCGGTAACGATCTGAAACTCCCTGGCGATTACCCTGTACTTAGACGACCATATGGCCGCCCTGAGTTGTGCCTTGATTGCTGCGTCGTCCTTTTCAACAAGCTCTAAGTAGCAGTGCCCCTTGGCGTCGACATTGTGCGATGCTATCTCAGCCGTTATATAATATGAATCAGAGAAGGTCTGAGCAATAACGTCTCTTATCTGGAGGTTAAACTCGTACAGGCTTAAGACTGACTTTGGCACCTTGTTCCTCTATTCTTAATCTCTTTATTGTTTCCTCTGAGGCCGGCTGCACAGGGATCTTTACAACAAGCCTGTCAATGCCCCTAAAAACGGTGACATCCACCACTTCTTGACGTTTACTGTCGCTGTAACGAGCGGTCAGCGCTGCCGCCATTTGAAGCATGCCCTGCTCGACGTTGCCTGTTGATGACGTCAAGAGGGTTATCGGGCTTCCTCCGGTTTCAACCTGCATGGTTATGTCCTCCGTTGTTACCTGAGTCTCTATAAAATCATTATCGCCTTCGTTTCTTCCCACAATGGCCTTACAGGTCGTGGACAGCCTGAAGTGCCTGCCTGTTCGCAGCACGTTTATGTCGCGCATAGTAGGGTCAGGGTCATGGACGAGAAGCTCCTTGAGTCTATAGGAGTAGATTGGATCGGTAAGGAGGCATCCACCAGCCGGCGCCTGATAGTTCTCAAGTCCAAAGCGCTGGGCAAGGGCCATCTGAGGCCTTCTGCTGCGGCCGTTAAAGTCGTAGAGCTTTTGTCTATCAACTAGCCCGTTGATTTCAGGAAGCGTGGGATTAAGGTGCCTTGCGCACAATGGCCGCAACACTAACCCCTCAACTCCGGCCTGTCTGTCTATGACTGGGAAGCTGTCCCGCCGCTGACTCATCGGGCGTTGTCCTATAACCTCGCCGGTGATGAGAAAGTCTGCACCCGTAAGCTCCATAAGCCTCTTTGCCTCCTTGAGCATAAGGATGCGGCAGTCAACGCATGGATTCATGTTCTTACCGTGCCCAAACTTGGGATTCTTAACGAGATCCATAAATGGCTGCCCTAAATGGCAAAACTTAATCTTAAAGCCAAATTGTTGTGCATGAGGCACATCGTCGTGTAGATAAGCCACCTTTTCACCCATATCGCAGCCGAAAAGTGTAAGGAAACGCAGTGCGGTTACCTCTACCCCAAGCCTTAACATCACAATGGTTGCCAGCGTGCTGTCAAGTCCGCCAGAATATAATGCTATAGCCTTTGCCATTTTCATTTGCGCAATTTATATTAACATCTTTACGACATTAAGGCAAACTTAATTTGACAATGTCAGATTTAAGTAAACGTAGGGATTGTCTGAACTAGGATTACACGGATTAAAGGATTTACAGGAAAAAGATTTTAATTAATCCTATGAGCCTCTTGCAAAAAGAAAATAGAAGAACTTTAAAAACATCTACTTTACTACTTTCAAAAGGTCTATTGTGTATTTATTAACGCAAAAAATACTCAACTTTCTCTTT
>PEAB01000048.1 GCA_002753395.1 Nitrospirae bacterium MYbinv3 | reverse complement strand
AGAAAAGATTTCGGGAGTAAGCGTAACCTATGGGATCACATGCGGAGCTTGATTATCACCATAATCTTTCCTGATTGGGAGACATTCTTAAGTTATCTTCTAAAACCTCCTGGGATTCATGATATTTTATTTATAAGGAAAGAGAACTCGGCCATAATGCAGGACTATATACGTGGCGTACCCGACATGGTGTGTGAAATAGTGTCCAAGGGGTCAGTTGCTAAAGGCACTGTTACCAAGAAAGAAATATACGAACGCTATAAAGTACCTGAATACTGGATAGTCTTTCCTGAACTTGAGACCATTGAAGTGTTTACCATTGAGGGGGGATAAATACAAGCTGTTTTCTTTAGCGGAAGGTGAGGGTGTGGTCAAGTCCAAGGTCATTGAGGGTTTGGAAATCGACGTCAATGATGTGTTTAGCGATTTTTTTTGGGTAACCCTGCATAACTATCTGAAAAATTTGTGCACCCTTTAACGGTCGGTTTTCACAATACATCTTTGTGGGCAGGTCTACTAAAGTAACTTCCTTTGACCTTTCATACTGGTTACATAGGTCTTATCATCGGGGAATTTATTACCGCTTAGTCTAAATTGATTGACAATCTCTTTTAGATCATCTGAGAGGCTTGCCAGGTTCTGTGCAGAGTTAGAAAGTTCACTTGCACTTGAGCTGGTTTCATTTGAGACGCGGGCCACCACCTCTATATCTTTGCCTATGTCCTCGGCAGTTGTTGACATCTTTTGTGTTGATGAGCTGATCTCTTCTATCTTTGTCTGTAGCTCCTGGATGCTCTGTACTATGGTGTGAAGCGCCTCACCTGCCTTTGTGGAAAACTGGGTTGCTGTCTCAACCTTGTTGAGGCTCCCCTGCATTGATGAAAGGGCAGCATTCGTCTCCGTCTGCATGGTTGCGATCATCTTGTTTATCTCGGTTGTTGCTTTACCTGTTTTCTCAGCCAATTTTCTTACCTCATCGGCAACGACGGCAAAGCCTCTGCCGTGCTCGCCAGCACGAGCTGCCTCTATAGCAGCATTTAAGGCAATCAGGTTTGTCTGTTCTGCTATATCGTTGATGACCACGACAATCTCACCTATCTGTTTAGAACGTTCACCGAGGTTTTTCATAACCTGAGACGATTCCACCACAGTGACCTCTATACCCTGAACCTCCTGATTTGTCCTGCTTACAATACCTTCGCCATCCGAGGCTATGGATAACGTCTCAGAGGCGGACGTCATTATATCTGTTGTGCTATGGGCTACGTTTGTAGCGATCTGTGCCATATCGGAGGCCGCATGTAGTATCTGAGAGGCCTTGTTTGCCTGCTCCACGATACCTGATGTCATCTGCTCTGAAGCGGCAGTCTGTTGATAACTTGCAGAGGCCACGTTTTCTGATGCACTCCTTACGCTTTCGATCATGCAGCGTAGCCTTTCTACCATATTCTTCATCGATAAGAAAAACATCCCTATCTCATCCTTACCTTTTATGGTAATGTCTATGGACAGATCCCCATCGGCAAGCCTGTTGGTAATGTCTGCGGCATTCTCCAACGGCCGCACAACAAGTGACAATATCATAAAGTAGATAATTGTTGTTATGATAATTACTGATAAAAGCATGCCAATGGCCTGTCCAATAAGGTTTTTTTCCATATTCTTGATGGAAGTCGTTATGTCCTTTAATACTAATATCTTGCCTATATCAGCGCCTGAGTAATCTTTAATTGGAAAGGCGTTAACAGCAAATGTATTGTTGTCTTTACGATATAGCTCGTTTTTCTTACCAAGGGATATCTTAGTGAGCAGCTTTTGGACGTCAGAGCCAAAAAACTGAAAAAATACAATGTTATCCTTGACTATATCTTCAGGTTTGTTTTCAAAGCGTTTGGCCTCTTTAAAGACCTCGCTGAAGATCCCTACAGCGTATTGGGTACCAGTAGTGTTTGCAGCCATCGATAGTACAGGTTCTACGTCGGCACCAAACTCAGCGGAACCCACATGGCTGCCATCTACCACTACAGGGTAGACGACACGCAGGCCAAGCTCACCCCTGCCTACTTCTAGTCCGATAACCGGTTTTTTCAGGGTGTTTACATTGACCACGGTGTGACGAAATGCCGATAGGTCATCACTATGTTTTGAGGGTTGATGTACGCGCAGAAAACTAGTTGCCACAGGTGTGTGAAATTGAAATTGAATAATACCGTATTTAGTCTTCATCTTATCTTTAAAGAACTCAAGCGTCAGGTTTGTTAGCTCTTGCCGGTTTCTCTGTGCGAAGGCCTCCGTTATTGCTTTGTTTCGTAGGAGAAGCTCCATCGCCAACGACATATCGTTTGTTTTCGTCTCAAGCTCATTTTTAAATATATTTTGAAATGCCTCTAACGTCTCGGCGCTGTCACTTAATATTAGCTCTTTTGCATTGAAGTATTCCCTGACATGACTAAGTGTCCCTGCTATTAAAAAAACCGTAACTATCAAGAATAGAATCTTGATTTTTACACTGTCTCTACCTTTTGCAAGTCCTCTCATCGTTATACTCCTAATTCACAATCTATAAAAAAACAGCTTCTGATTAATACATCTACACGTATCCTCTTAAAAAAGCATGGTAAACTTCTTTTTATGGTTTCAAGACTATGGATTCCCGCTTTCGCGGGAATGACAGCAATTGCCGTCTTCCAGGTACGGTCATTCCTACGTAAGCGGGAATCCAGAAAGCATAAAATTATAATTACCATGAAAAATAAAGAAGATAGATCTACACCTTATATGCGTACAAGCAACATATTACTCATCCCACGCTTGACACTAACGGTGGTCTAGTTAGACAAGTACCTAGCGAAGGGGGGTAAGGGGGGAGAGATGTCTCCCTTTCTTATGTTAAGATGTACTAATCTACCTTTCTTAATTCAGCGCCGCATTTACATTTGCCTGGCTTATCCGATACCGTGTTACATGAGCAGCTTGGACCACAAGCACACACATATAGCCCCTTTAGGCTTACCTTCTTGACCTGTTTTCCACACGTACACTTCGCCGGATCGTTTGGGTCTAACTTACATTGACAGTCCTTGCCACACGTGCATAGAACGGTCTCATTGCCATCTATCTTTAACACGTGCATAGGTACGCGCTCGTGCCCGCATGAACATTTACCAGGCTGCGTTGATACCTCATCCTTACAATGGCAGTCTTTACCACAATCACATACGTAGACAACGCTGCCCTCTTTTACTGAAGCGCCGCCCTTTTCACCCTCGGCAAGTACAAAATTACTAAACACTACCACAGTCAAAAACATTGCTGCAACCAAACCCCAAACCCTTTTCATTAAATCCTCCATTCTTGATTTTATGTTAAGCTATTAATAGCAGTTTATTTTAGCATAACTGTTTTATAAAATGTAAACTAATGAAGTGACAAAAGTATCTATACTAACGCCAGTGCAGGGGGAGTATAGTTCCCCTTTTTCTTATCTCTCATACTAAGTTGCATCCAAAAAAGTTGAACTTTAATGGGGTCAAGGGGACTGGTCCCCTTGCAGAGGGGGCTGAGGGGAGACAGGGTCTCCCTTTCTATACTAATACTGGTATAAACGCAACTTGGTATCATATCCTCAGGAATCCTAAAATCCCTTTTAACACCGCAAGGGGATGAGGTGGACAGCCAGCTATGTTGAGATCGTATTTAAGCGTTCTTAACACGCTGCGATCAATAACAGGTGAGTTTGCAAAAAGCCCTCCGCTTAGGGCACATGCGCCACAGAGGATTAAAACCCTTGGTTCTTGAATGACCCTTAACGTATCCTCAACGGCAGCAGCCATGTTCTGTGTCAGCGGTCCCGTTATAATAAGGCCGTCAGCGTGAAGCGGGACGGAGACGAAGTCTATGCCAAAACGCTGGAGGTCATATTTGACGTTTAAAAGCTCGGCGAGCTCCAACTCACAACCGTTGCATCCCCCCGATGAGAGGTTGAACAGCTTCAATGAACGTTTAAAAGGACTTCGATTGGCAGCTTTGAGGATGGGGGACTTGTTTTGCATGGTGATGACCATTGAATGCGGGTCTGTTGCGGCAAGATCTACGCTGTTTGAATACCTGAGCTTTGCCTCTGGACACGCCAGCATACACTCAGGACAAAAGATACACTTTCGCAGGTCTATGCTTACTGGATTTACGGTAACCGCCTCTGTAGGACAGACCTCGACACATCTGAAACAGGCGTTGGGACACGGGATATCCAATATTTCAGGCAGTCCGCGAAACTTATCCTCAAGCAGCTCGTCTCTGACATTCTTTATACCACGAGCGCCGTAAAAACTCATTGTCTTAAACCACTCAAACATAGCGTCTCACGTTGATATAATCATCAAAGAACTTAAAACGATACAGCATGACAATAGATTCGAGCGATGATAAGGTAAACAAGTTACAAGGAGCTACACTGGACATCTAAATCTAGCACGTAGAGTTAAATTACGGTGTCTCAAGGGGGGCTTACCCCCTTGAGGGTTGGGCTGAGCGAAGGCTGGCTTGATAAAACGCTACCTTCACACATCTTTTAGTATTTTATGCAGATAGTCGATCTCGCGCCTTATATCTATGGGGTGATTTCCTACGAAAAAGCCATAGTCATGAGCCATATCGGCGTTGGTTGAGCTTGTTACCTCGTAATCAAAATACTTGATCACGTCATGGCGCAGGAAATTTCCGCCGGTTATTATCCTGTGCTCGATCTCGGCCTCCTTGAGCCTCTGGAGGACGCGTCTTCTGTCTGCCCCTGCATCTGGCCGCACAATCATCGTAAAGCAAAACGACGAACTGATGGAGTCTGGCCCTACCGGCCTCTGGATGATAAACCGTCCATCGTCTTTAAATAGACCAAAGAAGTGGCCGGCGTTTTCCCTGCGCACGGTCAGAAACGTCTGGAGCTTCTTTAGCTGCTCCTTGCCAACTGCCCCTTGAAGCTCCGTGGGGCGCACGTTGTAACCAGGAAGGATAAAGCGGTACGCCTCATAGAAGTCGTCGTCGCGACGGCTGAATATGGGGCTGTCTGCTCCTTGATCCCTGGTCCAGCCGTGATTCCTCAATGACCTGCACAGACAGTACAGCTCGTAGTCATCTGTAAGGATCAGACCACCCTCCATCGTTGATATATGGTGAGAGAAAAACGTGCTAAATGTGTTGAGCAGACCAAAGGTGCCAGTGTACTTACCCTTGTAGGTAGCACCGAGAGACTCACAGTTGTCCTCAAACAGTATAACGTCGTTCTGACTGCATATCTCCTGTATCGAGGTGAAGTCACACGGATTGCCCAGGATGCTGACGGCCACGACCATCTTTGTCTTTGCGGTTACGGCCTTTCTAAGCTCGTCGATATCGTAGTTGAGGGTCTGAAGGTTTACGTCGACAAACTTTAGCCTCAGACCGTATTGATGCAGCGGGTAGTACGTCGTTGCCCAGGAGATGCAGGGTACGATGACCTCGTCACCGGGCTTGAGGGGGTCTTTGCTTCTGTAAAACATCGCTGCCACTGCTATGACGTTTGCTGAGGAGCCGGAGTTGACCATAATGGCGTGTTTCTTACCCATGTATGATGCAAACTGCTCCTCAAACTCTCTGACGTGTTTACCCATTGTAAACATGTCACTTTCTATAACTGAGACCATTGCCTGTTTTTCCTCAGGACCAAAGGTTGATGATGTTAGCGGGTATTTCATTATCACATCCTATCTGGTTGATATACGACTATCTTTGAACCATCAAAGTCGAAGTTAAACGGTACGTGGAGGAATTTATTAAGCGCCTTTTTTACCTTAAAATGATCCTTAGGCTCCACATAGAAAACCATAAACCCGCCACCGCCTGCGCCTAGGAGCTTTCCTCCAATGGCTCCATTATTTATAGCCGTCTCGTACATCTCGTCTATTTCAGGTTTAGTAATCTTTGTCGACAGAGTCTTTTTTAGCTTCCATGTCTCATTCAGTAGCTCCCCGAATTCCCTGAGGTCCCTGTTGTGTGTGGTGAGTACCTTGTAAGAATAGTCCACCATATCTTTCATCTGAGAGAGGTTGTCTTTGTTTTTGGGGATATTCTTTATCTTATCACCGGCTACTTCATGGGCATATCTAGACAGTCCGGTAAAAAACAACAAGAACCGCTCTTTAAAACTCTGCAGCCTCTCTGGTTTCATTATGACGGGTTCGACGATGATCTCACCGGTCTGTAAGAAATTGATCAGGTTCATACCACCGTAGGCGGCAAACGTCTGATCCTGCGAACCTACGTTTTCCTTGATCAGGTCCTGCTCTACGTGTATGGCCTCCTTTACCAGCTCGTCTTTCGATATCGCCTGTCCCTCAAGGGCGTAGAGGGAGTTCAAGAGTCCTACGGTAAAGGATGAACTTGAGCCCATGCCGCTTCGCGCTGGAATATCGCCATCGTGATGGACGGACACCCCGTAGGAGACGTTAAGATACTTCAGGGTCTCTCTCACAGAGGGATGTTGTATGTCGTTGATGTCCTGGACGTTTTCCATCTTTGAATAGACTATCCTGTGAGTGAAGTCAAAAAACGGGGGTAGTCGTCGCACACTCAGGTAGCAGTACTTATCTACGGCGACACCCAAGACCTTCCCCCCGTGCTTTAGATAGTAATCGGGGTAATCAGTCCCCCCGCCGAAAAAAGATATCCTGTGCGGCGTTCGAGATATTACCATGATGTTATCTTCCGCTCCCCATTTTAAACATTTGCAAACTGGTTGGGCTTTAATATCTTGTAGCCTTTGAGCAGTTCCTTTATCCCGTCATCCAGGGAGTGATCTGCCCGCCAGCCCAATGACTCTATCTTTTCATTGCTAACGAGGTAGTCCCTCTTGTCTGGGTCTTCGCCAACCGGCGCTGAGTGGATGTAGAGCTGAGGTACATACTCCTTTATCTTTTCACAGAGCTGCCGTTTTGTTAGATTTGCCGAGCTTAGGCCAACGTTATAAGGCTCTCCCTTCATCTTGTCGTAGTTATTGATAGTAAAGAGGAAGGCCTTGGCCACATCGCGTACGTGTATGTAGTTGCGTCTGAAGTGTTCTTCAAACAGGACTACAAAGCGGTCTTTATATGCCCGGTACGTGAAGTCGTTGACTAAGAGATCCATCCTCATACGCGGACTCATGCCAAAGACGGTTGCCAGACGCAGGGTCACGGCGCTGCCTTTATCCAAGAAGGCCTTTTCAATCTCCACCTTTGCCACGCCGTACTCCGATATTGGTCGCAGCGGGGATTGCTCCGTGCACATGCTGTCCTTCTCACCGATCCCATAACCGCTGTTGGTGGTTGGAAAGATAGCCTTTTGTGAATTGGAGAGCTTATTGATCAGCGTCATTTGAGCATCATGATTTACAATGTTCGTCAGTGTAGGATTAATCTTACAAGCTGGAGCGCCAACGATAGCAGCCAGCGGGATGATGATATCAAACTGTGGGATAAGCGATGACATCAGTTGCCCGTTACATATATCACCCTTAATAAAGTCAAAATCAGGGTTGGCGCAACATTCAAGGAGGGAGTACTGGCTGAACATTAGCGTATCTAAGACGGTTACCTTAAAACCGTTGTTTAACAACACCGGCACCAAAGTAGAACCCAGATACCCAGCCCCTCCGGTAACTAACACACTTTCTTTTTTCATAAACATTCCTCCTAATTAAAACACACAATTATGTACCATACATGCCGCTAAAGTCAACACGCCTAAAAGTGGTATAGGGATACCGCCACACTACAGACTTTAAGTCAACTGTTCAATGAGAATTGCTGGCTGTTTTAAATTGACTTTTATAGTTAGTTCTGTTATTTTATTGTATAAAATAATTACATGGGGGTAGAGATGAAAGATGGTTCTGGTGCAGCAGGTACGATTGAACGCTCTGAAGATACGGGCGAAGATAGCTACGATCTAAACAATCAGTGCGTTGACGAAACGGCTTACAGGGGAAAGATGTCAAGGATAACTTCACACGATGAGGCTATAAGGTCGTCGGAGACTCTGAGACAGAGCATTATACATAACCCTAGGGAGGCCATAATGGGGCTTTTTAGATTCGATTCTAATAGGATTGCTGCTTTGATGGCAGGGATTGCTGAATAGATTGATCGCTAAACATAATTATATAGTGAGCACGATCAGTATCTAAGTCCGTGTAAGTCATAATAACATACCTTAAGCCGGGCAACAATTGACTTTAGAAAACATCGTATGGGTATACCAGCTAAAAAAGAAGATGCTGGTAGCGGTCCTGAGTCTATTTTTGTTTGGCAGTCTTGTAGCAGCCGCTTCAGTGTTTATCATGCTGCCTAGTGCCTTACTCAAAAACAGCGAAAGTATGACCCAGGAGCTAAGCGACACAATACTGACTACGTTGAGGTACCTTATGATGAGGCATGAACAGGGCGTAATGCAGTCGATCTTTGATGCGCTGTCAGATGACAAGGACACAATTAGCACTGCCTTCATTATAAACAGCAGGGGACGGATTGTCTACTCAACTGACAAGGCCGAGGTAGGAACCGTATTAGATCACTTCAAAGAGAAATCTTGTATCATCTGCCACGATAACAAAAACAAACCTCCCTCACAAAAAACTGTAATGATTAAGAACATGCGTGGAGATAAGGTGTTCCGAAACATCTCTATTATCCTCAACGACAGCGTCTGTCATGCGTGTCACCCAAAGGAAGCCGTTATAAATGGAAAGATCATTATTGATCGTCCCCTGAAAAACACAGAAGCCATTATAAGGCGAGTTGAGATAATTATTCTTGGTTTTGGCGCTGTCTGCCTTATATTAGTCATAGCATCACTGACTAAGGTGATCAATAAGTATATATTTGAAATCCTTAAGCAGCACCACGAGATTACGCTTCTTTACTCCTTAATTGAGCGTCTTAGTAAGACTATAGACGTAGAGGAGCTAAAGATTATCGTTATTGATATAATAAGAGAAACGATTAATGCCGACAAGGTTATCATCGTTCTGCCACGGGAGAACAGGCAGTACAGGGCATACATTAAAGAAGCCGGCAAGGACAAGCTCATTCGTACTAACGTGCAACAGAATGAAACGCTAATCAAGCTAATCGATGAATGGCATGAAGGTAACCTCGACGGGATAAGGATGTCTCGGGATAAGAAAGAGATATACATGGGTATACGTAAAAATGACAAACTCCTTGCTCTAATTGTGTGTCAAAAGTTTATTGGCAGATTTAACGAAAAGGTACAGGGCATCGTGTCGGCTATAAGCAGCCACATTGTTATTGCCTTTGAAAACGCATATCTTTACAAACTTGCCATCACTGATGAACTGACCGGTCTGTACACACAGCGGCACTTCAGGTACATCATAGAAAGGGAGTTCATAAACCTGCCCATGTATAAAGACGGCATATCCCTAGTGATGATAGATATAGATAATTTCAAGAAGGTTAATGACACCTATGGGCACGTAGCGGGGGACATGGTCATCAAGGGTGTTGCCAATCACATACGAAACACAATAAGAGATAACGACATGTCTTTTCGCTACGGTGGAGAGGAGTTTACCGTATTATTGTCCTCAACAGATATCGAGAGGGGTTGTAGGATCGCAGACAGGATTAGAAAGAACATTGAAAATGCAGTCTTTGAAGATGGTACGTTGTCGCTTAAGGTCACTATTAGTGTCGGGGTAGCCAACTGCCCTAAAAACGCTGATACCGTTAGAGAACTCATTATAAATGCAGACAACGCTTTATATGAAGCGAAGCGTTTGGGGAAAAACGTTGTAATAAGAGGTGAGGTGAAAACCAATGGCAGCTGAATACATTCAGGGCAACGTGGTAGACGTAAAAAACTCCATCATCTATGCTGGCACGCTGGAGATTGTTGAGGGTAAGATTGCTAGCATCACTAAAGACAGCAATACATACGATAAGTTCATAATCCCTGGTTTTATAGACGCCCATGTACACATAGAGAGTTCACTCTTGACGCCGGTGGAGTTTGCCCGTTTAGCGGTTGTACATGGCACCGTGGCCGCCTTATCAGACCCGCATGAGATTGCCAACGTCCTTGGTCTGCGTGGCATTGACTACATGGTTGAGAGCGGCGGGGCGGCTGCCTTTAAATTCTACTTTGGTGCGCCCTCCTGTGTTCCGGCCACGGCGTTTGAGACCTCCGGCGCTGTTATCGACACGGCCGAGATAGAGCAACTGCTTAAGGCCGGCCATATAAAGTACCTCAGTGAGGTGATGAACTACCCTGGCGTCTTAAACGACAACCCTGTTGTCCTTTACAAGATAAGCCTTGCCAAGAAATATGCTAAGGTGGTTGATGGTCATGCGCCGGGTCTGAGGGGATTAAACTGCGAGAAGTATATAAAGGCCGGTATTAGCACCGACCACGAGTGCGTCACCATAGAAGAGGCTATCGATAAGCTGAGCTTTGGCATGAAGATTATAATCCGCGAGGGATCCTCAGCCCGAAACCTCGATACGCTTGCCCCCTTAATAAGGGACCATTACGAGGATATCATGTTGTGCTCTGATGACAAGCTCCCCGACGAGCTAATAAGCGGACATATAAACGATATGGTAAAGAGGCTGTTTAGGGCGGGGTACGACAAGATGAACGTCCTGCGTGCCGCCTGCGTAAATCCGGTTCTTCATTACAACCTTGACGTCGGGCTGCTTCAGGTGGGCGACCCTGCAGATTTCTTGATAGTAGACGACCTGGACAACCTCAACGTCCTGAAGACTTTCATTGATGGAGAGGTTGTGGCGCAGGGGGGTGTCTCTATGATCCCGAGGCGTGCCGGTGTGGTCATAAACAACTTCAATGCGGGCAGGAAAGAGCCGGGGGATTTTTTCTTTCCCTACCGCAGGGGCAAGCTCAAGGTGATAGAGGCTATTGAGGGGCAGTTGTTTACCAATCTGCTCTACTACGACGTAAAGACTCTGGGAAGCGTGGTGGGTTCAGGCGGTGCAGGGGTTGCTGGTAGTGCGGCGGCAGAGAGGGACGTTGTCTCTGACGTAGAGCGGGACATCCTGAAGCTCGCCGTTGTGAATCGCTATTGCGACGTCCCTCCGGCGGTGGGTTTTGTCAAAGGATTTGGTCTAAGGCGTGGGGCCATAGCCGCCAGTGTTGCCCATGATTCGCACAACATCGTGGCCGTGGGCGCTACGAATGAGGCTATCTGTCAGGCCGTTAATCTTGTGATTGAGCACAGGGGTGGTCTTGTTGTCGTTGATGGGGGCACAAGCGGGGTATTACCCCTGCCGATAGCGGGTCTTATGACGGATCTGGACGGTTTTGAGGCAGCCTCTGCATATGCCAGTATAGACAGGCTGGCAAAGGGCCTTGGGACAGGGCTAACGGTGCCATTTATGACCCTGTCGTTCATGTCCCTTCTTGTGATACCGAGGCTTAAGTTAAGCGATAAGGGTTTGTTTGATGTAGACTCGTTTGAGTTTACGGACGCGTATATAGCTTAAGATGGTTTAATGTCTATTTTTACTACGCTTTATTGGTATCCTCTCTACTACAACAGGAGTAGTCTGAGGTGTGTGTTTTAGGCGCGGAGCTTATTGGAAGATCTGCTAAGTCATATACAATCCAATTGTTATTGTCTTCAGTTGATTTGTATGGTTGACATGGTTTAGCTTCTTCTTCGCATTTATCTTGTTTAGGCGTATCTTCTTTACCCGATCCTTGTAGATTTGGATTATCCATGTTTATTTTTGTTTTTTGGGGAACTAGACCAAGCACATATTTCATGTCTTCTTCATCAATTTTAAATTCAAATCTTATCTTTCCATCATTTTCTTTATTAGTTTTACATAAATCCATGGATAATAACCTATCTACAACACTTGCTACATCTCGTGTATTCCGTGGAAATGTATAACTAAGAAATATCTGTAGCGCTACTGGTCTTATATATACATGAAACTCGCTTACTTGATCTTCTATGTCTTCAGTAAGCTCCTTTTTCAGAAGATAAAACATCAGAAATACAGCATCTTCACTGCGTTCGGTCAAGGGGGTAAGTCTAAAAATATTGAACCGGCTAAGGAGGTCGGGAAGCATTTTACCTTCCTCTACCATTTTCTCCAGTGGACGACTTGTCCCTGCTACGATTAAAACTCTAGTATTTTTTGTTGGTTGTGAGCTACTACAATTCTGCCGTCCGTAAGTTCCATCTTGCAAAACGCGTAGGAGTGACGCTTGGGCTGTTTTATCGAGATCACCAAATTCATCTAGAGCTAGGACGGTTGGAACTCTGTTATAGCAATTATGAAGGTCATTCAAAACTCTTCTTAAAAAACCTATTAGTCTTTTACCATATTCAGCACAGTTTACTACACATAATGATACATTATTACGTTTCAAACTTTTTGCATATTTACATCTAATTACCTCGTAGAGCTTCTCTTTGCCAGTTCCACTAGCTCCTAAGATAAGAATAGGCTTTGGTAGTTTGTCTGGTGAAGCATCTTTTAAATATTTTTCTATCGAACTTTCAATGTTTTTCTTTGTACGTTCACCACATGTGTAATAATCACACTTATTATCGGAATATGTGCCGTTTTCATTTCTGTAATTATATGCAATAAAACTATTACCCAACGTAAATATATATTCATTTTCTTTGTCAACTGGTTTAGTATATTTTGTAACGTTTGATCCGTACTCATTTGTAGGCTTACCCCCTTCACTCTTGAAATCACACCATTTCATCACTTCAAACAGATCACCTTTAATTATTCCACTTTCTTTCTTACTCTTAGGATCACTATTCTTATCGGGTAAAAGAGTATCTAAAGCTTTTATAGGTTTTTCAATGCTTTGAATTTTTGCAAACTCCCTAGATTCCCTATGAGGTACAACACGCTTCTTTGCTGACTTATCATCTGGATCTTCGCCTATTACATACGCATATGGTCTATTATTGCTGCTTTTCCAAAAAGTAAGTCCAAGATAATCAATAGGATCATTGTTTAATATTTCTATTTGATCGAAATCTATTTCTTTGCGCCCGATGTAAAGCGATTCTTGCGTTGTTTTTTTGCATTTAACTCGTAAACCAACCTCTATTGGGCCTTCCTCTTCTTTTATTTGATCTATACCCACGAGCTGGGAATACCATGTTGGATCAGTAATAAACCTAGTTGCAGCATAAGTTCCTCCAGAGCTAAGACCTGAACATACTATAACATTACGCCGGATACCATTGCACATAACTATATTACTAAAGGCCAATCCATAATCATCACGATATCTATATGATTCAGTTTTTACTTGATAGCTTAAACCTGTTTTTCTGTCAGTCATTTTGCTTAAACTTGCATCGGTTTTAAGTCTCCTGCGTAGAAAAAAATCATCCAATGTTGAAGTATCATCCTCAACCGAAGGAGGGATTAGATAACGTGCAGGGTAACCCGCATTTATTATCAGTTGTCTAAACCATCTATTTTTTTGCCACATTGTATAATGTTGGGGTCGACCAATAATAATCCAGACAGTAGAGTCCGGCATAGGAGGATATGTATCTTCAAAATCGCGCTTGTATCTTTCTCCATTATAAAGTATAAAGCTGAGAATATTCTTGATTTTAAAATCACAGTCTTTCTTCTTAATATTTAAGTATTCAATTAATTTTTCACAATTTTCTTCATAAACTTTCATATTATATTTATCAGATTGAATTTTGTACTTATCACTTAGATAAGAAAGAAGTTTTTTGTAAGAGCTTCTCCTACCAAACTTATTCCAATTAATTAGATCTAAGATCGTAGAAGATTGTAAAGGATCGGTTCTGACGGGATAAAAGTCTACACGGTTTCTTAATTCTTTACCACCAAGCGCTTTTGAAATCTCAACAAGAGCCAAGGCATCAGCAGACCGATAAAAGAACTCACCGGATTGCATATAAAAGACCGTTACCTTTTCTTCAGTATCAAACACACTTGATAAAAACGGATTACGTTCCATTTCAATACTCCTTTGTTATTTTCTTAAACAAGGTTTTTATGATAATAAAAGTATGCTTTCCTGTCAAGAGAAATCTTCTTTTCATAAACCCCCTTTTATGAAAAATGGATTTCACATATTCACTTCTGCATATGAGATTTTGCACTTTTTTAGCATATTACTATGGAATTCATTCCTTAAATTATGGAATTGATTCCATATATATGCATTAACCCCAAAGACAAAATAGTAGTATTTAAGCCACTTTATACTCCTGAAACTTATGGCATGAGAATTGACATTTATAGTTTTCAGGAGAGTGTAAATCTATGAGAATTAGAGTTATTCTGTACAACGGTGATGCCAATGCCAGCATCCCTATTAACTACAACTATACACTGACTTCAGTAATCTACAAAATACTGAAAAGGAACTCCCTTGACTACTCAAACTGCCCTCCCGACAGGGTGAAGGAAAAAGCTCGAAGCAGTTTCAAGATGTTTACGTTTTCACAACTCTGCTTTGACACATATCGCATAGAAGAGGAGAGGATCAACTTTGACAAGGGTTCCATCGAATGGTACGTATCATCGCCGATTAAAAACTTCCTGGTGCAGCTAGCCGGAAGGATCGTCGATAGCAAGGCGCTCTTTATCTCCGGCGTCAGGTTGGAGATTGACAAGGTGGAAACCTTAAAAGACGTGAACTTCTCTGAAGAGGTACGCTTTACGACCATCTCCCCCATAACCGTAACAATCAACAAAGACTCTGCTATCACCAACCCTCAATATATAAGGTACACAGATCAGGGGTTTGCTGAGGCCGTCAGAAACAACCTGATAAAGAAGTACAAACAGATACACAACGCCGAACCTAAGAACAAAACCCTTTCCTTTGCGTTTGACGAAGACTACGTAAAGAAAAAGGCAGGCAAGATCCAGAAAAAGATCAGCTTTATGAGCATGCAAGTAATAGGGTATCTTGCCCCATTCAAGGTAAAGGGCAGCCCCGAACTCATAAAGGTCGGTTACGACGCCGGCTTTGGAGAGAAAGGAAACATGGGCTTTGGCATGGTAAAAGAGATCGACAGACTCATCTAATCCGAACTATGATTACACAGATTAAGGGATTTACAGGAAAAAGATTTAACTAATCTTGCTAATCCCTTAATCCGTTAAATCGTGGTTCAGACATTTTTATTGCAGCCATATGGAATATGACTTCGTCATCTTATGTTATACTAACACCGTATGTCAAAGGAGTATGACAAGATAATAAAAGAAACGATTAGGGATGTCTCCGACGTCCTGATCTCCAGGGTATTGAAAATCCATGTGGCTAAATCCAACCCAATAGAGATTAAGCTCCAGATCACGGATGAGAGAGAGGCTGATTTTATCTTGAACGTAACCACTCTTGAAGGAGACAATTTCGCCCTGCACATAGAGTTTCAATCAACCAATGATTCAGATATGGCGTATAGGATGATGAGGTACTGGCTCCATATAACTCAAATATATAGGCTCCCTGTAAGACAATATGTGTTTTACATTGGCAATGAGTCACTTAAGATGCCAAACAAGATCACCGAGCCAAAGGTAAAGTATGAATATGATCTGATCGACATGAGAGACATTGACTGTGAGATGTTCCTGTATTCAGAAAGACCGCAAGAGATGATCTTCTCGATATTGTGCAATTTTAAAGATAAAGGTGTTACAATATATGTGAAGGAGCTGCTTCACCGAATAAAGGATCTCGTAAGAGAGGAAACGCTCAGAGGCAAGTATATAAGGCAAATAGAAGTGATGGCTCAATTAAGAGGCTTACAGAACGAAGTATGCAAAGGGGTAGAAGAGATGGCTTTAATATTTGACTTAGAAGAGGATATAAGGTTCAAACAAGGTTTGGAGAAAGGGCTGGAACGAGGACTGGAGAAAGGTTTGAAACAAGGCTTGAGACAAGGCTTAGAGCAAGGTTTAGAACAAGGCTTAGAGCAAGGTTTAGAACAAGGCTTAGAGCAAGGTTTAGAACAAGGCTTAGAGCAAGGTTTAGAACAAGGCTTGGAAAGGGGTGTGAGGAGAGGGCTAATGGAAGGTATAGAACTTGTGCTTGATGTTAAATTTGGCAGTCATGGTATAACCTTAATGGAACAAATTAAAGGTATTGACAACATAGGCAGCCTAAAAAAGATAAAAGAGCACATACGGAAGGCAGCCAGTGTTAGCGAACTGATTGACCTGATAAACTCAAATCGAAGCTGATTTTCAAACCTTAGTTGTGTTAAACTAAACCAATGGAAAGCCTGGTCATAGATGAGCCGGTAGAAACTGAGGAGACAGTTGTAGATTATAAGGCCGAGTATATAGAACGCATATCAGACGCCGTAAATCAACTGTCGCCTGAATCGCTCCGTACACTCAATGAGTTTGCATCATTCCTGCTTGAGAGGGAGCGCAAGTACGAGGCCGTTGTACAACGCGTCCTGGATGCCGAGAAAGAACCGACGATGATTTTTAACACTGCCGAGGAGGCTTCGATGAGCCGTAAAGTCCAATACCCCAAGTCGTTCTCTAAGAAGGCGTTAAAACTTGTAGAGAAAAATCCTGCTCTAAAGGAACCCCTCAGGAAGGCCTTTAACACACTTGAAAAAAACGCTTTTGACCCATCTCTAAAGACCCATACGCTTTCAGGCTGCCTTAAAGGGCGATACTCATGTCATCTGAGCCATGAGATACGCGTAAACTTCAGTTTGACAGTGGACACCATTTATCTCCTCGATATAGGCACTCACGATGAGGCCTATGAAGATACGTTAGAATAAATTTGTAGCAATCCAATATTGAATACTTATCGTTGATTAGCGTATTATAGTCTTGTTACGCTCTGATCAATATTGGTTAAGGGGCACATAACAAGAAAGGAATTGAGTTTATGCAGTTACAAGGTAGATCCCATCAGGAAAGAACATTTGCAGGGAAGGTTGCACTGGTAACAGGGAGCAGCCGCGGGATAGGACGCGCCATCGCCTTGAGGTTTGCAGTCAACGGCGCCGACGTCGTTATCAACTACCGCAGGGCAGAGACGCCTAACACAACGCGCTCTGGCTCGCTTCAGGAACTCTGCACCGAAATAGAATCCATGGGCAGCCGCGCATACCCCATCTTGGCCGACATATCTTCAAGGGAATCAGTAAAACAACTAATGACCGAGATTGGCGAAAAATGCCAACGTCTAGACTTCCTCGTCTTAAATGCCGCAAAGGCCCCTTTTAAGCCTATAGAGAGACTGCTTGAGAGGGAACTCAAAGACCTCGTAAACGTCAACTACCTCGGCAACATATTTTGCATCAAGGAGGCCCTCCCTCTCTTAGAGAAAAAGACCACCGATCCCCCCCCTACACCCGATAAGGTCGAGGATCAGACGGTGGGCCGGATCATCTTTATATCGTCGCTGGGTAGCCGGTTTTACAATCCAGCCTACCCTCTTGGCAGCATGAAGGCGGCCATGGAAACAGTTGTCAGGGACCTCAGTCAATCTCTGGGGGAACGAGGCATCGCGGTTAATGCCGTCTCTGGCGGCCTGGTGAAGACGGACTCCTTTAAGGTGTTAAGACAGTATATGGAGGGCGTTGACAGGCTCCCAGAAGGGCTTTTCGTACAGCCTGAGGAGATCGCCGACGTAGTAATGTTTCTCTGTAGTCCGGCAAGCCGCGCCATCAGCGGTCAGACTATCATCGTTGACAGGGGGCTGAGTAACTGTCTCTATCGCCCGCTAGGATGATGATGAATAACGTTATTTTATACATAAATGAATAGTTTGATAATGTCAGATTTAAGTAAACGTAGGGATTGTATGAATAGGATTACACAGATTAAGGGATTTACAGGAAAAAGACAGGCAGACTTTTTAACGTAATCCTGACAATCCCTTAATCCGTTAAATCGTGGTTCAGACATCTTTACTGCAGAGATATGGAATATGACATTGTCAAGATAGCATTAATTAAATAAATGGAGACTGGACTATATGAAGCTAGAATTTATTGATGATAACAGGGTTCTGACGGAGGTTAAAAAGGCCATAGCCGAGACCCTCAGCATTGATACGGAGAAGATAACGCCTGAGAGTTCGCTGGTAAGGGACCTTGGGGCGGAATCGCTTGATTTTCTTGACATCAACTACCGCCTGGAACAGGTGTTTGGAGTCAAGATGGCACGCCACTTCATACTTGAGCATATGGAGGAGATGTTTGGCGAGGGCGCAGCCATAGACGAAAACGGTCAGATTACAGAGAAGGCTGTTAGACTCATGCGTCTAAGGCTTGGCGAGGAGATCGAGGGGCTCGCACCCGGTATGGATATGGATCAGGTGCCGCCATTGATCACCGTTAGCACAATTGTTCGAGGCCTTAGGGAGATCCTGACAACGCTGCCTGAGATGTGTACCTCCTGTGGGACAGTCCCGTGGAAGTGCGACGATGGCACCCGCTTAGTATGCTCTAATTGCGGCGAGGGAGCAGCCTATAGTACAGGTGACGACCTCATCAAGGCATGGCTTACCAAGACTCAAGACGAGCATAAGATATTTTGATGACTACATGTAAGCGGCGAGTCGTTGTTACCGGCTATGGCATGGTAACCCCCATTGGACGTAACGCAGATGAGACCTTTGAAAACGCCTCAATGGGTGTCTCAGGGATAAGACGCATAGAGTCCTTTGACACCAGTGGACTGCCCACAAACATAGGAGGTGAGATAGCCCCCGAATGGATGGCCGCCATCAGCAAGACGCTGTATGAGGCAAATATTAGATATGACGGTAGGATAGAGAAATTCGTTACACGCAGCGACACCCTTATGCTAGCAGCCACACTTGAGGCCATCGGCATGGCAGGCGTCGACATGCTTGACATAGAGCGTCAACACATTGGTGTGTCTTTGGGTAATCACGGCCAAAACCCATCCATTGAGGATATGGTGTTTCTGCACAGGTTCTACGACGGCAAAGGTAATTGGGACGTAAAGGCCTTGACGAGGGCTGGGGGGTACCCGCTTTTTAATTTCTTTAAGAGGAAACCTGATGTGGCATCAGCCCTGGTTGGCGTAGCTTTTAGATTCAGCGGTCCAAACCTCTCCATATCAAGTGCCTGTGCCGCAGGTGCTCAGGCAATTGGCGAGGCATTTTGTCTGATCAGAGAGGGGCGGGCAAAGATAATGATAGCCGGAGGGGCAGAGGCCTGTCTAGACTACACAGGGTACGTTGGTTTTGTCCTGATCAAGGCATTGGCGGAGAAGTACACAGAGCCTCAGAAGGCCTCACGCCCGTTTGACAGACGCAGGGACGGCTTTGTAATGTCAGAGGGCGCCGGGGCCATCGTCCTTGAGGACCTCGATCATGCGATAAACAGAAAGGCCGTTATATATGGCGAGCTCTTAGGGTACGGCTCATCGGCTGACGCCTACCGGATAACCGACACTCATCCCAAGGGCGAGGGGGCTATCCTTGCAATGAAGGCCGCCCTCAAAGACGCCAACCTCCTGGTGCCTGAAACGACACAGCCCTTACCTGATGCGATCGACTACATAAACGCCCACGGCACCTCTACCGTGCAGAACGACTTGACCGAAACAGGGGCAATAAAACAGGTCTTTGGCGATATGGCCAAGGCCATCCCCGTCAGTTCCAATAAGTCCATGATTGGGCACACTATAGCGGCAGCCGGGGCCATAGAAGGGGTCTTATCCATCATGGGTATAAACCGCTCCCTGCTCTTGCCAACGATTAACTACGAACACCCGGATCCAAAATGTAACCTGGATTATATCACTAACGAGGCTCGTCCCAAGGAACACAAAAGGGTTCTCAGTAATTCGTTTGGCTTTGGCGGTCAAAATGCTTGCCTCTGCATTGGAAAGTTTGAGAACTCTGCGCCTTCTAAGTAAATGGAAGTAATATACTAATAGATTAGGACTGAGCATTACTGGGTCAAGGGGACTGGTCCCCTTGTGGGTGGGTCTAAGGGAGGGCAAAGCCCTCACTTCTTTCACTTTTCTTTTATATAATAATTATGGGCAGGTGCTTATCCGTAAGGTTTAGTTTGAGTACATTTACACCTGCCGATGATGATGTGTTATGCGATAATACTCAAGTGCCAACAAGGACAACAATACTGTTAAGCAAAAGCTGCCTGAGGTTAAGATGACCTTAAGGACAGTGGCAACATCTTTGTGAAAGAGGACGATGCCAGCTACCTGTGCAAAAGAGCACAACAGTGTTATGTAGGCAAAGAAGGTCTTATCCCTGGCTATGTTGTAGTTGATTAAGACCATGACCAGCGTCATTGGAAGCATGGCCAATGCGTACAGCCCCACGATTTTTGATGCCGGTAAAAACTTGGCACCAAAAAAAACCGAAATTATCGTCTCAGGAAAGACATTAAGGACGACAGTACCTCCCCCTGAAAGAACAATGGTTATTACAAAGGCCTTGATGATTAAAGAGATCGTTTTTTCTGCTCTGGCTATATTAGAAGCAACCATTGGAAGAAGGGTCGTAACTATGGCAATAGGTACGTACAGCAATGATTTAGCGATGATTGCCGCAGAGCTAAAAATCCCTGCCTCAGAGGGGGAGAAGAAGTACTTTACAAGGAGCAAGTCAGTCTGTATGAGAATGGCGAAGGCCAGACTGGCTACTGTCACTGGTATTAAAAATGAGAGTGATACGTCAGAGGCATTTGAAGGGTTATCGTTAAAAGACCACCTGGTGTTTTTCAACTCCGCCCTTATAGGGATATAAGATATGTAGGCCGTTAAGACATACGATAGCATTAACCCTATTATGGTGCCGTTAAGGCCAAATCCGGCGGCTACTAAGGTCACCCCTATTGCGTATTTGAAAAGGCTTATGGCCGCAGTAATAAACGACAGTATCTTAAATCGGTGAAACCCCTGCAATATAGCGATGTTTATAGGGACCAATACGTAAACTCCTGTAGACATAAACAGAAGAATGACGGGCAGTATACTGTCGATCTTCAACAACCTGCTTGTTAAACCTGAGAACAGACTACCAGCAATAGACGTGATAATGCCAATTGTTAATACCAGCTTGTAGGTTTTTGCTATGAACTTTTTAACTGTCTCGTACCTGCCAAGTGCACAATTGTGGGATAAGCTCTTCGTCAGAAATAGGGTGATGCTTGATACAGGAAAACTCAAAACCAGGAGGATTGACATTAGAGTGTTCATCTCTCCATACGTCTTAACGCTCAACATCCTGCCCATAGTGAGCTGAAACAGGTAATTGATGACGTTTCCAACCATCATACCAATAAAGAGAAAAGAACTGCTCTCAATGAAACCGTCTTTTTTCACCTCAGACAGCCCTCCTTGATGTGCTGTACTATAAAGGGAAAGAAGTGAGGGCTTTGCCCTCCCTCAGACCCCTCTGCAAGGGAACCAGTCTCCTTGACCCCGTAAATGTCAATCCTAATCTATAAATATATTTATGTCCATGTACTTAAGAGCCGTTTTTCAAGCAAAGATGTACACGATTTTTTTATTGAAAATCAGCTGGTTCTATTCCTAATCCTTTTGCGAATCTTAGAGTTTCTTTTCTTGCCTCGATAAAATCGAGTTCCTCCATACATCTCTTGATGGGACTTACTTGCTCCTTGTTGACATATCGTTCTAATTCCAAGATTAGCGGCTCAACCTCATCTGGGCTGTACGTCTTAAAAGACAGCAGAATACGTTGAATGATTTCGTTTATTCTCGGTATGTCAACTTCACCCATGTATTGCTCTACAGGTTTTCTCAGTACCTTGATTCTGGCAATAGAACTCACAACGGTTTCTAATACACCTCTTAGTTTATCCAATAACTTTTTAACTTTGGTAATATTTTTACCCTTTAGTAGATACTCCACCTCTTCTGCAGCTTCATATACGTCTGTCATTAACAGGTTGCCAGCCAACCCTTTGATTGAATGAGCAACCCTATAGGCTGTTCCTATGTCATTAGCCTCAATAAGATTTGATATCTTATCCACTGCATCATTGTACTTATCTGAAAACCCTATCAGGGCATTTGTATAGGCTTCCTCATTTTGCCATGTATTAAGGCCTCTTCTGACATCTATGCCTTCAAGGAAAGATAATTCGATTGCCGATGCAGCCGTCTCCTTAACCGGGCGCTCGTTGGTAATCTGCCCAATGCCTTCAGGTACTATCTTTCCTATTACGTCAAAAAGTCTATCGAAATCGATAGGCTTATCTACAACGGCATCAAAACCTTTTTTCATATACACAGCTTTTTCTTCTTGCATCACGCTGGCCGTTAAAGCAATAATCGTTATATGGCTGTTTGAAGAGTATTCAAGTTGCCGTATTTTCGCTGTTGCTTCCAGTCCATCCATAATCGGCATCTGGATATCCATAAGGATAAGGTCAATCCCTCCCTTTTTAAAACACTCTATTGCTTCGGCCCCATTCCTGGCTATCACCGTATTATGTCCGTGCTGTTGTAGACGGGTCTTCAATAAAACGACATTCTCCTCGATGTCTTCCACAATCAATATACAAAATATCCGGCTCAGCTTTACGGGCGATTCTTCAAGCAGACATAAATTATCTTCCGAGACAGAGGAGTCTTCGTTATCTGGCAAGGTTACATTTGAGGTGAAATAAAAGATGCTGCCTCTACCTAGCTCACTCTTCACCCAGATATTGCCACCCATAAGACGCACCAGCTTCATGCTTATGTTAAGGCCAAGACCGGTACCTCCGTACTTTCTGGTAGTTGAACTGTCGGCCTGGGAAAAACTCTGAAAGATCTTTTCCTTCTTGTCAGGCGAAATCCCAACTCCCGTGTCCTTAACCGAGAAAAGAAGTTCTACGGAATTGCCCCCTGTCCTATCTCCATACCTCTGAACTTCTACAGCTATTTCACCCTCCTCTGTAAACTTAAAGGCATTACCCAATAAATTGATAAGTACCTGTTTTAACCTTGTTGGATCGCCCTTTAACATATAGGGGACATCAGGGTTGATAAGGTAATGAAAGTTCAGCCCTTTCTTGGCAGCCTTGAGCACAAACATATCGGTGGAGGATTTCATTAGACGTTCTATGTAGAAATTGACGTTTTCAATCTCCAGTCTGCCAGCCTCGATCTTTGAGATATCCAGTATCTCATTAACTACCTTCAATAAAGAGTTAGCGGACTCTTTTACTATTGAAAGATATTCCTGTTGTCTTTTATCAACAGACAAATCCATAGAAAGCTCTGTCATCCCTATTATGGCGTTCATAGGAGTGCGGATCTCATGGCTCATGTTTGCTAAAAATGCGCTTTTAGCCCTGTTTGCTTCCTCGGCCTCTTCCTTAGCCTTAATAAGCGTTTCATTGGCCTGATTACTTTTAATACCCATAGCAATGCTATCTGAAATAGTAGACAGTGTATCAAACACAGTATCACTTAAAATATTCTTTGAAAACATGGCTACTACACCTACCGTTTTTTCCTCCACAACTAATGGATAACCGGCAAAGGCTACCATCCCTTCCCGTACTGCCCATTCCGTATCGGTGATTAAAGGATCCGTTTGCACAGAATTCGTGATATGAGGTTTCCCCTCCTTGGCAATAAAGCCGATCTTAAAACTACCGATGGGTATTTTGGCGTGGGAGCCGTCGATATGTGTGTATAAACCAGCACTGGCCTGCATCTCCAACATATTATCTGTTTCGTTAATTGTCCAGATACGTGCAAAAGCTACATCTATAAACCTCACGATAATATCCGTACACCTCTGAAGTATTACCTTTAGCGGGGCTTTGGAGGCCAAGGTAATCCCTATATCCGCCCTGAATCTCGCTAACTTTAATAAATGCTGTGTTTCTAAATAAAAAGCCGCATTTCTAAGTATAAGCCCTATCACATTTCCGATCATCTTCATCGTTTGCATCAATGAATCCATATTATCCGTAAAGGTGAAATTCAGAAGCATCAGTGTACCAAGTCTGGTCTTACTTGAAAAAAGAGGTAATGAAAAACAGTTGTAAATATTTGTGCAAGAGCAAACCTTTAAAAACATCTCATCCTGGCTATATATATCCCATACTCTCAAATTAGCGGACGTCGATACTACATGAAATAGATCATGAAATAGTTCTGTATCGAGAACCTTCCTCCTCCTTAAAGGCACGACCGTTATGCTTGCTCTGCGGCCGGTTTCGTCATGGCGCAAGATAACGGCAATATGAGAACCCGTAATGTTACGCATTTCCTCACACAATGCCACCTCAACATATGCAGGATTGGAAGTCTTCTCTAAAATATTTTGTAGAAAGTCTAAGATGAAAAATTCGTTTGCTTTATTGTTATCAGAAAATGAAGTCACTAATTCAGTATTGCTCCAATCGACTCAGAGCGTCCGTTATGCCATTGTACAGATATTCTAACCCTATAGATAATCGTCTGACGGGTAATCCGGTAAACTCTTCTATCTCCTTAACACATTCACTTAAAAAAGGCGCTGTACCGGTATCTACATAAACAATCTGTTTGAAAAAATCAGCCATAAATGCCTTAGCTACTGATTCCTTCTCTAAACCAAGGTGGACTCTGAATACCTCCCTCCAACGTGTCGCCCACTCTGGTAGCAGGAAAAATGTCCCCTCGCGCTGCATCATCCTGTATCTGTCCTTTCCAAAGAAGACTTGATAACAGTTAACACCCGACACTCGTGCAAATCTCTTGTCTTTATCTAGATCACTTATTGACGGATGGCAATCCCCATACAACAAAACCACCTTTCTACCCTCACTTAATTCCTTATGAACCCGTGAAAATACCCCCGTGGCAAGCTTCTCTGGATACATGTGAAGCATGGAGTCAAAGTAATAAACATCAAACGTCCAATGGTGCAGCTCCTTTAACCTATCCAAGGCATCTTTAAATACCGAGCAAGCGAGACAAACAACCTCTCCACCTTTATCATCTGTCATGTTACATACATCCTGCCTCAGTGACAGCCTGTAACATTGCCAGTATGTTCTCAGGCGGAGTGCTTAGCGGTATATCAGGGCCTGACGTACCAAGCATAAAAAATCTATCATCTTTTCTGTCCTCTAATATTGCTCTGCACCTGTTGTAAATGTCCTCTCGTCCTAACTTATCAAGGGTCGGGCCATCTAAACCTCCCACTAAGGTATTATCACAGCCAACTAATCGCCTTGCCTCTTGTAAGTTGTCTTTTGGTGAGGCAGAATATAGAGCTACAACGTTTGGCAGCCCCTTGTAGACATCCAAAAAAGGTAAGATTGACCCTCCACCATCATGTATCACAATTGG
This sequence comes from Nitrospirae bacterium MYbinv3, assembly GCA_002753395.1. Lineage (GTDB taxonomy): Bacteria > Nitrospirota > Thermodesulfovibrionia > Thermodesulfovibrionales > Magnetobacteriaceae > Magnetobacterium. Next base: position 3,062 of record PEAB01000048.1, on the reverse strand, counting down.
GGCATTGATCGCTGCATATGCTTTTTTCAACACAGGCGATATAGTGTTCTCAACCATCTCTTGTGTGACGGTAGTGCTGTTTAAAAAGCCGCCCGAAGATACCAAGAACGTGGCTCCTTCACTTAGAAGTGCCCTACCCCAGGACACAAAAAACTCTACAGTCCTTTCAAATATCTCATTGAGTAGTTCCTTTTGAAACAAAAGGGCGTCTATCCATCCATCTATACCCATAGCTAAGGAAGGTAGATCGACAGGGTTTGAAAGAATCCCTCCGACGGAGACATCATTGCCGCATCTCTTGGCAGTCATACGCAGAGATTGTCTCATATACGCAAGGGTAGGGTTAGTCTCTATGTCTGGAAACCCAAGTTTGATATAATCTTTAGCCGATGAGACAGCCATCTTTTTTATGTTGGGAGGCATAAACTCATGGAACCGGAGTTTTGACCCAAATGCCTCACCCTCACCGGAGTAAAAAAGAGGTGAGATCAGCGCATCAACAGAGAACCTCTCTACGACCGCTGCCTGTCCAGCAGCATAAAGGGCCGGCTCTCTATAGTAACGATCCAGTGTCACCCCAATTAGTTTTGCCCCATACATGCACAGGATTGGAACAAAAGGTCGTCTATCGACCGCCTTTCCCTGTAATGTTAATATAAAACGCTCCTTACCTGTCATTGCCACTCCCCCCTCTCCGCTAACGACCAGAGAGACTCAATGAGCTTGGGCGCCTCCATTGCGCTTATCGCCGTACCATCACCACCTACCTCACTTACCAGCTCCGGACGTAATCTAAATACCGCACCTCCAACGGCCAGCTTTATCTTGCTGCCAAGTTCCCTTTCGTCAATCACATGTCGTATTTTTATTATGTTTTGTGCAGTCGTATACATCATGTTAGACACTGCAATAACATGAGCACCAGCCTCTACGGCTGCATCTACAAAGTCTTCTGCTGCAACGTCATTGCCTAGATTACGTACCTCCCAGTTATTGGCCTTCAGAAAAGATGACACCATCCTTCTACCTAATCCATGAAAGTCCTCTTCCACATTTCCTATAACGACAGTTCCCTTATTATTAGCGTCATCCGCCCTTCTTTCAATTAGTCTGTCCACCACATCTTCAACTATCTTTGTAGCCGTATATGACTGTGCAAGGCTTATCTGCCCGCTTTGCCATAAAATTCCCACCTTCAATAAAAAAGGCTCTAGTAAAACTAAAGATACGTCCTCTTGTGGATGCTCATTTTTCCACTCCTCTATAATAGTAAAACCGCCATCTCTGTCTCCATTTTTTATTTTATCCATCAATAAGTGCAAAATATCCATCTATATCCCTCATTATTAAGGTCTTATATCGTTTCCACAGCCTTTTTATATGTAATTATTATCACACAAACATCTATCTACTGTCAATTCAAGCGGATTGGATTTTAGAGTGTATGAGAGATTTCATGGGGACTAACATTAGGTATATACACCATTAACATCTCAAGCAACCACGCCTGACATTTAGTGGTCAAGGGGACGAGTCCCCTTGCGAGGGGGTCTGAGGGGGAGCAAAGCTCCCCTTCTTTGACAAAACCCACGACTTTCTTATGCGCCCAAGTCAACACAGTAATTGACAGACACCCAGACGATGTGATAGCATCTTGTTATATGAAAAGCCCTGAGCTTCTTGCCCCGGCTGGGAGTCTTGAAAAACTAAAGACTGCCTTACACTACGGAGCAGATGCCGTCTACCTAGGCCTTAGCGGTTTTAGCCTTAGAGCAAAGACCAGCAACTTTGATCCTGAGCAATTGAAATCGGCCGTTGAGTTTGTACACAATCAGGGCAAAAATGCCTATGTCACGATTAACGTCTTCCCTCACAACAGAGACCTCCACGCACTAAAAGATCACGTCAGCTATCTGAAGGAGATCAAACCTGACGGTGTTATTGTATCAGACCTTGGTGTCTTTGACTGCCTGTTGGAGACAGCCCCTGAGCTGCCAGTACATATTAGCACACAGGCCAATATCACAAATTCAAGGGCAGCTATGTTCTATGAGCGCCTTGGCGCCAAACGCCTGGTGCTTGCACGTGAACTCTCCGTTGACGAAATCAGAGAGATACGCGACCACGTCTCCATCGAGCTTGAGTGCTTCGTCCACGGCGCTATCTGCATATCGTACTCTGGCAGGTGTTACATAAGCAGCTTTCTTGCTAACAGGTCGGCAAATAGCGGGTTATGTACCAATTCGTGCAGGTGGAACTACACGTTAATGGAAGAAAAGCGCCCCGGTGAACACTTCCCAGTCTACGAGGACGACAGAGGCACCTACGTAATGAGCTCCAGAGACCTCTGCATGATACAGTATCTTGGCAAGCTGTATGACGCCGAAGTGGACAGCTTCAAGATAGAAGGCAGGATGAAAGGTGTTAATTACCTGGCGAGTGTTGTAAAGACCTACAGAGAGGCCATAGACAGCCTTGGCGGCGGGCTGCAACCATATGAACCAAAACAACGCTGGCTTACAGAGCTTTCATCGGTATCCAACCGCGGTTTCACAACGGGGATGTACTTAGGAAAACAGCCCGATAGCGATTACAACCACGACGAGCAAGACATGTACAAGGGCAGCCACAACATCCTTGGAACCGTCAAATCTATAAAGGATGGTTGGGGTGAGGTGGCCTTAAAGACCAAACTTACGTTGGGCGAGTCCATAGAGTTCCTTTCCCCAGGCCTCGAAAATGCCGTCTTCAGCCTCAGAGAGATGAAAGACGCCTTCGGCAACCACATAACCTCTGCAAGAAACGAGGACACGGTCGTAATCCCCATCACAGAAGGCGTAAGACAAAACGATCTGGTTAAGAAGGGGTAAGTAAAGAAGTAGAATGGAGGGCTTTGCCTCTGCCGCAGGGGTTACTTAAGTCAACAGCATTATTCCATTGACCCCATAAGTACCTACCCATAATTAATTATATATTCTTGTCCAAAATTATTAAGCACATCATCAATGTAATCTACCAAGTGTTTCCAACTTTTGTATGCGCTAAAATTAATCCATTCATAC
>PEAB01000175.1 GCA_002753395.1 Nitrospirae bacterium MYbinv3 | reverse complement strand
GCTTTTCATCATGAACAACCCAAAGGATAGTAAATATAGATTCATCCCTGCCTTCCTCAAAACACTTAGCTTGTCGCTACAAAGGAGGATATAAAATGATTACACTTCAGAGAGGGTGCTATGGACGTAAATGATTATACAAAAAAGAATGTTGTACTTGTTGTTGACGATACACCGGACAATCTCTCGCTGATGAGCGGGCTTTTAAAGGATGATTACAAGGTCAAGATAGCCAACTCTGGTGAGCGGGCGCTCAAGATTGCTGCATCGGATTCACCGCCTGATCTTATTATGCTGGATATTATGATGCCTGAGATGGATGGGTATGAGGTGATAAAGCGATTAAAGGCCGGCCAGAAGACTGCTGACATCCCTGTGATCTTTCTCACGGCAAAGGCTGATACAGAAGATGAGCGTTATGGACTGGAGTTAGGCGCTGTTGATTACATAACAAAACCGGTCAGTCCGCCCATTGTCATGGCACGTGTAAAGACTCACCTTGCCTTGAAACAGGCCCGGGATTTCCTCAAAGACAGAAACGAGTATCTTGAAGCGGAGGTGAGGCGGCGTACAGAGGAGATCGTTGCCATACAGGATGTCACTATACTTGCCCTGGGTTCACTTGCTGAGACCAGGGATAACGAGACTGGCAATCACATACGCCGTACCCAGATGTATCTGTGGACACTTGCGAATCATCTGAAGGAACATCCGCGTTTTCGAATGTTTTTATCGGATAAAAACATTCAGTCACTTTATAAGTCCGCCCCTCTGCATGACATCGGCAAGGTGGGTGTTCCTGACAGCGTACTTATGAAGCCCGGGAAGCTCACAGATGAGGAATTTGCAGTTATGAAGGAGCACGCGCTGCTTGGTAAGAGGGCCATAGAGGAGGCCGAGTTGCGTCTGGGCATGAAGGTTGATTTCCTCAACTTTGCAAAGGAAATAGCCTGCTACCATCACGAAAAATGGGATGGCACTGGTTACCCAGAAGGGTTGGCCGCCGATGATATCCCTGTTACAGCACGTCTTATGGCGCTGGCAGACGTATATGACGCACTCATATCAGGACGAGTCTATAAGCCGCCATTTGATCATAAGAAGGCGCGTGATATCATCGTCGAAGGAAAGAGCAAACACTTTGACCCTGACGTAGTGGAGGCGTTCCTCGCCGTTGAAGAGGAGTTCCTGGCTATTGCCATGAAACATACATGATTAGGGTATCTAATCACCCCCGCGCATGAAAATCGCAATGCCCTTACACATGGTACTCTTGTGCAACCTACTGTGTTAAAACAGCGCATTCCTTCATTTGGGAGCAGTAATTTAGAGGATAAGCTATTGACAGTTTTTTCATGCGGCCGAAACCAGTTATAATATAAAGAGGGAAAAGGTCGATATGAAATTTGGTGGTTCAACCCCGATCATGAAACTGACCTGGGCATTGTGGCACGAACCCCCGCATGTTCATGCCATATATGGCAACAGGACGCACGGTAAAAAGACCTGCTTATGTGAAATTGTAAGCAAGGTAATCCACAATGCCTACCCTAATAACAAAGACCAACCACAGGGGAAGGAGGCGAATTAGTGTTATGGAAGCATTGTTAAAGAGTTGTGCTGGGTTAGATGTGCATAAGAAGGTAGTGGTATGCACAGTACTGCAGGAGGGAGAAGATGGCAAGTTAACCCAAGAGACCCGTGAATACGCTACATTTCGCCATAATCTAAAGAAGTTAGCCTCATGGTTGAAAAAAGAAGAAATTGAAATGGTCGCAATGGAGAGTACGGGGATATATTGGAGGACTGTATATGATGTCCTTGAAGAAGAAGAGCTAAAGATATTGGTAGTAAATGCCCAGCATGTAAAGAAGGTACCAGGGCGTAAAACAGATGTTAGTGATAGCCAATGGTTGGCAGAGTTAAGCCGCTGTGGATTATTGCGGGCAAGTTTTATCCCTCCGCGAGATATGAGACAACTGAGATTGTTAACTTAGGTACAGGCGTAAGCTTAGTGGGACTCTTTCAGGAGAAAAGAATAGACTTCAAAAGGTCTTAGAAGATGGAGGGGTGAGGCTAAGTAGTGTTGTCAGTGACATTGATGGCGTTTCAGCGGGCAGAATGATAGAGGCCTTGATAGAAGGAAGCGAACCGCTGGATAAGATAGCGGAGTTGGCATTAGGTAGACTTCGCAAGAAGCAGTCAGAGTTAAGACTGTCTTTGGAAGGTAATTTGAGTGACCGGCATCGGTTTTTGCTCAAGACGATAAAAAAGCATATAGAGTGGTTGAGTATCACAATAGCAGACATCGATGATCAGGTCGTTGCGGCAATGAAGCCGTATATGACGCAATGGAGCTTATTACAGAGCATTCCAGGCGTAGACGAAATAAGTGCTGCGATGTTACTGGCGGAGATCGGAACTGACATGAGCGTATTTGGGAGCAAGGACAGGCTATGTTCATGGGCAGGAATAAGCCCTGGTAATAACGAAAGTGCAGGAAA
>PEAB01000174.1 GCA_002753395.1 Nitrospirae bacterium MYbinv3 | reverse complement strand
TCTGCATCTGCTGTTTAAATATCCTGCTGACAAAATCGGATGTCAATGTGGTAATTGATAGTATCAGGATTATCAGGATTGCTTTATCCAGATATGTAACGTATCGCTCCGATAGTTCGGAAAACAGCACTGTTACATAAAGACTCAAGGCTATGATTAGATATATGGAGGGCTGCCTTATGACATTCATCAGGGTATCAATATATCCGCTGTCAACCTTGGTTGTCCATTTGTTAATTATCCCGAAGAGGGTCTTGCGTGCCAAAAACAAGACAAACATTGAGACAAAAAAGACAAGCGGAGGAATAAATATCTTGCTTAGGTCAATCGTACCATAGGTCATAAAAGAACTCCTTATTTGCCGTCATTCCGTCTATATATACTACCGCAATTATCCAGTCAGTGTCAAGTATTATGTTTGACGGTTGCCCCCCTGTCAATTGATAGTTTGACAATATCAGTTCTTATGATATACAATAGTCTTTATGTCGTTGATTAATCAGTGGCTTGCCGACAAGAGAAAACACATCAATTATGATGACGTAATCTCAGACGTATACAGGGAAGTTGAACCATCCACGGGATATTTTTTGCAATTGATCGTGGCCAGCCTTATAGCCCTGACCGGGCTGCTGACCAACAGTGGTCCTGTCATAATCGGGGCAATGCTGATATCCCCGTTGATGTCACCCATATTGAACGTAGGATTTGCCTTTATTACGGCTGACAATTTTGTCTGGAAAAAATCGTTGATAACAATAGGAATAAGCGTCACTGTAACCATACTGTTTGCAGCCACGGCAACATATCTGTCTCCGCTTGACGACGCAACAAGCGAGATTATCGCCAGAACAAAACCAAACGTATACGACCTGATAGTTGCCTTTCTCTCCGGCATTGTTGGAGCACACGCCATATGTACCAAGAAGAACTATCTCACAATTGTCCCGGGGGTTGCCATAGCAACTGCCGTTATACCGCCTTTAAGCGTTACAGGGTATGGGATCGGGGTGCATAACTTTGACATCTCAATGGGCGGATTCTTTCTCTTTTTCACTAACTTTGTGGCCATAATAATCTCCACCTGCTGGGTGTTTTTCTTCTATGGGTTTAGACCCGCACTAATATCCAAGGTTGACGTCTCCGTTAAAAAGCGACTTGTGTCCCTGTTTATCGTCCTCTGGCTGATATCAGTCCCGTTGATATACACGCTTGAAAAATCCATAGTGGAGATTAAAACTAAAAAAGAGATACACAAAATACTGCAAGAGGACTTCAATAAGCCCAGGAAATCCAGCCTTGTATCTTTTATCTGGAAAACCGGTGTCGATGGTAAGCTGGAGGTAAACGCAGTGGTCAATACGGTTGATTATATCAAAGACGTTGAGATCGAAAAAGTTGTTAACAGACTGAAGTTGTACCTGAAAAAAGATACTGAACTGTACGTGGAACAGGTCAAGGTGCAGCCAGGTGGGCTTAAGGATGAAATTCAGGTAATATTAAAGACGCCAGTTGTACAGCCGGAGCTGCAGAGACATCCGGCGGATATTGTCCGACAATCGAGGGATGACCTCCTGAGGATATTTAAGGATAAGTCAAGGGACCTGGAGGGCATTATATCGCCATCTCAGATTATTGATTTCTCCGTTGTCCTGGACGCCAAGCATGACGGTATTTTACTTGCTGTGAAATCAAAAAGGGACAAGGCATTTTCTGATGAGGAGTTGATTTTCCTGGAAAGATGGTTGAGTAATCAATTAAAATTAAACGTCAGACTCAAAATAGACACGGAGCCGTTTATTCAACCCCTGTTGTTCAAGAGATGGGATAGCGCCATTTCGGATGAGACAAGGTCTGCAATTATGGCGTTAAAAGACGTATACGGAAGAGATCGCAGGATAAAGATATCCGTCGAGGCGTTTCCTGAACATAGACATGCCTTAAAACAATCACGTGAGAGGCTCAGGGTAATTGGAGAAATTCTAACCGTTCAGTGTAATATCCCTGCCGATGTAATAGAATATAAGGTCAGCAGTCAAGTCTCAAAGCTGCCAACTGTCAGACTCACGGTTACCTCTTCACAAAACCGTGCAACAATAACTCGCAATGAAAAAAAATAACTAACATACAAGGAGGAAGAGTTGGAAACACTGTCTTTGATCATCAAGCTCATAATAACGCCCGAGTTTGCGTTGTTCATCATGATGCTGCTATTTCTTATGGTATTTCACAAGAAAAAACTGCTTACTGCAATTTCAGGTTTTATTCTTTTGTCGGCCATATATCTTTTTCGCCATGGGACAGGCGCTTACCTTCATCATTTAGCGCAACCTGACGAGTATCACCTGCTTTACAACCTGATGCTGCTATTGCCGGGGTTTGGACTGGTAGCATACTATTTTGAGGAGTCCGGCTTTGATGAGAGAATATCCGGGGTTATTCGTTCAGACAGGGTGCTTCTGTGGGTGGTGTTTTGTCTGTCTATAGTATTGGACAACATTGCAGC
>PEAB01000047.1 GCA_002753395.1 Nitrospirae bacterium MYbinv3 | reverse complement strand
ACCATGATATACTCTCTCTTAACATGATGCTCTCCTTATCGATTTAAGTTTGGGAAACTTATTTTATCATAAGGAGAGCTAAAACTTCTTTCGTTTAGGAGTTTTGCAAGAGGCTCATATGTCTTTAATTCAGATACGTTGCCTTGTTTTTCTAAGCAAACGTTAGCAGCCCAAACTGCAAAATCTTCAAAGTAATCAAACGATGTGTGCATAATCACTGGTAAATACGGATAGCCGTCTTTAATTCTCTTTAAAACCTCGATTCCATCCATGCCAGGCATCGATATATCCAGTATTACAAGATCAACAAGATTGTCAAGTATAGCTCCCTCCTCAAGTATTTCTAAGGCTTGAAGACCTGAACTTGCTAGTAAAACCTCGTAACTCTCATCTTCTAATTCAACTTTATAAAATTTCTGTAGGTAGAGGTCATCATCTACTACTAATATCCTTTTTCCCATAGGTTTATTATAGCAAATTTCGATATGATTTAAAACAACATAACGCCCGACATCTACGGGGTCAAGGGGACGAGTCCCCTTGCGGAGGGGTCTGAGGGGAGGCAGAGCCTCCCCTTTTTCTCCTTCTTACCCCTCCACCCCACCTTCTCAGTCCTCCAGGAAGCCATACCGCACGCAGTTGGCGCAGATGACGCCGGCGTCCTGACAGCGTTTGTGTAAGACGGCCAGCGATGGCGCCCCTTTTACGTATGCCTGCACGAGACGACGCGCATGACGATACTGCGGCGAGTTCCATACCCTGTGAAAGGAGACACCTGGGGCAAAGCAGTTATCAAAGTCCCAACTCTTTTCGTAGACACCGCAACACGGCGCAACAGAGCCATCCCAGTTGACGACGGAGGCATCCCATAACCATTTGCATGAGCGCTGCCTTGTCCTCGTATCGGGGGCTACCTCATAGTCGTAGCGCCTGTAGGTCTTACCTTCTGGCAGCCAGGTCGTATCCTGCTTGACCCGCGTATGAAGCGGCATCAGGAGTTCCTTGCCCATGTGCGTCCTCAGCGGGGAGGGTGAGAAGGCGATCCCGTATCGTTGGGCAATCTGGCGAGCCTCCTCCACCTCGTTTTCGTTGTACCTGTTTACAAGAAATTGCCATATCAGTTGCGGAAAGGTCTTAAACCTGCCCCTGTAGGCGATAAGCCTCTCAATGTTGGTCATGACCGTTGAAAAACTGCCTCCAATGCGGTACTTCCCATAACTATCCTGCGCAGCCCCATCAATGGACAGGACAATTAAGTCTACGCCGGAGGCAACGATGCGCTCAGCCGCAGCGTCGTCAAGGCGGTTGAGGTTTGTGCTAAAGCCGACGATTGTGTTGTACCCCTTGGCATACTCGATCATCTCGGCAAGGTGCGGATTTAGGAGCGGTTCTCCCCAGTTGCACAGATACACGCCAAAGACGTAGGGGCCAACCTCATCCAGAAGCCGCTTGTAGGAATCCAACGCCATCTTGCCCTTTGGCCTGCCCTCAATATCCTGCCACGTCGGGCATAACGCACAGCGCAGGTTGCACTGGTTCGTCGGGTCTATGATCAGATAAATGGGATAGCTTAACAGCGAGCTCCTCTGAAGGCGAGCCTCAAGCACATTCAAGGCTATATTTGCAACCTTCCTCTCCAGGTACCTCTTATTGACAAACAGGGCATCGAGCAAGGAATGGGTTACAGGAGGCAGCTTGCTGGCTATCAATCTGCGTACTGCTGTCTCTACGAATGAGACGAGTGATAGTAGCATCTATACGTATCCACAACCCTTAGGGCATATTACTTTTTTTCCTGTTTAGGAGGTTTAACAGGAGGCATTGGAATTGAACTTTTCATTGGTGGCAATCCCTTATCTTCATTTAGAGGCTTGTGTATAGGTTGCGGAGACCCTTGTTGTTTCTTCTCAAACATTTTCCCTCCTATAAAAAGTTTTGAAATAGTTTTTAGCTAACTCCTCAGCCTTTTCTAAGTAATCATCTTTTTTGGGTAAGACTTGATTTGCCATTTGAGTCAACTCTGCCCAATAACGCTCCTGAGACGTAGCCATATTTTTAAACTAACATAAGGATAGAAATACTGTCAATAAGCTACTTTGGGTGATTTATATATATTTGAACATATGGGATATAGCAATATACTATTTTAGAACCTTGACTTTTATCAAGAAATGGTGGTATTTTTTACTATGCAAAAAGATTATAAGGATACACTGAACCTCCCGCAGACGGAGTTTCCTATGAAGGCTAACCTCGTTAAAAAGGAGCCTCAAACGCTTTCCTTCTGGAAAGATAACGCAGTTTATCAACAGATGCTGCAAAAGAACAAGGACAACCCAAGCTACATCCTCCACGACGGCCCGCCGTATGCAAACGGTCATATACACATAGGGCACGCCCTTAACAAGATCCTCAAGGACATAATTGTTAAGTTTCAATCCATGAGGGGGCGCTATGCTCCATACGTACCAGGATGGGACTGCCACGGCCTGCCCATCGAACTTCAGGTGGATAAGGAGCTTGGAGGCAAGAAGACCGAGATATCGGTCAACGAAAAGCGTCTGCGCTGCCGCCAGTACGCAGAAAAATTCATAGATCTTCAGAGAGAGGAGTTTATAAGACTCGGGGTATTTGCCAAGTGGGATACCCCATACGTAACGATGAGTTACGACTATCAGGCAACCATTGTCAGGGAGTTTTACAGATTTCTAAAGGCACAGTGCGTCTATAGGGGCAGGAAGCCTGTTCACTGGTGCCCCTCCTGTATGACGGCATTGGCAGAGGCCGAGGTCGAATATAACGACAAACGTTCACCGTCAATCTACGTCAGGTTTAAGGTCAAAGAGGCCGATCGCGCAAAGATATCTGCTGATGAGAGCCTAAAAGATATATACATAGTCATCTGGACAACCACGCCTTGGACACTTCCTGCAAACATGGCCCTGGCCGTCCATCCAGACCTCGACTACGCCGTGGTTGCCAAAGACGGTATCGGCTATGTTGTTGCCAGTGACCTCGTTGTTAGGCTATCGGAGACGCTGGCTATTGGCACACAAATCATATGTAATATAAAAGGAAGCGCACTGGTTGGGATAACGGCCGAACATCCCTTCGTTGACAGGATATCGCCCGTGTTTGCCGCACAGTTTGTGAACGTTGAGGATGGCACTGGGGTCGTACACATAGCCCCAGGTCACGGTGAGGATGACTATGAGGTCGGCATAAAGCACGGACTTGATGTCTACGCCCCGGTAGACAACGCAGGCAAGTTCACAGCTGAGACAGGGTTTTTAGCAGGTAAGTTTGTATTTACAGCAAACGATGAGATTATAGAGATCCTCAACAACAGACATGACCTCTTACACAGAAACGACATCACACACTCGTATCCGCACTGCTGGCGCTGTAGGAAGCCGGTCATCTTTCGCGCAACCGACCAGTGGTTTATCTCCGTACAGAGAAACGATCTAAAGAACCGCTGCCTACAGGAGATAGAGCGCGTCAAGTGGGTGCCTCAGTGGGGTAAGGACAGGATCAACGCAATGGTCAAGAACAGGCCAGACTGGTGCATATCCAGACAGCGTTCATGGGGTGTCCCAATAGCCGTGTTAAGCTGCAAGGGATGTGGAAAGGTTGTAACCGATGATGGTATCCTGCAGCAGATAACCGATAAGGTACAGACCCGCGGCGCCGATATCTGGTTTGAGTTGTCAGTGGAAGAACTCATGCCACAGGGTTATGTGTGTGAGGGTTGCGGAGGCAAGGCGTTTGAAAAGGAAAAGGATATCCTCGATGTGTGGTTTGACTCTGGTGTAAGCCACGCCGCTGTGCTTGAAAGATTCGAAGGGCTTTCCTGGCCGGCTGACATGTATTTAGAGGGAAGCGATCAGCACAGGGGTTGGTTTCAGAGTTCCCTTCTTAGCTCCACAGCTCTAAGACAGAGCGCCCCTTTTAATACCGTCCTTACACATGGTTTTGTCGTTGATGGCAAGGGCAAGAAGATGTCAAAGTCGCAGGGTAATGTCATTGCCCCATTAGATATCATTAATAAGAACGGTGCCGAGATCCTAAGACTCTGGGTAGCAGCCGAGGACTACAGAAACGATATCAGGATATCCAAGGAGATACTAGACAGACTCACAGAGGCATACAGGAAGATCAGAAACACGTGCAGGTTCCTAATCGGCAACATCAGCGACCTCGATAATGAGGACTATTCAAGCCACCTAACCGAATTAGACAGATGGGCCATGCACAGGCTTCAGTTGCTCATTGCTCAGGTGACAAGGGCCTACGACAGCTTCAGCTTCCATGAGGTCTTTCATGCTATACATAACTTCTGTATCACCGACATGAGTTCTTTCTACCTCGACATAATAAAGGACAGGGTCTACACCTTTGGCAGCGATTGGCCCCAGAGACGGGCTGCCCAGTGGACAATGAAGAGAGTACTGACAACCCTAACTGGTCTTATGGCGCCAATACTGTCCTTCACTGCGGAGGAGGTTTGGCAGAATCTTAGGGACAGGACGCAAAGCAGCATTTTCCTTACAGAGTTCCCCGTCCCTGAGCAGGGGTTCGTTGACGACGAGCTTGATAAAAGATGGGTGGACTTGATAGAGGTCAGAGATATCGTAAACAAGGCACTAGAGATAAAGAGGCAGGAACGTTTCATTGGTAATTCGCTGGAGGCAAAGGTTCTTCTGTACTGTGAAGGGCCGTATCTGTCGCTAATGAATGACTACAAGGTATTTTTGCCGACCCTGTTTATCGTCTCCCATGTTGAGATCCACGTTTACAGTCAGTTGTCTGATGAACGGCGTTTGGAGATACATAAGGTTGATAACCTGGCGGTGGATGTTGTAAAGGCTGATGGGCAGAAGTGCCAGCGGTGTTGGAACATCAGTGAAACGGTTGGCAGTTTTACCAATGAGCCAGAAGTCTGCAACAGGTGTTACGACGTGCTCTATCCAAAGTAGATGAAAGATCTGTATTTACGCAATAAGGGGACATTCTACGTTATCTCTTTGGTTATATATATTTTGGATCAGATAACAAAGTATTTGATAGTAGAGCGGCTGCCCTTGTATGACTCGGTGGTTGTGCTGCCGTTTTTTAACATCGTATACGTAAGAAATGTAGGCTCAGCCTTTGGACTTTTTAAAGGGCTTGGCAATAGCACCTTCATAGTGCTCTCAATCGTAGCCTTAGCAATACTAGGGATTCTTATCAGGATTAGCGATAAGGATCTAGGAGCGCTCTCTCTGCTTTTAGGTGGTGCAGCAGGAAATATGACTGACAGGATTGCAAGGGGATATGTGGTTGACTTCCTAGATATTTACGTAGGGAGATATCATTGGCCGTCGTTTAATGTGGCCGACTCTGCTCTTACGATAGGGATTATTATTTTAATAATTGGCCAGTTTAGAGCAAAATAGTGCCCTGCTTGTGCAGGGAATGTCATTAGATAGTTGTTTAGTCTTTAAGAAACAGCAGGAGTAAACGTATGGAAAAAGTTGATCTGAAAAAGACTCTCAAACACTTATATAATCCGTCCACAAAGGCAGTGGAGATTGTGGATGTACCAGAGATGAATTTTCTGATGATAGATGGAATTGGTAATCCAAATACGTCAGAGGCATTTAAGAACTCAATAGAGGCGTTATTTTCACTTGCGTACACGCTTAAGTTCATCTCCAAGAAGCTGCCAGAGGCGAGGGACTACACCGTTATGCCATTGGAAGGTCTCTGGTGGACACAGGAGATCCCGTTTGACATCGAAAATAAAGACTGTTGGCAATGGACTTTGATGGTTATGCAGCCTGAAAACGTTACAAAGTCCCTGTTTGATGAGGCCCTTGCACAAGTTCAAAAAAAGAAAAACCTATTAAGATATTATAGTGTAAGATTTGAGAGCCTTAAAGAGGGGCTGTGTGCTCAAATAATGCACAAAGGACCTTTTTCCACAGAAGGTAGGACTATTGATGTGCTTCATGGTTTCATCAATGAAAGTGGTCATACCATTGTAGGTAAGCACCACGAGATATATCTTAGTGATCCCCGTAAGGCACAGCCTGAGAACATGAAGACCATACTACGCCAACCAATACAGACTAAGTTGTAAGGGAAATATACATCAAGATATTAAAGTGCAGAGTGCGTCCTTTTGTGTTCTACACTATCTCGACAATGACAGCAGATGACTGTCCGCCAATGCCATAGCTTACAGAAAGGAATGTCTTCCCCTTGGCCGGGATGTGAGTCACTGGGATGTTCAACCCCGATAAGCCCCGTTCGGGTTTATTAAAATTCAATGTGGCTGGCACAGTTCCGTGCCTTAAGGCCAATATACCCATAATCGTTTCTGCTATGTCGCTTGCCGCAGCCATGTGCCCTGTATATGGTTTAAGACCACATATGGGGGGATTTAGCGAGGCGCTCTTAAGGAGTGTCTTGATGGAGTTTAACTCTGACCTATCACCTTTTTGAGTGGCACTGCCATGTGGAGATATGAAACTCAACTCATCAACGCTACACTGTGCATCAAGAAGCGCACCCTCCATACACCTCAATATAACCTGCTCTGGTACGCTTACAGATGCGCCATCGGCGAATTGGACATAACTGCCAAACCCCCTAATCAACCCATAAATCCGAGCGCCACGTCTCTGCGCCCTCTGTGCATTTTCTAACAGCAGGGCAGCACCTCCCTCAGCCGGTATAAAGCCGTCCCTGTGTCTATCAAAAGGTCTGAAAGAAGCGCCTGCCTTAGAGCACCTTGATAACAGACCAAGCTCGGCCATCTCATACATCGGTATCTCAGTGATCCAATTACCACACCCTACGGCAAGGGCAACGTCCGCTCTACCCTGTCTGATTGCACGTGCGGCCAATTCAAGAGCCAGAGCGCCACAGGGTGATTGACTGGCCAGGGTGGTGTTAGGCCCCATAAACTGTGTAAAGGCGCTTAGAACACTAAACAGGTTGTTGGCTATGGATTCAAGCAAGTAGAAGGGGTTGACCTTGCTAAGTGCAGCCCTGTTGAGCCTTTCATAGTTAAGGCCAGCATCTATGCCGCAACGGGTCGTTATAGCTTTTTCGCTTTGGACATTGGTGTCCTTATGTGCATCTTTCAGTGCTGCATAAAAAAAGTCATAACCGACCTTTGTGAAATCTCCTGTAGCAATATATAAGGCACGTCTGTCAGGTTTAACAGCGTTAAATGCCATGTCAACAGAAGCACCTTGTGCATCTGCTATGGCATCCAAGGCCGCAGCAAAGCCAAGGACTGATCCACGATTGAGGAACTTCATCTGACTGTTAAGCTTTGCCGGTATGTCAAACGGATAGCTTACATTCTGCACCTTGCCGTAGTACTGCAAGTATCTTGGATAGTCCTCTTCAGAAAGATGTGTATTGGGGTAATGTTGTATACCGGTTTGCATCGACAGTATGCCATCCCAGTTGCTTGCAATCCCAATACCCAGCGGTGTGGTAAGCCCCATGCCTACGATGGCAACGTCTGTTGGCTTTAGCATGTGCTCTCTGTATTTGGCAGATATGCCATTACAGGCTCATCTCCCGTCTTAGGAGTTTATAGAGATGTATCTGTTCATCCCTGTCTACGATATCTGTAAGTGGAATGGTCGAACCTGAAAACTCTGCGACTATCTTCTTCTGCCCCTGTACGGTTCCAACTGCCTGAAACACGAGCCTACGGTTGTCTTGTCCTGTTTCCTCACTTGGAGTCTCCGGTACGAGGTCAACTACAATCTCAACCTGGTCACCGGGCAGGGCAAAACCGTAGAACTTAGATTTATGTACAGTCTCTAAGACAAACCACTGGGCAAAATCCGTCGAGACGCACTGAAGCCAGGTAGCAAGCTGTACCATCGCCTCCAACAGAAGGACTCCTGGCATAACCGGATTTTTGGGGAAGTGGAATTCCAGATAGTCCTCTGACATGGCAACGTTTTTCATGCCCTTTATCTGTTGACCATTCTTACAGTCAAGGATCCTGTCAATCAAGAGATACCGCATCGTCAGGCTATCAGTATCACCGAAGCTGCTGCGTAGTCTGCGCTGTGGGATATAGAGACGGTGCTCTTACGTATCCTGCGTCTGTTGATTAAGCCCTTGATCCACCCTTTGAAGGTTATCGCCGGTCTTCCAGATGGTTCAGTTGTAACTTCGATATCCTGAAAGACGCCAGTTGTCGTAAAACCAATGCCGATTGCCTTTAACAGAGCCTCTTTCGCCGCGAATCGACCTGCCAAGGAATCAAAAGGATTAACCAGCCGTGTGCACACAAGGCGTTCTTTTTCTGTAAATACGTCTATTATAAATTGCATATTCCTTGAGGCAATATCTTTAAATTTGGGTATATAAACAATATCCAGTCCCTGCAGCAGATCCATCAAGATACGGTCAATCCTCCATCAACGGCTATGGCCTGACCTGTAACGTAGTCTGACGCAGAAGACGATAAAAACAGCACTAGATCTGCCACATCAGCGGGTGTACCAAAGCGCCCTGCTGGTATGTCCTTTAATACCTCCTCACCGGCCCGTTTTCTGACCCTCTTGCTCATATCTGTGAGTATCATACCTGGCAGCACGGCGTTTACCTGTATCCCCTTTGGGGCAAGCTCAACGGCACAGGCCTTGGTAAAGGATATTACTCCCCCCTTCGAGGCCGCATAGTTGGACTGTCCACGCGTGCACTTAACCGCAGCAACAGAGGCCATATTCACGATCTTACCCGTGTGATTGACTATCATCAGTTCGGCGGCCATACGGGTGCATAAAAATACCGCCTTGAGGTTGACGTCCATAACCCCTTGCCAGTCTGGCAAATCCATTGCCAAGAGGAGTTTGTCCTTGATAACTCCAGCGTTATTTACAAGTATGTCGAGGCGGCCGTGCTTTTTTCTAGCATAATCGAAGAGTTTTTTCACCTCTGCCTCCTGAGTGATATCGGCCTTAAAGATGTCGCAGCCTTGACCTATCTCATCCAACAACGACGTTGCAAGGTCCTGAGAGCCGTTATACACGGCAACAACCGTAGCGCCCGCCATAGCGAGTCTTATCGAGATCTCCCTGCCTATCCCCCTGGCCCCGCCAGTGACTATGGCAATCTTATTCGTTAAGTCCATAACTTAAAGTCTACACTAGTCACCTCTAAGGGGTCAAGCAGAGATTCAAGGATGCAAGGGGGTGCAAAGAAAAACATGGGGAATAGGTATCTTTATGGGGTCAAGGAGACTGGTCCCCTTGTGGGTGGGTCTGAGGGAGGGCAAAGCCCTCCATTCTATTCAAAAATCCCCACGAAATTCTTATGCACCCTACATGGATGTCTACTTGACATACAATTATACGTTCTGATATATTAAATCGCTATTGTGGCTTGGTATAGAGCTTGTAGAAAGCCTTGGTTGATTTGAAATCGTGTAGAGGTGCAATATGAACAAGGTACTTTATGTATTATTTAGTTTTATAACAGGGGCGCTGAGTGCTTTGTCTTTTATAGTCCCTCAATTAGGAAGTCTGAGCACGTTAAAGAGGACTGCCTTCTTTGTTGGTATGGGGGTGATTTTATCCCTTGTGCTATACGTAATAGTAAAATACATACTGAGTCGTATCATCAAGGAGCACGACGAGCAGATGCAGGCAAGGAAGCGTTCAGAGGAAGCCGCTAGAAGGGTTAAAAAACCAAATGTGCCAGAGGCCCGATCAGTAGAGAGGCCGCTTGACCAACAGTTAATCAATGCAATGTCTGCTCAACTGCTTTCAGTATTTCAGAAGAAAGGACGTTTGATTGATTTTCTACAGGAAGACATAAGCTCCTTTGACGACAAACAGGTTGGACATGCTGTCAGGAACATCCACAGGGGATGCAAGGAGGCTATTGAAGAGTATATAAGCATTGAACCTATAAGGAAGGAAGTGGAGGGAGATGAGGTTACGGTCGATAGTGGCTTTGACCCTGTTGCCATCCGGCTTACCGGCAATGTAAGCGGCGAGCCTCCGTTTAAAGGGGTGTTAAGACATTGTGGATGGGCGCTTGCTGGAACTAAACTGCCTGAACTGCCTAAAAATCATAATAGCAATCCTTCCAATGGGGGAACTCACCCAGTTATAGAGCCGGCTGAAATTGAAATCCTTTGAACTATCTTGTTTTTTATACCTTCACCTCTATAAACTAAAATTAAACAAGGGAGGAGAGTAGGCTGCGTAGCTTGTATCCTGGCAGGTTGCCGTTTGTGAGGTAAATAGTGGAGCAATCACGGTATATAATAGGTATCGACCTCGGTACGACAAACTGTGTGGTAGCATACATAGATACACACAGCGACGAGAAGGAAGAGGAAAAAGAAAGCGTATTATTCGCAATTGCCCAGATAACTGATATGGACTGCGTTGAGAGTCTTACGTACCTTCCGTCATTCTTGTTCATACCTCCAAGCGTTGAAGACCCCGAAAAACACTATAAATTACCATGGACTGGTACCATCGCTTCCCAAGGGATATCGCACACAACTTACATTGCAGGCAAATATGCGATGAAAAGGGGGGCACAGTCACCCAATCTCTTGATTTCAAGCGCTAAGTCGTGGCTGTGTCATCAGGCGGTAGATAGAACATCTCCCATTTTGCCATACAGCGCCCCTGAATCAGTCAAAAAACTCTCTCCCTTAGAGGTTACGACATCTTTTCTCAACCATATACGTCTGGCATGGAACCATACGATGGCAGCAGAAGATCGGCCGTATGTCATGGAAAGTCAGGACGTCTATATAACCGTACCGGCCTCCTTTGACGCCGTGGCACGCGAGTTGACCGTAAAGGCCGCCAACTCAGCAGGGCTGCCCAACATAACCCTCTTAGAAGAGCCTCTGACAGCCTTCTACGCCTGGCTAAACAAGAGCAAAGAACAGTGGAGGAAACACACAAAGGTAGGCGATATAATACTCGTCTGTGACATAGGTGGTGGTACAACAGATTTTAGCTTAATCGAGGTTGCCCAGGAAGAGGGTGAGCTTGTGTTAAAGCGTATAGCTGTTGGCGACCACATACTCCTAGGCGGGGACAATATGGATCTGGCTATGGCCTACGCTGTTAAAAAGAAGTTTGCAGCAGATGGTATAAACCTCGACCAGTACCAGATGCTCGGCCTCATACAGGGCGTTAGAGAGGCAAAAGAAAAGATGTTGAGCGACCCAAGTCAGATAACTCATCCCATTGTGATACTTGGCAGGGGACGAAGCGTAGTTGGTGGGACGATACAGACAACCCTTCAGATGGATGAGATGGAAAAGACCCTTGTTGACGGGTTCTTCCCTGTTAGCAATATTGATGATGCCCCAATGCAGCGCAGCACAACTGGGTTTAAGGAACTCGGCCTCCATTATGCGGCTGATACTGCCGTGACAAAACACCTCTCCAGGTTTTTGCGACAGCACCTTCAAAGGGCTGCTGAATCAACAGGTACCATAAGCAACAAAAAAGATACTATAAGGTCTGGCTCTACCAGAAAATCTCTATCTAAGCCAGTCAAGGAAAAAAGCTTTATACACCCCACAAAGATACTGTTTAACGGTGGTGTGACAAAGGCTCAAACCCTGTGTGTTCGATTAGTGGACGTCCTTAACCAATGGCTGCACTCTGAGGGAAGTGAGTCAGTTGAGGTGCTCCAAGGCAATGATCCCGACGTATCTGTGGCTTTGGGGGCTGCATATTATGGCTTTACCCGCAGGGGCAAGGGGATAAGGGTAAGGGCTGGTGCGGGAAGATCTTACTACGTAGGCATAGAGACCGCCATGCCAGCTATTCCTGGTATGACTCCTCCTGTGAAGGCCTTGTGCGTTGTACCTTTTGCTATGGAGGAGGGCACGGATATTAGCATCGAGGGGCAGGAGTTTGGCCTTGTCGTTGGTGAGCAATCCTCCTTCAGATTCTTTAGCTCTACCATCCGAAAGGAAGACGCTGTCGGCCAGATCCTTGATGAGTGGGAGACGGAACAACTAATGGAGCTTGCCCCGTTTGAGACAACCCTGTCGTCTGATGGCGCTGATGGCGTTGTGATACCGGTTAAGCTGCACAGTTACCTAACAGAGACCGGTTCGTTGCAGCTTTGGTGTCAGCCTACCGCCGCCGTGAACAAGGAAGATGGCACTTTAGGTCTTAGGTGGAAACTCGAATTTAACGTTAGAGAAGAAAGATAGGTATAATTGAGGACATCACGTTTTATTATAGGCATTGACCTCGGCACTACAAACTCGGCAGTAGCGTTCATAGACACTTCAAAAAATTCCTCTAAAATTGAGACATTTTATATACCTCAACTGATTGATACAGCTAATGTAAAGGGTCTGCACACCCTGCCATCCTACCTGTATCTGCCGACACAGTATGAGCTAAAAGCAGAAGACTACGGGCTGCCGTGGTCAAAACATGGCGCTGTTATATTCCCACCCTCATCCCAATCACAGGGGGGGCGGGATGATACGGCTAACTACGTAGTTGGGTATCTTGCCAGAGAGAAGGGGGCCAAGATACCGGCAAACCTTGTCTCGTCTGCTAAGTCGTGGCTGTGTCACAGTCGAGTGCAGCGACGGGGGCCAATACTGCCCTGGGGCAGGGAGGTTGAGGATGGAAAGGTCTCGCCTGTTGAGGCCTCTGCCATGTATCTGCGTCATATGAAAGATGCATGGAACTATGCTGTCTCCGGTGGCAGCGACGACAACAGACTGGAAAACCAACAGATTGTGTTGACCATCCCGGCCTCATTTGATGAGTTAGCACGGGAGTTAACATCAGAGGCTGCCATAATGGCAGGGTTTAAGTTCTTTACAATGCTTGAGGAACCGCAGGCCGCCTTCTATTGGTGGATAGCGGCACATCAGGAGGACTGGCCAAGCCTGTTAGGAGGAGGCAGCAGCGGTCAATCGCAGCGAAGAGAGAGGCTCGTTCTTGTCTTCGACATAGGCGGGGGTACTACCGACTTCAATCTTATTGCCGTAACACATAAGAATGAAAGTCCCGTGTTTCAGAGGGTTGCCGTAGGGGATCACCTGTTATTAGGCGGTGACAACATGGATCTTGCTATTGCTAAGGAAATGGAAGGCAAACTCGTGGCAAAGGGGGGCAGACTCGATTTTAATCAATGGGTGAGTCTCTCGCATCAGTGCCGCAGCGCCAAGGAGGAGTTGTTGAGCGTTGACGATGCTCACAGGAAAGACTCCGTTGAGTTGTCGATCCTTGGTACTGGTCGCAGCGTTATAGCAGGGGCCATGAAGGGGCATCTTACAAGGGACGAGGCAGCTAAAATAATTATAGATGGTTTTTTTAAGAAGGTGTCTCTTGACCAAGAGCTTGTAAAAGGCAGGACATCAGGGTTTCAGGAGCTTGGGCTGCCATACGTCTCAGACCCGGTTATAACAAAGCACCTTTCTTTGTTTCTGAGAAGACACGCCGTAAATCCTCAGTTGCCACAGGTGGTAGACCCACAGAGTGGTCTTAAGATAGTGCGGCCTGACGTGCTCCTCTTTAACGGTGGGGTGTTTAAGTCGCCCTTAATACGGTCTACCGTGATAGATACATTGAATAATTGGTTTACAGCAGATGAGTGGTCGTTACAGGTGTTGGACAACGACAGGCTCGACCATGCCGTTGCCTTAGGTGCGGCCTACTATGGGCAGGTGCTTAGGGGCGTTGGTTTGAGGATAACCGGCGGCACTGGCAAGGCCTACTACATAGCCGTGGAGTCAGGTGCTACCCAAGGGACCAAAGACCAATCAATGGCTGCTCAGGAGACTGTAGATAAGTCAACCCCCATAACCACTGCCATAACCACAGTATGTGTGGCGCCAAAGGGGTTAGAAGAGGGACAAGAGCTGCATATTGCCCAGCCTGAGTTTCAGGTATTGGCCAACAATCCAGTGAGCTTCTCCCTGTACTGTTCTAGCTTCAGGGTAGGCGACAAGGCTGGCGACATAGTGATAGACGAAAGAGAAGCCTTTGTTGAACTGCCCGCCATAAAGACGGTTCTGTCTTTTGGCAAAAAAACGGGTGTGGCGAAGATCCCTGTGTCCCTGTTTGTCAGATTAAACGAATACGGTACCTTAGACGTCTATTGCGAGTCAAAGAACACGACTCACAGGTGGAAATTGGCGTTTCAATTACGTGGTTTTGTGGAGGACACACCCACGGAGTCTCATAGTGCAGGCAGCGATACCATCATCACCAGTACCATTGATGAGACGATCATAGAAGGTGCAGGTAACCTTATCCGTAGGGCGTTTGACTCTAACGACGGTGAGATAACCCCAGATAACATAACAAAGATGTTAGAGCAGACCCTTGATCTTGACAGGACGTTGTGGCCGCTTTATGCCATAAGGAACCTGTGGGATGTGCTGATAGAGCTAAAGCACCGTAGAGTAGCCACGCCTAAGTACGAGGCAAGGTGGTTAAATCTTGCGGGGTTTTTACTAAGACCTGGATTTGGGCATCCGTTGGATGACTTTCGAGTCAAGGAGTTGTGGAAGCTCTTTGCTGATGGCGTCAAGTTTGCTCGCGATGGGCAGTGTCGCTCTGAGTGGTGGATACTGTGGCGGCGCGTTGCAGGCGGGCTTTCTGAGGCGCATCAGGATATCCTCTTTAAAAGAATTGCCCCATACATTCTCCACTCGCGTAAAAGGAAGGAGGTTACTCGTCTACAGGGGGCTGAGCTGGTAGAGCTGTGGATGCTCGCTGCAAGCCTTGAACATCTATCCATGCAACTCAAGGAGGAGTTGGGCAATCAGTTAATAGGCCTTATTAAGAAGGACAAGGGCAATGCAAGATACTGTTGGTCGCTTTCGAGGATCGGGGCAAGGCAACCGTTTCACGGACCGGTAAACATGGTTGTTTCAAGGGATATGGCGGAGGCCTGGGTGAGGCAGATATTGGCCATCGATTGGCCCAAACCCCACGAGTTTGTCAATCTGATCACACAGTTGATCAGGAAGACCGGCGACAGGCTGAGGGATGTCGATGATTCTATGCGTCAGGAGGTTATAGAGCGTATTAAAGTCTACGATTGGGCGCAACGCTATATTGAGCAGATCAACAATGTTGTTGCCATCGACTGGGAGGAGGAAAAAGCGGTCTTTGGCGAATCTCTGCCTATTGGACTTTGCATAGAAGGGTGAGATAATGACCGGCATGGGGGGTTGGAGATAGAATGGAGGGCAAAGCCCTCCATTCTATTCAAAAATCCCCACGACTTTCTTATGCACCCTATGCTGGAAAAAAGTGTAAAATTATAGTGACTCATAGTATAATAATAGTTAGATAAACACAAAAGAAGGGAGTTTATACCAAATGGATATTATGGATAAAAACATATCTGATATAACAGTTAGAGAGCTTGTAGCAATATTGATAGATTTAATTGAGACAAAGATTGATCGCCGGTTTGAACTCATTTGTGGTGATCCTGACGCCGGCCTTGAGATAAAAGAGGAATTGAGGGCAGAGTTGTTGAGTTGTTTGCAAGATAGGTCTGATAGGGTGCCACACGAGGAGGTTATCAAGGAACTTGAGAAACTTGATTTGGTCGAAGAAGGCCATTTGGCAGTTGAAAAATATTGATAAATCTATTGTTAATCAGATAAAACGTGAAATAGAAAGTCTTAAAACACTTAATAATCATGTTTCCCTCGCTGGCAGCTTTAAGGGGGCATACAGAGTTAGAGTTGGAAACTACAGGGTCATCTATAGTTTGGAAGAAAATGAAGTTGTTATTCTAAGTATAGGACATAGAAAAGCTATTTATAGATAGCTATTTACATGATAAGTAAATTTGGATTTTTCATTCCTTGATTGACGGTAATAGTTCAGTATACTATTGAGACATTGTGTATAAACATGCGATATATGGGGTCAGGGGGACTGGTCCCCTTGTGGGTGGGTCTGAGAGAGGGGGTTGCGAACCCCTGCGTCAGGAGGCAAAGCCCTCTCTTCTTAATACATACGGGTGAACTATTACGATTGACGTAGACATGGTCATAGAGCTTACCGGTCTGAACGATATAATACCGGATATATACTCAGACTTCAGGCCGATTGTAAGCGATGGTATTTTATTTCTTTTATCGAGAATCTCTCCAGAACGTTTTTACAGTCTCTTTCACGCCCTGAGTGAGGAGGACACACCTGCCGACCGTTTGGTGAGGCTTGCTCAGGAAATACCAACGCTGCACAAACTAGGACAGATAATAGCGCGAAACCAGAACATAGATAAGGAACTCAGGAAAAGCCTCGTAAACCTCGAAAATTCAATTATGAAGATAGAGGTAGCTATTATAGGCGGCATTATTGAGGATGCTTTGGGCAGCTGGATGAACGAGTATGGCGTGCAGTTTAATTACAACGTTTGTTATGAAGCCAGCGTAGCCGCTGTTTTAGGTTTTACGTGTAATAGGCCGCAAGGATTAAACATAACGGATGGAGTTTTTAAGGTCATTAAGCCTGACGTACCGCAGCGATTGTATGAAGAACTTGAGATACTTGATGATTTAGCCAACTTTTATGACTCAAACAGGCATAAGTATAGCCTGCACAACTTTAGATTCATAGAGACGTTTTCTGATATAAAGCTTGCACTTTTAAAAGAGATAGACCTGAGTAATGAACAACGAAATCTACAACGTGCACGTAGTTTCTACAATGATGTTAAAACCGTTAAGGTACCACGCTTTGTCTTATCCTCAACCAAAGGCATAACGATCATGGAGTTTATGAAGGGGGAGAAGATAACTGATGCAGACTTGACCCTGCTTGAGAGAAGGAGGTGTGCAAAGACGCTCTTCAGTTCGCTTATATGTTACCCGTTGTTCTCCGATCAACTACAGAGTATCTTCCATGCCGATCCTCATGCTGGAAACATTTATTATTCACGTCAAACTGAGCAGGTAGCATTTTTAGACTGGAGTCTTGCCGGTGAGCTTCACAAGAGAGAGCGTGCGGCTATTTTAAAGCTCAGTACGGATATCTTCACAAAAAACTCAGCTCGGATCTATGAGTCAATCAAGGCCCTATCCGATGATGACATCAGGGATGAACGTGTCATACGGGAGGAGATCAGCCGTTTTTTAACAGCTCCAAGTGGCGGGTTCATAGAGCAGCCTCTAACATTGCTGGACAGCCTGGCCTTTAAGGGTGTTAAGTTCCCAAGCGATCTGCTTCTGTTTAGGAAGGCGATCTTTACCCTCAATGGGGTTTTACAGGAGCTTGATCCCGATTTTAATATGGACAGGCAGCTTATTGAATTTACCGCCCCGCTGCTGTTGGATGAATTGCCGTTGCGGTGGTTTTACCTATTCTTTCCGCTTGTGGAAAACACGTACAGGTATAGGAGCCTTATTTCAAACTTAGACCTTATAAAGATAGCCCAAGGGTGGCTAAGATGACAGATAAGTACGTGGACATAAATATATTAGGATTGAGCATTATGGGGTCAAGGGGACTGGTCCCCTTGTGGGTGGGTCTAAGGGAGGGGGCTGCGAGCCCCTGCGTTAGTAGGCAAAGCCCTCACTTCTTCCCTTTTCTCGTATAGAATTAATTATGGGCAGGTACTTATCACGCCCCTGGTGCACAATGGGGGCAGCGACGCCTCATTCTAAAAACCTTTCCATCTTCAACAACAGGCCTTCAGAGTCTTCTTTATCGGTCGATGAGAAAATTACCAGCCGCTCGGTATCAAAAGTCAGTTCTACAGCGTAATAGTGTTCTGTCTGCCCTAACCCTGGGATAGCTGTCCCGTGTTGAGATGTAATCTTTTGTACGAAGGCTACACCGTCGGGATTGTGCGGAGGCGTTACCACATAAGCTAAGACAATGTCTCTTAGATCGTTAAGACGTAGTTTAAGTACCTTCTTGCCAAAGACCTTTGTCCAAATAATAGTTATAAGCTGCTCCTTTTTGTCAATGACAGTTTCCAAGACAGGTTCCTTAAAAATGTAAGTCCTAAACAGAGGATAAGAGAGGACAAACACTATTGCAGAGATCCCGTAATGAACATAGCCAGCCCAGTGCAAAAGCGCCATAACAGTGAGATAAGCCATAGACAAACCCCCTGCAAAAAAAACGCTTGACAACTCCCGATTAAACACCTCGCTGTGCAGTACACTGCCCTTTGAAATCTTAAACGAACTAGTCTCGATGCGCAAGGCATTGTCTTGTATGCTTAAACGATAGCCCGTTTCCTTATCCATGATTGACTTAGTCCTCTAATAAGAATTTCACCCTCCCCTAACCCCTAATGCTGTTGACTTAAGCATTAATATGTATGCAAAATGTATGCACATGGGCGACATTTTAAGCAACCACGCCTGACATTTACAGGGTCAAGGGAACAAGTTCCCTTGTGGGTGGGTCTAAGGGAGGGCAAAGCCCTCCTTTTTTCATCTTCACAATCTTAAGTCAACAGCATTACCCCTAACCCCTACCATCAAAGGAGGGGGGTTGGATATGACTACCTCTGCACGACTACCGTTTTGTATTATCACGTCTTTATTTGCAGATGTAGGCTGCTGCAATAACATTCCCTATTTACTGCTAATGTCGCCTACCACGGTATCCAGTTGATATACTGCTTCAGGCGTGGAGTAACTTTATTATCGTTAAGCAGCAACGCATACGTTAACCATCCTGAGGAGGCCAACTCCTCGCCTCGTGTAAAGTGCCCTGATATCGTCTTACTGCTGTAAAACACACCGCCTATATCACTGAGGGATTGAACCGCCTGCATTTCCCTGACGATATCTTTGAACCTGTTGTACGAGTGTTTGTCATTTAAAAGCCGCTGCATCTCATAATAGGCAACTGCCACGCCTAATGTGCCTTCCGGCCATACGAAATCGGTAATCTCATCCCAGTTGATCATCGGCGCTGACATGTCATCATGTTGTCTGATGTCACTTATTGAACCAACGTAGGGCTTGTATCCCTTGATACAGCCTGTCTTGTCTGTTGGGGTCTTATAGCACCACGAGGTGGAAAAGTTCTTTTCTAGAAAGGAAAGCGCTCTCTTGGCCCTGTTTATGTAAAACCGTTCCCTTTCAACGTTATTAGATTGGCGGGCAAGTCTGGCTTGTTTAAGCAGATACAGGGCGCCCCACGAGGCGCAGTCAAGGGCAAGGGCACGGTCCTCACCGGCCTCAAATCTGTAGCCGCGGTTAAATGTACCGATGCTGTCATTCCACATGTAGTTGTCTAAGCCATAAGCAACCCGTTCTGAGAGCCTCCTGAAAAGCTCACCCTTTTCACCGCTGAAGACCTTACTCAACAACACCAGCGACTGGAACAGGTCAAAGTTGTGCTCAGCAGACGCCCAGTTGACGACTGTATAACTTTTAAAAGGATCATAGCCATCCCCTGAGCCATCGTAGCCGCCCCTTATCAGACCGGTTTCTTTGTCTTGCAGGGTGATAAAGTACTTTTCCACAATGCGTATTATGACATCGTCGTATTCGCTGCTGCCACTATAGGCCTTTAAGAGGGCAAGACTTCCAAGGAAATGGGCGGTGTCTCCGCTTCTAACTGAGGGTGATATGTACGTGTCTCCAACGATGTTTGCACTTCGAGGGATCCTACCCATATCATCGGTCTGTGCTATCCACACCCCTGCAATCATACTGGCCTTTTCATACTCGCCCTTGACAAGCAACGCCTTGGCCATTACTGAGCTGCCGTACAGTGTGATCCTGCCGTAGCGGGCAAGATACCTCTCCTCCGGTGCATAGGCAATGTATCTATAGTTCTTTACAAACCTGCCGTTATCCACCCTGAATGGCATGTTGACTACCTTGTCTGTCTCTACGGTCTGCTGCTTTAGCCACATCTCAATACCGTTTAAACCTGTGGCTGGCACCTTGGATTTTTTGTCAAAGATGATAATTTTGTCCCCGCCTAGTTTTTTTACTATCTTTTCCTTTAGTTCGTTAACGACCTGGCCGTTGATGCTCTTGACAACCTTAAGATAAAACACCTTCCCATAATCCATGTACTCGCGTCCAACGTTTACGACGGCCTCAAACCTGCCGTTTGATTCTATCTTAAACAGAGGCTGTTCGTAGTCCAGGTCGCCTTCAACGCAAACGAAAAACGTATAAACTGCCCCATTGTATTGGCTGCTGGCATCAACTTCCCCGGTCACCCTTGCCACGTTGTCGGCAAGCCAGTCCAGTCTCTTAATTTCACCCTTTAGCACTGGCGGATAAAGATCGTACTTAACTGAAGCTATCCTGTACCTGGAATATTCACCGGTTAACAAATCGTCCTGACCGCTAAAACAGTTTATCCTGTTGAGACACAGTAGAACCATGACAAATACGATAATAAAGATTGCGGCCTTGCCTTTCATAGATTTATTCGATTATTTCAAACAACTTCAAAGTGTTGGAGAGAATCAGGACGTCTCTCATCACCCTGCTTGGTCTGCGTATGATAACCTTTGGTAGCCTGTTATCTCTGACAAACCCTGATATGGCCAGCAGGCAGTCAAGCCCCTCAGGTTCAATAATCCTAACCTCCGAGGCGTCAATGAGGACTGCCTTGTGGTTCTTAATCCGCTCCCTGACGACGTTGGCTGTTTCCTCAGCCGCCTCTAAATTCAATCTTGATGGTAATGCTATCTTTAACATTGATATTCTACGTTATTATATAACCTAATCTAAATTATTAAGCGCTCCTTTGTCAATCAACAACTGGTTTATAAGAAAAACATGTGGAGTAAAAATATTTACGGGGTCAAGGGGGTGTGACACCCCTGGCTCAATGGGGACTGGTCCCCTTGTGGATAGGTCTGAGTGAGGGGGTTGCGAACCCCTGCGGCAGAGGCAATGCCCTCCCTTCTATACCCAAAATCCATGAATAAATTATGCATCCAACCATAGGCTGCTATTGACAGGTTTTGTGCATGTGTGTTTGAATAACACAATGACTGAAAGAGTGGAGAAATTTAAGAAGGTACTAACGGGTTTGCATTCGCTTCCTATAGTCATAACGCAGGTAGACCCTGACGCCATTGGCTCAGCAGTGCTTTTACGCTACATTGCCATGACCTTTGACATACATGCAGATATTTATTACTGCGGACATTTTGGACATCCTCAAAACCGGGTTATATATACATTATACGACCTTGGTTCAATCCTGATCCCCATCAGCGAGATGCCAAAAGAAATACAGATTTGTGCACTGGTAGACTCATCACAGGTAAATGACTCACGACTTGAAGGGCGGATCATAAATCCTATAATAATAATAGATCATCACGAGATTGATGCTAAAATTAAAGAGGATGAAAATGATAATAACTTCATGTGGATTGATAGAGTTGGAGCGTCTGCTACTTTGCTCGTAGAGCTTGCGTTTTTATTAAATATCAGTTTTACTAAGAACAGTCAGGAGGCTACTCTTGGCGTGCTTGCCATTTTCAATGACACCAAAATGCTCTTAAACGCAACAGAGAGAGATGTAACTGAATATTCCAGGCTTTTAGAGTACGCAGACAAGGATATCTTTCGCCATATTTACAACTATCCACTTCCTCAACGCTATTTTGAATACTTTAAAGATGCCGTCGAAGGCTGGAGGATAAAAGAAGCAATACTGGTAACAAGCATAGGCTTTATATCTTCAAAGGACGCTGATCAGTTATCAATCATTGCAGATAACCTCATACGAATGACTGAGATACAGTTAGCTGTCACGTGGGCTATCGTAGACAATACTAACGTGAGGATATCAGCCAGGTGCACGGATCCATCTATCTCATTATACGATTTCTTAAGAGAGCGTTTCGGTCAAAACTGTGGTGCAAAAACATCTATGTTAGGAATAGCGGAAGGCGGCGCCGTTATAAAATTGCCTACAGGTTTTTGGAGTGGAGATGAGGTCAGTGGAGAGCTTTTTGCGTTAGTTAAACGAAAGATGGAGTTTCTGATGCTTGAGTATACAGGAACGTCTTTAAAAGACAAAGAGAAAGATCTCGAAGTATGTGGGGAATCGAAAAATAACAATGAGAATAATATAATGTAGTGGCCAGGGCGATTGATGTCTTTTTTCACAAGGGCAAGATGGCTTATCCTCTATTTGTCTTTATGCACGGGCTTGGGATGGATAAAAACGTTTGGGTCTACCCAGAGAAGGCCAGGGTGCTTGCAGGCAGTTATCCTATTGAGATTATGCTATCAAGGGCACCTCAACAAAAGGTTGTTTCACGACAAGAGTCAATATCGCCTATAACCACAGGGGAGCTTAGTTATGAGCTAGACACCGTCTTTCACGACCTGATGGCGCTTGACATGCCTTGTCTGGCATTCAGCCTGCAAAGGCCTGCTAATGAGGTCGTCTACGCCCTAAATGAACTTACCGGTATACTGAATGCTTATAAGGATTATACACGACAGGGCGTTATTATCGTCGGACACAGTAGGGGTGCGGTGGTTGCCAGGAGGTTTGCCGAGACCTTGCCCCCAACCGTGGATGTACCACTGTTGGGCATTATCTCTATCTCTGCCCCTCATGGGGGATCAACCTTAGCTAAGTGGGCAACAGTGCTTTCAACATTTACCTCGTTGGTCTTGCCTTATCTTGAAGACGTAGAAAAAGGGACGTTTTTAAGTAAGATCCAACGGAGCTTCAACTTTCTTAGCAGCAGGGCAGTAAAAGAGTTGTTGCCTAACTCAGAGCTTATAAGATCCCTAGTTGCCAAACCAGCGAGAAAGTTTTTTACCCTATCTATTGGAACCATCAAGGCGGAACTATTCACCCTTTATAGTGTGCAGTTTAACTCCCGGCCTGGTGATGACAAAAGGATGTTGACTTACAAGAAGCTCTTCTCTGTACCAGAGATACTAACCACAATCCTGCCAAATGGTATTGCCCCTGATGAGATCACCGACGGCCTTGGCGATGGTCTTGTTAGCGAAAAGAGCTCAAGGATTCCATATTCTGACAAACACATCGTTTATCCGCTAAACCATGTAGAGGTACTCTTTGATGAACAGGTGAGGACAGATATCATCTCGGAGTTAAAACAACAAGGATTTGTCTGACTTACTTCAACGTTTTATCTCTTTTTCTACACCGCCGGGGTAGATCATCTTTCCTTGGTCGACTTTTTTGTTGTCCTTAAACTGACCAACATATTTTTTGCCATCAGGATAGTATATCGTGCCTTTGCCATCCTGTTTGCCGTCTTTAAGCTCTCCCTCGTATCTTGTACCATTGGAATAAGTATAAACGCCTGTACCTGTTATAGTATCACCCTTAAACTCCCCCTCGTATTTATCACCGTTGGGCCAGGTAAAGGTCCCTTTTAGACGTTTATCATCGGCAAACTCGCCCTCAAACTTACTGCCATCTGGGAATTCAAAGATACCCTTGCCATGCCTCTTGTTATCCATTATAGAGCCGGTATATCTTCTGCCATCCTTAAACGTCTGCTTACCGGTACCATTCATCTTTTCGTCTTTAAACTCCCCCTCATAAGTATTGCCATCTGGAAAGGCATATGTACCTATCCCGTTCTTACAATCACCCTTGATACATTCAGCGCTGACAACAACAACTGAAAAACAATACAAAATAACTATAAGTACAAAATACTTTTTCACAGTTTACCTCCCTTGCCTAATGATTTCATTCCGTCATCTATAAACGTTAATGTGATGTAGATTCCTGATTTCGCATGAGTGACTTACAAAGGCATGGTGTCCTATTGTTTACCGTAGACCTGTTCCTCAGAGAATACCTTTTCAGAGATCACCTTACCGTTTATATCCTTGTAAAAACAGCTTCTATGGCCTGTGTGGCAGGCCCCTGCCCCATGCTGTATTACCTTTATCAGGAGTGTATCGGCATCGCAATCAACTAGCACCTCCTTGACCTCCTGAACATGCCCAGATTCCTCCCCTTTTTTCCAAAACTTCTGTCTTGAACGTGACCAAAAATGCGTAAACCCGCTCTGCAGCGTCTGATTGAGCGTGGCCTCGTTCATGTAGGCTACCATCAGTACCTCGCCGCTGTTTACGTCCTGGATTATAGCTGGTATTAGCCCCTTGTTATCATACTTAAGCGTCTCTGTCATAATTTAAACTCCTTCGGGTTATATAGTGTAATAGTATAACATTCTTATGTTGAGGGTGCAAAGATGATTAAATCCAGCGATTCAGAGTGTAGAGTAACAATAGATGGGAAGGGTTTGGGGTAATGCTGTTGACTTAAGATTAGGTGTATGAACCTATGTATAGCACCTTAAGCAGCCACGCCTGACATTTACAGGGTCAAGGGAACAAGTTCCCTTGTGGGAGGGTCTAAGGGAGGGGGTTGCGAACCCCTGCGGCAGAGGCAAAGCCCTCCCTTTTTTTCATCTTCACAACCTTAAGTCAACAGCATTAGGGGTTAGGGGAGGGTGTTAAGTTACCGGTCACCCGCTTACGCGGGAATGACAAGATTTTTGCAAACCTGACTTATCTTGGTATAGCTATAACACCCTATCCATGAGTTTGAAATGTTAAGCGTTTTTTGATTACAATAATGGCAGTAATCATAATCTATCGTGTGGGAGGAAGTTATGTTTTTGAGGAGCGTTCTTAGGTGTATTAGGGCGATCGTTGTGTTGTGTGTGTTTAGTTCTATGGGTATCGGTCTGGTTGGCGCAGAGAAAGAGAACACAGGAGGTTCATCCGGCAGCGGGTTCATTATACATAGTGACGGCTTTATATTGACTAATAACCATGTGGTAAAAGGGGCTAAAGGGATATTGGTTGTCTTGAGCGATGCCAGAAAATATGAAGCGAAGGTCGTTATGGCCGATGAGGATAAAGACATTGCTATGCTGAAGATAGGCGCTGTGAATCTGCCAAAGGTTCGATTAGGGGATTCCAACCAGATGGAGGTTACAGATTACGTGATGGTTTTAGGCTATCCACTTGCTTCCGAGTTGGGGACAGAGGTCTCTTTTTCTGATGGCAGGATAAATGCTAAAAGAGAGAGTGAGCGTTTTCCCATATTTCAGATAGATGCTAATATAAACCCTGGCAATAGCGGCGGACCTGTTGTCAATGATCGTGGAGAGGTCATCGGGATTGCCGTAGCTAAGCTCAATGCGGCAAAGATGCTGATAGAATCAGGAGTATTACCGGAGAGGATAAACTTTGCCATTCCCATATATTCTGCGAATCAGCTCATTAGAGCTGCTTATCCTTTGGGGGTGGAGCGTGTGTCCAATAGGACAAGGATGGAACAGCGTGATATATTTAGGCAGGTAAAGAGGGCAACGGTCTTGATATTGGCTGTTTCGGAGGAAGAAGACCCTGATTTCGTGCTGGTAAAGGGCGGGTGTTATGAAATGGGAGACACGTTTAGTGAGGGGGTATCTGACGAGAAGCCTCTGCATAAGGTGTGTGTTGATGGTTTCTATATGGGCAGGTATGAGGTTACTCAGGCTCAATGGGAAAAGGTGATGGGAAGCAATCCTTCTTTTTTTAAGAAAGGAGGGAGGTATCCGGTGGAGCAGGTAAGTTGGGATGATGTGCAGATATATATATCGAAGCTAAATCAGCAGACCGGCAGGAAATATCGGCTGCCGACGGAGGCGGAGTGGGAGTATGCGTGCAGGGAGGGTGGAAAGAAGGTAAGGTTTGGAACTGGTACTGATAGGATAAATTCTGGGATTGCTAATTATAATGCCCGTGCGGACTATAAACAGCCATATTCGGATGCGGGGGAGTATCGGAGTCAGACAACTCCTGTAGGTAATTTTAAGGCCAATAGCCTTGGGTTATATGACATGTCTGGGAATGTCTGGGAATGGGTGGAAGATGTGTATAGTGCAGACGCATATAGCCAGTCTGTTAAAGACAACCCTATATATACAAAGTCGGGCGCTGATCGTGTGTTTCGTGGCGGTAGTTGGTACAGGTACCCTCAGGGCGTGCGGTGCTCTAGCCGCGCCAACCTCGTGCCCGGTCGCAGGCTCAGCTACATCGGTTTCCGCCTTGTCTTTTTTCGGTAACCTTTTGAGGTTTTTAGTTTTTTACTTTTTAGAATTTTTTTATTTTTTATTGTCGCTGCGTAGCAGCGTCGATTTTTTTGGGTAGTTCGTAGAGGCGCGGTTAAGGTGTGAGTGCGTATATATATGGGTATATATACCAAGATAAGTCAGGTTTGCAAAAATCTTGTCATTCCCGCGTAAGCGGGAATCCACTCCGTAATCCCGTCAAGATGCATAGATTCCTGCTTTCGCAGGAATGACATTTTCATGTTATTGGATGTCAAGGTCAAAATTTTTTTGCAAACTCCATTTAGCTTAGTATATATATGATATGCAATTGGTGTATTATAGTAAAGAATGCCAGTGAGGATATTTGCAATACCGTTTGTTTCAGAGAAGGGCTGCTTCTTTGATGAAGAGGTGAACAACTTCTGCCTCAACAAGAAGGTGCGAAAGATGGAGACCTATTTTTTTCAAAGCGATGGTAAACCTTACTGGACCATACTGATTGAATACAACGAGGTGTTAAAGGACGAAAAAACCCCTGATGTCAACTTGGACGAACCAGAAAAACTACTCTACCAAAGGTTTAAGGAATGGAGGAAAAACAAGGCAGAGGCCGATGGTGTACCTGTTTATATTATTGCTACAAATAGTGAGATTATGGAACTTATTAAAAGGACGCCCAAAAGCCTTGAGGCGCTAAGGTCAATAAGGGGTTTCGGTAAGAAAAAAATAGAGAAATATGGCAAAGAAATCATTGATATTATTAATAACTTCTATCCTGATAAAAAATGAAAGAAAATTATCCAATTTTTGAGAAATGGACGAAGATATTAGACTGGATACTCGCTACTGTTGAGAAATATCCCAAAAACGCCCGCTTTACCATATCAACTAAGATAGCAAACATGGCCTTAGAGGTCATGGAAAAGATAATCGAGGCCATATATACAAAGAATAGGTTATATATACTGCAAAGCATTAATTTATATATAGAAAAGCTTAGAGTATTTTTCAGGATCAGCATGGAGAGGAGGTATATATCGATTAGACAGTACGAATACATTATAAATGAACTGAACGAGACAGGAATGATGGTTGGAGGTTGGCTGAAGGTTGAAACGAATAGGAAATCTATTCCCGCTGATAACTGATTTCAAGAATCTTTATACTGCATTTAAGAGAGCCTTCCAAGGCTCTAATCGAACAGAGGAGAGCATGTCTTTCCATTTTCACATGGAGGAAGAACTCTTGAAGCTGCAAAGAGAATTGAGAAAAAAGTCTTATAAGCCAGGACAATACAGGCATTTTAAGATTTACGATCCGAAAGAAAGAACCATATCCGTCGCCCCTTTTAGAGACAGGGTAGTACATCATTCTATAATAAACATCATTGAACCTATATATGAAAAAACATTCATATACGATTCATATGCTACAAGAAAAGACAAGGGAACACATAAAGCTATCTTAAGGACACAAGCTTTCTTAAGGAACAATAAGTGGTTTCTTAAAGCGGATATCAAGAAGTATTTTGAGAGTGTAGATCATGCTCTATTAATTGAAATAGTTAAAAGAAGGATAAAAGACAAAGATACAATTGAACTTCTTGAAGCAATAATAAGAAACGGTGGTAAGGAAGATAAAGGATTACCAATAGGCAACTTAACGAGTCAGTTTCTGGCAAATGTGTTCCTGGATCCATTCGATCATTGCATAAAAGAGCAACTGATGGTAAAATGTTATGTAAGGTATATGGACGATTTTGTGATCCTGAGTGATGATAAGGGATTTTTAAAAGATATACGATTGGGGATTGATGATTATTTGACAAACCATTTGGGGTTGAAACTTAATACGAACGTGGTGATGATAAATCAAAGGGCTAATGGTTTAAGTTTTCTAGGTTCAAGAATTTACCCAAATCTTCTGAGGATAAAAAAGGAGAGCTTAAAGAGATGTATGGGAAAGATGCAACAGAAGATAAAAGAATGGGAAAGTGGTCATATACCAGAGCAGCATCTACTGATGAGTTTAAACAGTATAAATGGATATCTGTCATTTTTTGACAGCTACATGTTAAGGAGAAAGATATTTTGGGGCAAGGGTTGAAAAAAGGCGCTAATCGTGTGATACGTGGCGGTAGTTGGAACAATAACCCTCAGAACGTGCGGTGCTCTAACCGCAACAACAACATGCCCGGTAACAGGAACAACAACATCGGTTTCCGCCTTGAGCACAGATTAATGGAGAACTTAGGCGTTTAAGGATGCTGTAGCAGTCATTATTATCTGTTCAAACACTTGTCCCGCACGGCGTATATTCAGCCGTCAAAAAAAACTATAGATGAGTGGGGATGGTAGGTTTACTGATAAAGCTGAACTTCCCACATCATCCTTGTTTTAATGCAGGTATGATAAATGAAGGAGATAAAAAAGAGGTTTACCAGAATTACTGTGGATCCAAGACAGATGGCTGGAGTTCCATGCATACGGGGATTGCGTATACCTGTAGCAACTATAGTTGGTATGATTGCGGATAATATGACCGAAGACGAAATACTCAAGGCCTATCCAGATTTGGAGCAAGAGGATATCCAAGAGACACTGAGTTACACATCATCATAATACTAAGGCATGGGATGAGCATTGCAGTTAGCACGTCAGAGGCACGAATCAAAGAAGTAACAATAACAGAGGACACAATTACGGCCTTTCTTACAGACGGGCGAACAATAAGCGTACCTCTTGCCTGGTCTTGGCGTTTGTCAGAAGCAACGCAGCGACAACGGGCTAACTATGAGATCAGCGGCGATGGTCATGGCATACACTGGCCCGACATTGACGAGGATATCAGTGCAGAGGGTATGCTGTCTGGCAGCCCGGCAAAAAAACCCGTTCTTGTCCTTCTTAGGTAACCTTTTGATAGGCATATGGAACAAAAGATTGTAGATAGTATAGACAGCTTTAAAGTTATAATTTGTCTAAAGTGGAGGTCGTAATATGAGCGTATATAAGTTTTCAGTGTATCCTCTTAAAAAAACATGGTATTTTATTTTTATGGTTTCAAGACATGGATTCCCACTTTCGTGGGAATGACAGTATAGGCGTTTTCCAAGTATGTCATTCCTGCGTAAGCAGGAATCCAGAAATCTTAAAAGCATAATTACCATAGCCTGAGTCAGTAAGTCTAACCCTTATGGAAGTCGCAGTATGAGCGAAAAACTTCCGAGAGTGACTGCTGCTGGGGACTAGTCCCATTGTGAGGGGGTCTGAGGGGTAATGCTGTTGACTTAAGCATTATTGATGTATAGCGAGTAACATCTTTAGCAGCCACGCCTGACATTTACGGGGTCAAGGGGACGAGTCCCCTTGTGGGAGGGTCTAGGGAGGGCAAAGCCCTCTCTATTTTTTTTGCATCTTTAC